>JAFGKF010000156.1 GCA_016928695.1 Candidatus Sumerlaeota bacterium | reverse complement strand
GACACGATGGGTTATGACGAGAACGTCGCCTTCCACTTCAGCGAAGCCCCCGCCTGGCTCGACCTCCCCTGGCCCACGGGCACGGTGCTGATGGTCACGCGGGAGAGGGTGGAGTGACATCGCTCCGCGTTGCATCGGCATCTTGCCGATGATCGGGGCTGGAGGCATCTCGAGGCGGCAATCATGAGCGGGACGCTCATGACACGGCCAAGGCGGGCCGCTCACTCCAGGAACTCGATCAGCTTCTTGCGCCGGCTGGGATGGCGGAGCTTGTTCAGCGCCTTCGTCTCGATCTGGCGCACGCGCTCACGCGTGACGTTGAAGATCGTCCCGACCTCCTCCAGCGTGCGGGGGAAGTCGTTGCCCCCGATGCCGAAGCGCAGCCGCAGCACCTTCTCCTCGCGCTCGGTCAGCGTCCGGAGCACGTCGTCGATCTGCTCCTGCATGAGAGAGTAGGCGGTGGCGTCGACGGGCGAGACGGCGTCGGCGTCCTCGATGAAGTCGCCGAAGTGCGAGTCGCCGTCCTCGCCGATGGGCGTCTCGAGGCTGATCGGCTGCTGCGCGATGCGGTAGACGCGCCGGATCTTCTCGACCGGCATCATCATCTTCTCGGCCAGCTCCTCGGGCGTGGGCTCGCGGCCCAGCTCCTGGACGAGGAAGCGGCTGACGCGCGAGAGCTTGTTGATCGTCTCGATCATGTGCACCGGGATGCGGATCGTCCGCGCCTGGTCGGCGATGGCGCGCGTGACCGCCTGCCGGATCCACCAGGTGGCGTAGGTCGAGAACTTGTAGCCGCGCTGGTACTCGAACTTGTCAACGGCGCGCATGAGGCCGATGTTGCCCTCCTGGATCAGGTCCAGGAACTGCAGGCCACGGTTCGTGTACTTCTTGGCGATGGAGACGACAAGGCGGAGGTTGGCCTCGACCACCTTCATCTTGGCCTCGTGGGCCTCCTTCTCCCCCTCGTTGATCGCCACGGCGATGTCGCGCAGCTCCTCGTACGTGTTGCCCGCGTCCTTCTCCAGCCGCTTGATCAGCCGCTGCGCGTTGCGCACCCGCTTGTCGAACTTGACGAACTGCTCGATCGAGTAGCCGTACTTCTTCTCCAGCCGCTTGGCCTCGGGCGAGTTCTTCTTCGTCTTCTTGACGATCCGCCGCAGCTCCTCCTCGCTGAGCATCGTCTTGAGAACCACCTCGCGGATCTCGCGGTTCGCCTCCTCGATCCGCTGCGCGATCTCCTTGATGTGCTCGGCGATCGACTCGATGATGTTGAAGTTGAAGTCGATCTTGCGCAGATACTCGTAGATCTTCTCGCGCCGGTTGGTCAGGTCCGTCTTCAGCTTCGACCGCGTCTCGTCGTCGAGCGTCGGGTCCTCGAGCAGCTCCAGGCCCACCAGGTTCTTGCCGTGGCGGTCCAGGATCGCGTCGATCTGCTCCAGGACGAACTTGATCCACCGCTCGCGCTCGTCCGGGTCCGTCTCGTCGATGTTGGCCCGCAGCATGTCGTTGAGGTTGACGTTGCCCGTCTCCAGCCGCTCGCGGATCTTCGCCAGCTCGCCCGCCGTCGCGCTCGCGTAGGCGATCGCGTGCGTGATCTCGTAGCGGCCCTTCTCGATCTGCTTGGCCAGCGTCACCTCCTCCTCGCGGGTGAGCAGCGGCACCTTGCCCATCTCCATGAGGTAGAGACGCACCGGGTCGTCGATCTTCACCGACTCGCTGTCGTCGGAGGGCTCCTCGCCCCGGATGTCGAGCAGACCCGCCGCGGCGCTCTCCCGCGAGGGGGCGTCGCGGTCGGCCTTGTCGGTGGTCTCCTCGACGTCCTCGATGTCCTTCTCGTCGAAGACGTCGATGTGGAGGTCACTGAGCTCCTCGATCAGGTCCTCCATCGCCTCGACGGTCGCGTCCTCGGGCAGCGCCGCCTCGATCTCCTCGCGGGTGACGTACCCCTTCTCCTTGCCGATCTCGACGATCTTCTCGAGGTCCTTGCCCGGCGCCGACTTGTCGTCGTCCGTGTCCTCCCCCTTGGCCTTGTCCTCAGCCTGCTTCTCGGGCTGGCTCGGGGCGGCGTCCCTCTCCTGAGCAGAGCTCCTCTTCGCCTTCGTCTCCTTCGCGGGGGCGGAGGCCTTCGAGGCCTTGGCCGAGGCGGTTTTCTTCGACGCCTTGGCTGTGGATCTCTTCTTCGCCGGCGTGGACTTCGAGGCCTTGGCCGTTTTGGGCTTGGCCGTGGTGCGCTTCGACGCCTTGGCCGCAGTCTTTCTCTTCGCCGTGGTCTTTTTCTTCGCAGCCTTGGTCTTCGCCGAGGACTTCGTCGATGTCTTTCGAGAGGTCATGGGGTCGCAGCACTCTCCAGTCGGAAAAGGGAGGGGCGTCGCGGCGCGCGGGGCCACCGCCGCGTGTCCCTGTCCATTGTATCACATGGACCCCACCCGGGGGGTCTGGGGGCGGGTCTCAGGGAGCCTTTTTGTACGGAATGGATTTGGGCTTCTGTTTCGCTTGGAGATTCTTTTCATGGCACTCAATGACTCGGGAGGCCTCAGGAACCTCTGACGCCGGGGTGTCTTCGAGCGTCTTGCGGATTGCCTGACCCCGGCGCTGCGCCGCCCTCTGAGCCAGTCGCTCCAAACTCAGTCTCAGAATCTTCTCCGGATCCGAGTAATCTTCCACAGCCAGCAGAATCTCGCGCAGAGTCTCCGCCTCCGTGGCATCCTCTGCCGCCATCACCTCGATGGCGTGCAGCGCAAAACGGCCACCCGCCTCCTGAGGAATCTCCTCAGCGAGCAGCCGCTCAATCCATCGGCGCGCCCGAGGATCGGTCAATCCCTCGAGCGCCTGATGCTGAGCACGGACAAGAGCGCACAAGTCCGCATTTTCCAGCAAACAGCGCACGACAGCCTGATCAAGGGGGTCCACCCTGTCAAGCTTTCTCAATTGCACTTCCTGGCGAAGATCGTGCCGGGCGGGCGAGCTGCTCTCGCCCAGATGACGGCGCACCAGATCCTCAGGCAGACCGAGCCACTCCGAGGCCCCGGAGATCTCGGCATCGCGGAGAATCACATTCGGGTTCGCCACCAAGCACGGCTGCAGCTGGCTCAGCGCCCAGATGCGCCGATCCATCGGATCCTCAGGGGCCTTCGGCGAATTCAGGAGCCACTCGGAGAGATGTCGCAGCGCGGGGCGCGCCTCCTCCAGGAGCTTTCCGAGCGCCTCGGCCCCGTGCTCCTGGACGAAATCATCGGGGTCCATGCCCTCGGGCAGCGCGGCGATGAAGACCTTCAGACCTTGTCGAATCAGCACTTCGCACCCGCGCAGAGTGGCATCTTTTCCCGCGGCATCGGCGTCGTACAGCATCACCACCCGCTCGGCATGGCGGCGCAGCAGCTTCGCCTGGGCGTCGGTCAGAGCGGTGCCCAGGCTCGCGACGGCGTCGGCCACCCCCGCCACCTGAACGGCGATGGTGTCCATATACCCCTCGCACAGCACCGCCCGACCCTCGGCGCGCATGGGCTCTTTCGCCAAATGATACCCATACAGAGTGTTGCCCTTTTTGTAGATGGGAGTCTCGGGCGAGTTGATGTACTTCGGCGAGTCGTCGTCCGTGCTCTCCAAAACACGCCCCCCGAAGGCCACCGGACGCCCCAGCGCGTCCCAGATCGGGAAAATCAGACGGTCGCGGAAGCGGTCATAGTCCGAGTCGCGCTCGGCGTGATGAATGGTCAGCCCCGCCTCGACCATGGTCTGGGGACGGAAGCCCTTCGACGTCAGCCTTTTGAACAGCGCATCCCACTCCGCGGGGGCATAACCCAGCTCGAAGCGCTCCGCCACCTCGGGCGTGATTCCCCGCTGCGTGAGGTAGGCCGTGGCCTTCGCCCCCATCTGCGGATGGGCCAACGCCCGGCGATAGAGCTCGCGCGCCGTCACACACACCTCGCGCAGGGTCTCCTCCCGGCTCCGCTGGCCCTTCGCCGCCTCGGGCGGCGCGCCCCGGTAATCCTCGAACGGGATGCCCGCCCACTGGGCGAGCAGCTCGAGCGCGCCGACAAAGTCGAGCCCCTCGATCTTCTGAACGAACGTGATCATGTCGCCGCCCGCCTTGCAGACGAAGCAGTGATAGAGCCCCTTGTCGGGGTTCACCGTCAGCGAGGGGCGGTGATCGTCGTGAAATGGGCAGAGCCCGACCAGTGTCGCCCCCTTCCTGTGCAGGGCGACGTGGCGCCCGATCACGTCGGCGATGTCCAGCTCGGCGTGCAGGCGTTGGGCGAGATCCTTCAGAGTCGGCATGGCAGAGAGAATGTTTTCGTGCTCTGGCACCAAGGGCAAAGGAATAATCCCCACCTCTCAGATCGTTGTCCGAGAGCTCGCCCCCGAATCTCATTTCTCTGCGATCTCCGCGCCTCTGCGCGAGAATTCTCAGCTCTTCGCCGCGGCTCGCGCCGCCAGCTGCCTCTCCGTCTCGCGCCGCCGCGCCTCCGCCTCGGCGTCGAAGGCGATCGACTGCCCCACGTTGACGCAGTGAGTGCACGAGCAGGCCCGCGTCAGGATGTGCTCACGCTGGCGCCGCGCGGGCTCCGAGTGCCAGACCGCGTTCCAGTCGTGGTCGAAATCGCGCACATTGCCCACGGGCTCGAGCAGCTCGCACAGCCGCACCGTCCCGTTCGCCTCCAGCACACCCGTCGCCGCGCCCGCCTGGCAGTCGAGGTCCAGCACGCCGCGGATGCGCATCCGCTGCTGAATGCCGTAGAGCTCGTCCAGGTGCGAGACGATCGACGGCATCTCCTCGGGGTATCGCTCCGCGAGCAGCCGGATGTTGAGCTCGAGCGCGAGATCCTGGATCGACTTCAGCGTCTCGTGCGAGGGCGCGCGCAGGCCATCGACGGGCGTCTGCTCGCGCAGGGGCTCGACGGTGACGAAGTCGACTCGACCGCTGTCGGCGAATCCGCGCAGCAGATCGGGCATCGCAGCGGCGTTCTTCTCCATGAGGCATGTCAGCGTCGTGAGCCGCAGGTTCGGCCGCTCGCGCTGGAGGTCGCGCAGCTGATCGAGCGTCCGCATCGCCTTCGCGAAGTTGTCTTTCACCCCCCGGATCTGGTCGTGCATCTCCGCGGGGCCGTCGATCGAGACGCCGACGATCACGCGGTTCTGCGGAAAACAGGAGGTGAGCGCACCCACCTGCGTCACCACCTGGTCGGTGCGGATCCCGTTGGTCGGCAGCGAGATCGACGTCTCGGGGCGATGGATGAAGAGCATCGCCTTGTCGACGAGGTCGGCGTCGAGGGTCGGCTCCCCCCCCGAGAGCTGGAGGCCGCGCACGGGAGGCACCGTCTCGGCCACCTTTGCCCACTCATCGAGCGTCATCTCATCGCGGGGGTGATTGAGGCTGTCCCAGAAGAAGCACGTCTCGCAGCGGGCATTGCAGACCGACGTGACGAAGATCGTCAAAACGGCGAGCTCGGCGGGGGAGGGCTCGGGCGGCATGGGGTCTCTGGTACCTCAGGGCGATGCGTCGACGCAATCAGAGTCGTCCTATCTCATGTGCCTTCGGATCAGGCGCTTCACCTCCGCCGGTGGCGCGAGGCAGAGAAAAACTCGCCCCCCCGTGATCCGCTCCAGCTCCGCCTGCAGCCCCTGCACGAAGGGATTGCTCACCGCAACCCGCAACCCCACCTCCGTGATCGCGACGGGGAAGACCCCGAGACGCTGCGCCGCCTCCGCGGGCAGGGCCTCGATCAGATCGGGCGTCACCTGCAGATCGTCGAGCCGGGTGAGAGGGAGACCGATCTGCTGCGCCGCCATCTCGAACAGCTCGCGCTCCGACTCCGCGGAGATGCGATAGTCCGCCTCCCCTTTGGGGGGTGTCTCGGGCAGCGGCTTGTCGATGCGCGGGTGATAGGACTCGCCCTCCTCACCCTCTTTCACTTCCAGCTCGACGTCCTTCACCACCTCCTCGATGTGTCTCAGTCTCTCGCGGATGACCTCAGGATCCTCGCCAAGGGGTGGAATCGGAGGCGGAGGCGGGGGCTTCTCGACCTCGGAAGCGATCTCATCCTCAGAAAGGCCGTGCACCCGCAGCAGCAGCTCGCGGGCGAGATGATCGAAGTTCCGCGGGGCGGGGCTCTTGTTGAGCTCATGTGAAACGACTCGCCGCAGCGACTGACACGCACAGAGTCTCTGGTCGGCCAAAATGATCGTCCGAAAGGCCTTTCGGAAAAACCCGGGGCGGGCGCTCATCAGCGACGCGGCATTCTCCGTGGCCCTTTCGGGCTTCACCTGGTTCATCAGGATGCCCAGCAGCTGCGCCTCGGATCCGGAGTGCTCCCACGCCTCGGCGATCACCTCCATCTCCTCCTCGAACTCCCTGGGTGTGACCAGGTGAGGGATCATCGGCACGATGAAACCGGTCGCCGCGACCAGCGCCGCTGTCGTGACGCGCGAGATCTCGGGTGGGCAGTCGATCAGGATGAACTGATACCCGCTGCGCAGGGGATCGAGAGCCCGGGCCAAGCGCTTCTCCCAGTCGTCCACTTTCTCCCATGACTTCTCAACGCGCGCGAGCAGCTGCGAGGCGGGGATGAGATCGACGAGGGGGACCTTCGTCTCGACCACCGCCCGCTGCGCGGGGGCATCACCCGCCAACACTTCGGCGATGCTCAGTGCGGGCCCATCGGCGACACTGACAGGCGAGGCCTCAGCCCTTGGCCGCAGCCAGTCGGATGCGAATCCGGCCCGGTCGAGATCCACAACGAGCACGTGGCGCTCTCTGCGCGCGAGCGCCGCCGCCAGATTCACAACACAGGTCGTCTTCCCCGTCGCGGGCGTTCGGCTCAGGAGGGCCACGACCTCGCAGGGCAGATTCGAGGCCGAATCGGCAAGAGGCGGTGCGGAGGGCACCGCCAGTGTCTGTGTCTCGAGGCGGCTGAGGGAGGAGGGCTGCATCCGGGTCACGCGCCAATGGCGTGCCCGAGCGTTTCACACCCGAGGGCTTCTCTCAAATTCAAACTGCCCGCTGCAGTGCGCTCCCCGCTTGACACTCCGCGCCCGGGGTTGATCCAATCGCGCTCTTGATCTCCCGGATCCAAAGGTCCCACGTGAGCACTGCCCCCGCGAGCAAGCTGCTGATCCCCAAAGGCCCCCGCCAGGAGACGCCGAGGCGCCCCCCCGAGCAGCGCGTGCGCGACTTCGGCGAGATCGATCCCGGCTTCGATGCACAGCTCGCCTTCACCGAGGCCCAGCGCTGCCTCTTCTGCGCCGAGGCGCCGTGCATGGTGCTCGGCTGCCCGCTGAAAAACCGCATCCCCGAGTGGATCCGCTTCACCGCGCGCGGCGATTTCCGCGAGGCGGCGCGCGTCTCGCGCACGACGAGCAACATGCCGGAGGTCTGCGGCCGGCTCTGCCCGCAGGAGATCCTGTGCGAGGCGCGCTGCGTGCTCCACGACGCCGGTGAGAAACCCGTGGCCATCGGGAGGATCGAGGAGTTCCTCGCGCGCCTCGCGCGCCGCATGGGGTGGACGCCGCCGATCCGCCGCGGACCGAGCACGGGCAAGCGCGTTGCGATCATCGGCTCGGGCCCCGCGGGGCTCGCCGCGGCGGAGGAGCTCGTCCGCCGTGGTCACGAGCCGGTGATCTTCGAGAGGCTCGCCCGCCCCGGCGGCGTGATGCTCTACGGCATCCCGAACTTCAAATACGACCACAGCCGCCTCGCGCCGCTCGTCGAGCGCCTGGAGGCCGCAGGCGTCGAGATCCGCTGCGGCGTCGCACTCGGGCGCGACATGACGATCGAGCAGCTGCGCGGCGACATGGGCTTCGACGCCGTCCTGCTCGCCATCGGCGCGAGCGCGGGCAAGCGCGATGTCTATCCCGGTGAGAACCTCGGCCACGTGTTCCTCGCCACCGACTTCCTCGTCCGCGCGAATCTGCCGCGGGAGATCTGGCCCGATCCCAATGCGCCCGACCTCGAGGCCAAGGGGACCTGCGTCGTGGTCGGCGGTGGCGACACCGCGATGGACTGCGTGCGCAGCGCCGTGCGTCTGGGATTCGAGCGGACGATCTGCCTCTACCGCCGGACCGAGGCCGAGATGCCCGGCAACACAAAGGACCGCGGCCACGCGAGAGATGAGGGTGTCGAGTTCCGATTCCTCACCGCGCCCCTGCGCTTCGAGGGTGACGGCGCACTCGCGCGCATCGCGTGCATCGAGATGGAGCTCGGCGAACCCGGCGAGGACGGCCGCCGCCGCCCGATCCCGAAGACAGGGAGCGAGTTCATCCTCGAGGCCCACACCGCCGTGATGGCGCTCGGCTACGACGTCGAGCCGAGCGATGCCGAGACCCAGTGGCCCGGCGGACCGCTGCGTGTCGGCGACGGCATGGCCACGAGCCTCGACGGCGTCTTCGCCGCGGGCGATGCCGTCAACGGCGCCGACCTGATCGTCACCGCCGTCCGCGGCGGCCGCCGCGCGGCCAAGGGCATCGACCGGTATCTGAGAGGGCAGAGCCATGGCTAATATGAGTGTCGACTTCCTGGGGATGCACTTCCGCAACCCCGTCCTCCCCGCCGCCGGGCCAAACGTCCGCGACGGCGAGAGCCTGCGCCGCGCCGCCGAGGGGGGCGCCGGGGCGCTGCTGGCCAAGACCGTCAGCGTCCAGGCCGCGCCCGTCCCGCGCACGCACATGATGAAGTTCGGCCAGCAGGGCATGCTCAACACCGAGCTGTGGACCGAGCTGACGCTCGAGCAGTGGCTCGACGAGGAGTACGCCGTCGGCATCGCCGCCGCGCGCGAGCACGGCATCCCCTTCATCGCGTCGATGGGATACACCGCCGAGGAGCTCCGCGAGATCGGCCCGAAGGTCGCCGCCATCGACGGCATCGACGCCGTCGAGGTCACCATCCACTACACCGGCGGCGCCGAGAAGGTCGAGGCGGGCGTCATCGCGCTCCGCGAGGTCATCGACCTCCCGATCATCGCCAAGCTCTCCCCGCATTACGGCGACCTCGGCGAGCTCGCCGCGCGGCTCGAGCCGCACGTCGACGCCTTCACCTGCATCAACTCCTTTGGCCCCACGCTCGCCATCGACATCGAGACGGCCAAGCCGATCCTCGGCTCCCAGTTCGGCTACGGCTGGATCTCGGGTGAACCCCTCAAGCCGCTCGCGCTCCGCTGCGTCTTCGAGGTCGCGCGGCGCGTGAGCAAGCCCGTGATGGGCGTCGGCGGGATCTCGACCGGACGCGATCTCATCGAGCACTTCATGGCGGGCGCGTCGGCCGTCGGCATCTGCACCGCCGTCATGTACGAGGGGCACGGCGTCTACGGCAAGATCGTGCGCGAGGCCAGCGAGTGGCTCGACGAGCACGGCTATTCCAGCATCCGCGACGTGCAGGGGCTCTTCCTGAAGAACATCGGCGAGGGGCAGGAGGTCGTCATCGAGACACGCATGCAGCCGCGCGTCGTCGAGGACCTGTGCATCAGGTGCACCGCCTGCGAGCGCGTGTGCATGTTCGACGCCATCACCGCGCCGCCCGGCGAGATCGCGAGGGTCCACGAGGAGAAGTGCTTCCAGTGCGGCCTCTGCCTCACCGTCTGCCCCACCGGCGCGCTCGTCTGGCCCCAGGGCGAGGGCCTCGGCGGGCACTGAGAGAGACATCCACGAGGGACACGAAGAGACACGAACAATGGGGAGTGCGGCGGCTCGCCGCCGCGATTTTGTTTGGAGTCCTGCGGCTTGCCGCAGAGTCATGAGACATGAGCAAGCTCATGGACTCCACATATTGGGGGTGCGGTGGCTCGCCACCGCCGTGTCGGAGCGCGAGCAAGCTCGCGCACTCCAGAGAGAGAGATCTCAGCTCTTGCTCTTGTTGTTCACGCCCGGTTTGAAGGCGGACTTGTCGGCGATGACCCTGTCGACGATGCCGTACTCCTCGGCCTCCTCGGGGCTCATGAAGCGGTCGCGCTCGGAGTCCTCCGCGATTCGCTCGACGGGCTGACCGGTGTGCTTGGACAGCAGCTCGTTGAGCATCTGCTTGGCCTTCACGTACTCCTTCACATGGATCTCCATGTCGGTCACCTGGCCCGACGTGCCCGCGGTGGGCTGGTGGATCATCACGCGGGCGTGCGGCAGCGCGAAGCGCTTGCTCGGAGCCCCGGCGGCCAGCAGCACGGCGCCCATCGAGGCGGCGAGGCCGACGACAGTCGTGGCCACGCCGGGCTTGATGAACTGCATGGTGTCGTAGATCCCCATGCCGGCGGAGACGGAGCCGCCCGGCGAGTTGATGTAGAGGTTGATGTCCTTGTCCGGGTCCTCGCTCTCGAGGAAGAGCAGCTGGGCGATGACGAGGTTGGCCACGACGTCGTCGATCGCCGTGCCCAGGAAGATGATGCGGTCCTTGAGCAGGCGCGAGAAGATGTCGTACGAGCGCTCGCCGCGCTCGGTCTGCTCCACAACGTAGGGCATGTACATGGCGTCGGTCTCCTTCGAGGGCGTGGGGGTCAGTCGCTCTTTTTCTTCTTGGCCCCGGCCTTCTTGGCCGTGGTCTTTTGGGCGGCGGGCTTCTTGGCGGCGGGCTTGGACTTGGCCGCGGCCTTTTTCTTCGGGGCGGCCTTCCTCTTGCCCGCCTCGGCCTCCGCGCGGGTGCGCGTGATCTTGACCTGATCGAGCAGATGGTCAGCCGTCTTGCGGCGTCGGATGTGGCTGCGAAGCTCGTCGAGCTGCTTGCGCGCCTCCAGCTGTGCGCGGATGGCCAGCGGCTTGCGCCCGGCCTGGGCGGCCATGCGGGCGATCTCCTCGTCGATGTCCTCGTCGGTCACCTCGATCTCGCCCTGGGCACCGACGGCCTCGAGCATGAGCTCGGCCCGGACACGCTGCTCGGCGTCACGGCGCATCGAGTCCCAGTAGCCCATGCGCTCCTCGCCGAGGTCCTCGAGCGACATGCCCACCGACTTGAGGTACTCCATGTCGCGCGACAGCGCGCGGAACTGCGCCTGGGCGACGAGCGAGACCGGCGCGTCAAAGGAGACGGCGTCGAGGAGCTTGCCGAGCGCCTGGCCGACGGCCTCGTCGCGCTGGCGATCCTCCTCGCGGCGGGCGAGGTCGGTGGCGAGCCGCTCGCGCAGGGCATCGAGCGAGTCGAAGTCGCCCACGTCCTTCGCGAACTCGTCGTCGAGATCAGGCAGCCTGACGGACTTGACCTCCTTGACCTCCACACGCCATGTCCAGGTGACCTCCTCCTCGCGGGTCTCCTCGCCCCCGGCCTCCTGGACCCTGATGGGGCGCGTGACGGGCACCTCGACCGACTGCCCGGCGGCCTTTCCGACGAGGGCGTCGATGACCTCGCGCGGCATGTGGGGATCATCCTCGCCCGTGCGGACGGTGAGGTTCTCCTGCGACGGCTCGGCGACGCGGTTGCCCTCGTGATCGGTCACGGTGACGTCAGCGACGACGGCGTCCCCCTCCTCGACCGCCCCCTCCCGGGTGGTGAGAACCGCATTGGCCTGGCGGATGTGCTCGAGCTGGTGCTCGACAAGATCGGCGTTGATCTCCCGCTCCTGGATCGTGACCTCGATCTCGCTGAGTTCGGGCAGCTTGATCTCCGGCTTGACCTCCAGGATGAGGTCGAAGGTGACGGGCGATCCCGCCTCGCTCTCGAGGTTCTCGACGCGGGGCTCCGCCAGGCTCTCGATCCCGCGCTCCTCGACGATCTGCGCGGCGAGGTCGGGGACGAGCCTCGCGACCGTCTCGCCGCGGGCGGCTTTGCCCAGCCGGGTGCGGACGATCTTCATGGGGGCTTTGCCGCGGCGGAAACCGGGGATGGTGGCCTCGCGGCGAAACTCGTCGAGGACCTTGCCCACACGCTCCTCGATCACCGACTCGGGGACCTCGGTCGACAGGACAAGGAGCGAACCGGGCTGGCGCTTCTCCTCTTTGATGGTGTGCTCGATGGGCTCGCGGGGAGCCTCGGCCTCGGGGGCTGCGCTCTCTGGGGTTGCGCTCTCTGGCGTGGACTCAGTCAAAGTCTGTGCTCCTGCCTCTGTGGCGGCGACGCCCTCAATGGGAATGGATGTGGGGCGCCTGGGACGGAGTTGGGTATCACCCGCCACTGGCGGGGGTCAATTGTTTTCCCCGACGCCGGCAGAGGGGGGTGCCGGAAGGGTCACCAGATCCTCGACGTGCAATTCGGCGCCGGGGAGCAGATGGGTGCGAAGACGTATCGCCCGGAGGGTGAGCTCCTCCCCGAAGTCGAATGACGTGTGATACCGCGCGATCGCAAAGCGATGCCCCCCGCTCTCGCGCTCCGACTCCCAGGCCACCGGGGCACGGCGATGCCGCGGGGGATTGCCCGGGTACTGGTGCCAGATGTCGGCGGTGTCACGCCCCGCCAGGAGGGGAAAGACGTGGTGGTGCCCCTCCTGGTCCGAGACGAACAGCTCGGCCACAATCGCCCCGTCCTCGATTCTCTGGGACCGGCTGAGCGTGCTGATGACCCCGATCCCCCCCGCGGCGATGGGCTCCTCGAGGGTCACCAGCGCCGAGTCGGTCCCCTCGAACGTCCCCCCGAGACCGAGTGCGCGGCAGCCCCGACCGAAAATCGCGATGCGGCGCGCGGCGCTGATGCCCTCCCGGGCATTGCGCGGATCGTGCTCCTGGAATCCCGAGCCCCCCGAGAGAGCG
Organism: Candidatus Sumerlaeota bacterium; assembly: GCA_016928695.1. Lineage (GTDB taxonomy): Bacteria > Sumerlaeota > Sumerlaeia > JABWBI01 > JABWBI01 > JAFGKF01. Next base: position 14,460 of record JAFGKF010000156.1, on the reverse strand, counting down.
GACAGCGCCACCACCTCCTGGCGTGGCAGCGCGGAGCCATTGGCCGTGGTGACGAGCAGCTCCACCTCCTCCGGGGAGGTCGACGGCACCTCAGGGATCTGGACCCGGCCGCTGGTCGTCACGCGCTCGCCGAGGTGAAGCGAGCTGCCCCCCCTGACCATCCCGATGGTCGACCCCAGGTGCATCAGGGGGATCTCCACGTTCGACAGGCGGAGACGCACCTCGAGCAGCTCAGGCGTCAGATGCGTCAGCCGCCACTCACACTCGACATCGTACACTTGGCCCGGCTCCAGGGAGTGAGGCGCATCGGTCGACTCCAGGCTGACCGGGATCAGGTGCACCCCGACCAGCTGCCGCCCCGCCACGGGATTGGACATCAGATCGGGAGCCGCGCGCAGAGCCCGCGCCGTGCCCTCCAGGTGCGCCCGCGCATCGGCATGGCCCGGCGCGATCCGCAGGGCTGTCTCCCAGGCCTCGCGGGCGCGGTCTGCATGGCCGAGATCGCTCTCGGCGATGCCCCGCCAGAAGAGCGACTCGGCCGACTCCCAGGGGTCGGGCGTGACGTCGCTGAACCACTGAAGGGCCTCCTCCGAGCGGCCCCAGGCCGCCAGCGCAGCGCCGATGCGCGGAGCGGTGAGCACCGGATGGCCACGGACGAAGAGATCATCCCCGAAGCGGGTGTGGATGACGCGCGCCAACCCGAACTGGCCCGCGGCGATCCGTGCTCCCAGGCTGTGACGAGCCGCCTCCAGGCTCCCGCTGGCGATCACCTGAGCCGGTCCCACCAGAGCCACCAGGGGCTCCAGCATCCCGAGCCGCCCGAGGGTGTGAGCCGTCGCGGCGACCGCGGCGGGGAGCATCGGCTCCTCAGCCAGCGCCTCGACCATGTGGCGCTGCGCCTCCTCCGAGTGCCCCACCCGCAGCGCAGCGAGACCCCGCAGCGTCTCGATCAGCGCCTCCCCCCCGGGCTGGGGAAAGCGCCGCTGAAGCTGAAGCAGCGGCTCGATCTGGGCCGGGGTCCAATCCGAGGTCCACGGCTCAGGGTCTTGCGAGAGCCCCCAGAAAAGATGGGTCACCCGCTGGCTCTGCAGATGACCCGCGGCGGTGAGGACCACCGCCGTCATCAGGAACACGGCACCGAGGGGAGCCATGGCCGTGTGGGGCGGGCGAGCCACCTCCGCCAGACACCGCGGCAGACTCCAGGGCAGAGCCAGCAGCGGGAGAAGCGCCAGGGCCATCGCGAGCCCTCCGCGCTGCGTGCCGCTCAGGCCGACGGCCATCGCCAGGGCGATTCCCCCCCACAGCAGAGCGCGCACACCGATCGACATGGACTCGCCCGGCTCCTCGAGCTCGGGGTGCAGGCCCCACAGCCCCACCATCGCCATCAGGGCGATCGGCAGCGCATGCCACCAGTGAACCACGGGGGCGGTCAGCCAGAGCAGCGTGCCCTCGGTCCAGACGAGAGCCGCACCGAAGACGACAACGGTGCTGAGGGGAAAGGGCCAGCCCCTCGTGCGGGCCCACAGCAGCCATCCCCCCGCCACCGCGATCAGCGCCATGAGCTCGAGGGTGACGGTGCCCGTCAGGAGAGAGGCCCAGGCCAAAGGGCTGACCAGTGTGGCGAGGAGAAGGCCGACCAGCGCGCCGCCCAAGACAGACTCAGAGCTCCAGCCACTGCGCCCGCACGAGAGCCAGGGCGAAGCCCAGGATCATCCCCGCCAGCGCAATGTGGGGGCGCCGCTTGGGCAGGGGCTCGCCGACGTCCGGCGCGGGGCTGAGCAGCGAGAGCGTGGGCATCTGCTCGAGGATGGTCAGCGTGGCGGTGGCGTGCTCCTGGGTGAAGCGCTCCAGGCGCGCGTGGGCCATCTCCCACTCCTGCTCGAGCAATCTCATCTCCGCCGTCTGGCGATGGTGACGCGCGCGCATCTCCTCCAGCGAGGAGTGCAGTGAACTTCTCTCCGCACTGAGCTGCTCCGCCTGCGTCCGCAGACTCTCAGGCGATGTCTCGAAGAGCGTGCGGTACTCCGCATCGGCGAGCTCGACATCGCGCGTGGCCCGGCTCAGAGCAAGCTCGCCGCGGTAGATCGCCGTATCGATCGAGGTGATCTCGGTCTCGAGCGACGCCAGGCGCTCGGACAGCTCACGCTCGGTCTGCTCGAGCTCGGCGACCCGCGCCCGCTCGGCGATCACATCCGTGGCCACACGGCTGTGAATCGGGTTGAGCTCCTCGGTCGTCACCGTCAGGCCCAGCAGATCGGAGAGCTCCACGCCCGACGTCGCAGCCGCCGCCTGCTGGAGCGCCGCCTCGTCGTCGATCGCGCGCCGGAGCGGGATCACCGCGGACTGGCCCGCGAGATCCTCCTCGAGCGCCGCGTGGCGCTGCCGCGCCGCGGCCAGATCCACGCGCGCGGTGGCGAGGCGATTCTCGAAGTCCGTCTGCTGCTCGAGCAGCGCCAGGCGGAGGCTTGTCAGATTCTCGATCTGAGTCTGCGTCTGCAGAAGCCTCAGGTCCTCCTCCGCCTCACCCAGCCTCTCCTCGACCGGGCTGGCCCCCATCACCGCGAGCTGGAGCTCCACCGCGCGCCACTCCTCCTCGAGAGCAGTGCGGCGCAGGGCGGCCCCCTCGATCTCCTCGGCGAGGAGATCGAGCTGCGTCATGCGCTGAAACTCGGCCAGCCGGTCCCGTGTCGTCTCGACCAGCGCCTCCGCGCTGGCGATGTCCGCCAGGTAGCGACCCCGGAACCGATCGACCTCGGTCTGATTGAAGGTGCTCACCGCGTGCAGCAGCGACTCGGCCAACGCATTGGCCGCGCGCGAGGCGAGAGCGCAGTCCTCGTCCTGGAATCCGATGAAGAGCAGCTGCGACTCCCGGGGAACGCTGACCGAGACCCGTGCGCCGAACTCCTCCGCGGTGAACGGCGACCCATCGGTGGCCGCAAGCAGATCGAGGGCGCGCCGCTGAAGATTGGGACTCCGCAGAAGATACCGGTAATTCTGAACCAGCGTGTCGAGGGGAACGAGGGGAAGCCCCTCGCGCCGACTGGGCTGCTGGATGCTGACGATCGCCTGGGGCTGATAGAGATCAGGGAGAAACAGGGTGCCCAGCCCCGCGAGAAAACCCACCACCAGCGGCCACAGGATCAGGCTCACGCGCCGGCGCCACAGGCGCCGGACAAGGTCGTGCAGCGTCGGCTCGGATTCGGTCACGGGAGGAGGGGTGTCAGCCATGGCTCAGCCCTTGGGGGATCAGGCTCCAGCTCGTCGTCCAGCCACTCCCACGGCCCGAGGGCCAGCGCCAGGGCGCGGTGATCGGGTGAGCCCAGATCAGAGGGGGACCAGCTTCGACTCGCCTCGAGCTCGAGGGTCACGGTTTGACCAATCCAGGGGCGAAGGTCAAGAACCCAAAAGCGCCAGCGGGTGTCGGGCAGCTCCGCGGTGAGCACGCTCTGCCCATCCACCCGGACGGTCAGACCCACGGGGTCCTCCTCTGCATCGGGATGGCCCGCCCGGAGACGGAGCACAAGCGAGCCGGACTCCACATCGAGAGGCAAAAGCGCGCGGCGCTGAGTCCAGACACACGGCACACCGTCGCTGTCAGGCTGAAACACCCCGTGGACTCCGATGCGCGTGGGCCTCTCGCCGCGGTCGGAGACGGCCAGAGCCACGCTCATCAGCCCCGTGACGATCAGGAGAAGGGCCGCCCCCGGCAGGAGGCGCACAAGCGCGGTGTGCGATCCGGGCAGAGCCGCCTCCCGTCCCAGCGCCGGAGCACACATCGCCACGAGCAGCCAGAGGATCAGCTGGCTCTCGACCAGCAGAGGGGCGCGGCTCACCAGACTCACCAATGCAAAACCCAGAAGCGCCCAGCGCGGGGCAGACCAGGCGGTGTGCGACGTCAGGGCGACCAGCGCAATCGCCAGGAGCACCGAGAGCCCCACAAGACCCTGCTCGACCCACGTGTGCAGAGCGGGGCCAGGGGATCTCGACAGGGCGGGCTCGGGGCTCACCAGGCTCAGGGTCCCCAGCCCCTGACCCCACCACGGATGCTCGCGGATCAGGGGGCGGGATGCCTCCCACGCGGTGGGCAGGGACGATTCGCTGTCGCCACGGAGCCAGACGATCGCACTCTCCAGGCCCCGGAAAAACAGATTGGGTTCCACATCCGGTGAGGCGGCCCGGGGCGGCCAGATCATCGCGGCGAGCCACAGACCCACGAGCGCCATGGCCAGGGGAGAGGGCCGGAGCGCCTCGTTCCCCCGCCCCAACCGACGCACCTGCCACCCCAGCAGCAGCACCGCCGCAGCGAGACAAGACATGCGAGAGCCGACCGCCAGAAGCCCCAGAGTGATCAGCAGCGCGAGTGCGGAGAACACCACGAGAGCAACGGTGATCTGTCTCCCGCGAAGCGGAACATCGAGAGAGGGAGAGGAGAGGGAGAGCACGAGCGCCGCGAGCAGAGTCGCCCCACAGAGATCGGGATCGCGGATCACCCCCGGCTCCCCGCGCGAGATCAGAGTGAAGACCGCGATCAGCCCCCCGGCGCAGACCAGGGCGCCTCCCAGGACACGCAGCCGCTCGGGGGAATCCGCGCGGCCCCGCACCGCCGCGAAGAACAGGAGGACAATCGCCGCGGCGTGGCCCAGGGCCAGAGGGTGAAATGAGTCCAGGGGGCCCGCCAGCGGCCAGCGCCAGCGCTCGCTCCCGAGAACACTCCAGAACTCCTCCGCAAGCAGTGGATTGAGGCGTGAGAGACCGATGAGCGTCCCCACCATCAGCACCCAGCCCCACAGCCACGCCAGCCGCCCGATGACGTCTCGGGGCCAGGGATCCGAGCGCCTGGAGCCAAGAAGCGCACCCCACGCCCAGACAATCCCCACCGGCGCGAGCAGCACGGGCAGCATGGGATACGGGGGGAGGGCTCCGAGCCACCGGCTCACAGCGGCCAGTGCACCCATTCCCTCCGACTCCGCAGACACCAGCAGAGCCGCGCTGTGCGGCAGGTTGATGAACAGCGGCCAGATCGCCACGACCGCCAGCGTCCACCGCCAGGGGACGAGCAGCGAGCCGATGAGACTCACCCCCGTCACACCCGCGATCAGAGGCAGGAGGCGTGGGGGAGCGCTGAGGATCAGCTGAATCTCGAGAGCGGTCAGTGCGAGCAGCCCCGCCAGCGCAGCGGCCCGTCGTGCTCCGAGTCCCCACGCCACGCCGGGGGGAACTGCAGTCCCTGGGCCGGAGGGCCCGCTCAGCTCCGTGTGCTCTCGCACAGCGGAGGCAGCTCGACGCGGGCGCCGCAGTTTCTCATGGAGGCGTTGGCCGCCTCCAGCACCCGGATGACCCGCAGGCCGTGCTCCCCGCTGCTCAGGGGAGTCTCCCCCGACCGGATGCAGTCGATGAAGTGCTTGCACTCGGTGCGCAGGGGCTCGCCGCCCCGGAGCCAGGGCGTGTGGACATCGCCGTAGTGATAGGAGAACTGGAACTCCGCGAACGTGTCGTAGTGCGGCGGTCGGACCACGCGCTTGTCGTGGATGCGGATCTTCTCCTGGGGCTCGACGTCATCGTAGACGAGCATCTTCTCCTCGCCGACGAAGACCATCTCGCGGACCTTCTTCGGATCGAGCCAGGAGCTGTGGAGGAAGGCCTGAAGCTTGCCCGCGTACTCCACCGTCATCGTCGCGACGTCCTCGACCCCCTCCTGGTGGTGCGCGGAGCCGCTGGCCGAGACGGCGATCGGGTCCTGATCGAGAATGTGGTTGAGAATCGAGATGTCGTGCGGCGCGAGGTCCTGGATCACATTGATGTCGCGCTGCAGCAGCCCCAGGTTCAGGCGGCGCGAGGCGACATAGTAGATCTTGCCCAGCTCGCCCGAGCGGACGATCCGGGCGATCTCCTGAACCGCCGGGCTGTAGATGAACGTGTGCCCCACGAACAGGGTGAGCCCACGGGCCTTCGCCAGCGCGATCAGCTCCTCGGCCTCAGCCGAGGTCTCGCACATCGGCTTCTCCACAAAGACGTGCTTGCCCGCCTCCAGAGCCTCCTTCGCCAGCGCGAAGTGGGAGGGCACCGGTGTGGCGATGGCCACCGCCTCGATCGACGCGTCACCCATGATGTCACGGTGATTCTCGGTGGCCACCACATGGGGGTAGAGGCCGACGATGTGGCTGAGCCGATCAGCGTTGAGATCGCACACCCAGGCCACCTCGGCCTCGGCCAGAGCATTGAAGTTGCGGATGAGATTCGGCCCCCAGTAGCCACACCCTATGACGCCGATGCGCAGCGGATTCTCTGTCATGAAAAATGATCCAGTCCGGCAGACCCAGTGAGTCAGTTGACGGCCGAGTGGGAGAGGGGTCTCCCACCGCCCATCATCCCCTGACCCAATCAGCGAAACGCCGCGATGTCAATAGGCGTCGGAGCCGCGCAGCACGACCCGCAGCGTCTTGAGCAGGATCCGCAGATCCAGCCAGAGCGACCAGTGTTCGATGTAGAAGATGTCGAGCTTGACCATCTGGTTGTACGTCCGCTTCGAGCGCCCCATGATCTGCCACAGGCCGGTGATGCCCGGGCGGATGCTCAGCCGCTTGCGGTGCCAGTGGGAGTACTCGCTCACCTCGTACGCGATCGGAGGGCGCGGTCCCACCAGGCTCATGTCGCCCAGCAGCACATTGAACAGCTGGGGCAGCTCGTCGATCGAGTGGCGGCGGATGAAGCGCCCCACCCGCGTGACGCGCGGATCGTCCCTCAGCTTGTAGACCCCGTTGCCCTGGCGATCGCGCTCCGAGGGCTCCGCCCTGTTGCCGGCGATCATCTGGCTGACGAGCTCGCGGTGCACCGACTCGTCGCAGTCGATGTGCATCGAGCGGAACTTGAAGAACCAGAACTTGCGGCCGTCGCGGCCCACCCGCTCCTGGCGGAAAAAGACGGGGCCCGGCGACTCGAGCTTGATCGCGATCGCCGTCACGATCAGCACCGGGCTGAGAAGAATCAGGGAGAAGCCGGCCACCGCCACGTCCATCGCCCGCTTGATCACCAGACTCATCCCCTGAATCGGCTCGTCGAAGACCGACAGCGTCGGGATGTTCCCCACCCGCCCCAGCGCCACCTTGCTCGGGACGAAGTGCCGCAGATCTGGGACGACCCGGATCGAGATCTCCCGGCCCGGATCGCACCGCAGAAGCACATCCACCAGGTTGTGGTACGTGATCGTCGGGTCCGAGACGATCACCTCATGGGCCCGATGCAGACGGATCAGATCCGGCAGGCGATCGAGGACGCCGCTGACCTCCTGCGGCTCGGAGGGGCGGGCCTCGAGCTCGGCCACGATCCGGTGGCCCCACGTCTCCGTGTCGGCCAGCTGCCGCCGGATGAACTCCGCCTGCTTGCCGCTGTTGATCAGAATGCAGCGGTTCAGATTGCCCCCCTGCGAGCGGATCCACCGCTGCCAGCGGTGCAGCCCCAGGCGGATGGTGTACAGCGATCCCGCGTACAGGACCCAGTCGAGCAGAAAGACCATGCGCGAGAAGCTGTGCGCACGGTCCTCGAATCCCCGGCGATACAGGAAGGCGAAGCAGATGATGCAGGCCGAGCCGATCGTCGCGGCCTTGAACACCCGCCCCAGATCGTCGAGCAGAGAGATGGTGCCGCGGCGCTCATGAAGCCCCGCGTGCCAGTTGACTGCCAGACGGATCAGGGGAATGAAGGGCAGCAGCGCCAGATAGGGGGCCGAGGCTGAGATGTCGCGGATCGCCCCTCCCACCACGGGGCGCCACTCCGCCAGCGGCCCGAGCCAAAGACGACAGGCGATCAGGAAGGCGCCGAGGGCACAGCCGATCTCGAGCGCGATCTGGACCGTCGGGAGAATCCACTCCGGGAAACGGCGGCGGCGAGGAGACATCTGGGCGACACCTCAGTGTTCATGGCCACGATTCACATGCGACTCGCCACACCCCGATCATGGCCACGTGGCAGGGCGGGCGAGGGAAATTCATCTGGGGATGAAGCGATCTGCCCAGAGAGAACGATGAGAGCTGCTTTCCGGATCTGTCAAGAGCGATCTCCCCTGAAATCAGATCTTCCTGTGAGAGACGAGGGGGACTCCCCCAGAGCTCAGGGGCTCTCGCGGCGCCACTCCAGCGAGGGCCATCGCCGGCGCAACAGCTCTGCCACCAGACCCACATAGACTCGCTGATGAGTCTCCCAGCGCATCTCGCGCGCAAAGGCCCGGGCCGCCTCGGCCTGACGGAGAAGACGGTCGGGATGAGACCGGAGATCACAGATCGCCCTCCCCCAGACCTCGGGATCGTCGGTGGCGACCAGAGAGAGCTGATCCTCCCGGAAATAGTGGCTGACCGTGAGCGTGGGCCGGACAAGCACCGGAATGCCCAGATGCACGTATTCCAGGAGCTTGGTCGGGAGCATGTGGGCGGTGTCGATCTGGTCACGGGTTGGCACCACGCCCAGCGACGCACCGCGCAGGCGCGCGGGGAGCTCGTCGACGGGGATGAACCCCGAGAACTCGACGCGATCGCCGAGCCTCAGTGCCTGGCACAGGGCCATGAGATCCTCTTTCGCATCGCCCTCCCCCAGAATCTCGAAGCGCCAGGGGCCGAGCCGGTCCATCTCCTCGCGGACACACGCCAGTGCCCGCAGCGCGATGTCCACCCCCAGCCGCTCGGCCAGCGTCCCGTGATAGACCATTCGGAACACCCCGGGTGTGGGCGGTGGGGGGGGATCGTCGGGTGAGCCGAAGACCTTGGGGTCGGGCAGGTTGAGGAGCACCGTGATCTTCTCGCGCGGCACCCCGTGGCGAGCGAGCAGATCGGCCTTTGTGTGCTCACTGGTCAGCACCCGGCTGGCCAGGCGTGCGCTGCGCCTCTCCTGCCAGCGGAGCAGGCGAATCTTCCAGTGGTCAGGGGGGACTCCGAACTTCTCGCTGAAGATCTCGGGCATGGTGTCGTGGATGTCGAGGATCAGAGGCAGCCGCCTCACCCTGCGCGGCCACCACGCACAGTGCGCCATGAAGTCGGGCATCGTGTTGACATGGATCAGCCGGTGGCGGCGGCGGCGACCGTGCCACTGGAGCCACCACGCCGCCTTCCACAGAAACCGCAGATACGAGCCGATGTAGCGCACGCCGCTGGCGCCCCGGTAGCGGTCCATGCGCACGCGGAAGACGTCGACGCCGTCGATGACCTCGTGCGCCGGCTGCCCCGGGCGCCGCAGCGCGACGAAATCCACCGCCAGCCCCGCCCCGATCAGCGCCTCGGCCTCACGCCGCACCCGCGGGTCCGTCTCGTAGCGGGTGTAGGCGACCATCGCCACACGGGGGGGGGCGACAGACGAGCTGCTCATGACGCGATCAGAGCCCGGTAGATGTCCAGGGTGTGCTCGATGCTCCGCGCCTGCGAGTTCTCCCGCGCCACGGCGAGCCCCCTCTCGATCAGACCGCATCGCAGCACAGGGTCCCTCAGGCACCGCTCGATGGCCTCGGCCAGCGCCTCCGCATCACCCGGGGCGACGAGCAGCGCACTCTCCCCATCGCACAGGATCTCGGGGATGCCCCCCACGCGGGTCGCCACGATGGGGCAGCCACAGGCCGCCGCCTCCAGAAACACCTGGCCCACGGCCTCCTGGAGTGTGGGGCCCACAAAGAGATCGGCCCCCTGGTAGTGGCGGGGGAGCTGCTCGGGCGGCAGAGCCCCGTGGAACACGACGCGGTCGGCAAGGCCGAGCTCCCACGCCAGGTCGCCCAGGGCCCTGCGCTCCGGCCCGACACCGATCACATCCAGGCGCCAGGGCAGGCGGAGTCGCGCCACCGCCCTCAGAAGCACGTCCACCCCCTTGCGCTCGACCAGCCGCGACACGCAGAGCAGATGCGCGGGCTCTCCCTCGGAGCAGGGCCTGCGGTCCGACGCGGGCACGAAGCGCTTCAGGTCAACCCCCATGTTTCGAACACTGATCTCCGGGCAGTCATCACCCAGATTCTCCCGCAGCTTGGCGGCGATGTCGCCGCTGACGGCGATCAGGTGATCCGCGCGGCGCAGGGCACGCCGCGTGGCGTCCGGTGCACGGCGGGCCAGCATCTCATTCACGTCCCCGCCGTGGGCGGTGATCACCAGCTTCGCCCCGCGCATCAGGGCGATCCGCGCCCCGATGATCGTGGGGTAAGCGTAGTGCACATGGACCAGATCGAAGCGCCGCCCGAGGCTCCTCAGCCAGGAGCGGAGAGTGAAGTTCAGGTATTTGACCGCAGTGCGTAACCCCTTGCGCGGATCCGTGATCGCACAGACCGTGAGGTCCACCTCGCCCGAGCGCCGCAGCGCCGCGATGTGCGCCTCGACGAAGGTCCCGTAGGCCGGCCACCGGTCGGAGGGACACATGTTCGAGAGAAACAGGACTCGCATCATGAGACCCACGGCCGCCCCTCAGCGCGCCGCGTCGATCGCCTCGCGGTAGACGTCGAGTGTGCGCCGCGCTGTCCGCTCCCAGGTGAAGGGGCGGATGAACGCCCGCGCCCGCTCCGCACGCGCCCGCTCCCCCTCGGGGTCCTCGAGAGCCCCAAGCATCTGCTCGGCGAGGGCATCGGCGCTGCGCGGATCGAACAGACGGGCATGGCCACCCGTCACCTCGCGGAATACGGGGATGTCCGAGCACAGCACCGGGCAGCCCGCGGCCATCGCCTCGAGCAGAGGCAACCCAAAGCCCTCGGCCAGAGAGGGCATGATGAGGGCCTCGGCCCGGTGCAACAGGCACTGGAGCACCCAGGGCTCGCGGTGATGCAGCCAGATCATCCGGCCCCGATTCACCATGCGCTCGATCCGCGCGACCAGATTGCCCGTGCCCCAGCCGGGATTGCCGACCAGCACAAGGGGGATCGACCGCTCCGGCGCGAGACGGTCGATGGCGTCGACCAGCAGCCCGATGTTCTTGCGCGGCTCCAGCGTCGCCACCGTCAACCAGAACCGGCCCATCAGGTCCCCGTGTGTCGCCGAGAACCGCCCCCACATCTCCTTGGAGGGCTCGCGGCTCAGGGTCTCCGCGCCCCCGTGGGAGATCACCACGAGGCGGCTCGGCTCCAGACCGAGAAGCTCCACACAGTCATCCGCCGTCGCCTGGCTGGGCACGATGACCCGCGTCGCGTCCCGCGCGCGGCGCGGCAGGTGATGCACCAGCAGGCGGCCACCGAGGAAGTGCCCATGCTCGGGGTGACGGAGGAAGTGGAGGTCGTGGATAGTCAGCACCCGCGCGCCCACCCGCGTGGGGGGGAGCAGCGCGGCCACCCCGTGGACGAGATCGGCGCCTTCACCCCCCAGGCGCTCGATCCGCGGTCCCCGGCCGCGGGCCCACAGGCCCATCAGCAGCGGCCCCGGCAGGAAGCAGCCCCCGTGCAGATGCGTGCCCCGCAGCGCGGAGTGGTCCTCCTCGGAGAGCCCGCGCCGCGACGAGCGCCAGACCAGATGGAACTCCGGGCTCTCCTCGAGCGCCTGCAGGGCGCACAGGAGCTCGAACGCGTAGCGCCCGACCCCGGTGCGGGGGGGCAGAAGAGCGGAGGCTTCCCAGATCACTCGCATGGGCGATGACTCGGTGGCCCGCCGGATCGCCGGGGGGCATGCAGAGCATGCCCCCGGGAAATCAACAGATCAACCTGTCATCGCGTGATCGGCTCACTGACGGACCCGGAAGACATCCCCGTCCGAGACCGTCCCGTTGGTCGGGTCATAGGCGTATCGGATCAGCTCCACCGAGGGCTGGGCGATGTCGCTGTGGTAGACCTGCTTGGGATCGAAGTCGAAATCCCCATCCGGTCCCGCGCTGACCAGGATCCAGCCATGGGCGTCCGAGAAGTAGCAATAGGGGGCGCCGGTGGGACCGAAGGGGTCCTCCATATACCCGGTGAGGTAGGCGATGGGCGAGGTGATCGAGTCCGCCGTGCTGAAGGTCGACTGCATCGCCATCATCGGGTCACCCCTGGAGATGCTGGTCGGATCGCTCCCCGCCACCGCGCGCGGGTAGCGATTGTTGTCGACGTAGAACGCCTCGAGCCCCGTGGCGAGCGATCGGAGATCGGCACGCGCCCGTGCGACCTTCGACCGTGTCTGGGCCTCGAGGAAGTTGGGGATTGCGATCGCCGGGAGAAGTCCCCCGACGATCAACGGCTCGACTCCCGACGTGCTGTGGCTGTGGAAATCGATCCGGTCGTCCGAGACGCGGACCGAGGAGCCGCTCTGGCCCAGATACTGGAGGGCGACGGGAATCGCGTTCATCATCTGCATCACCTGCGGATCCGCCCCACCCATCTGCATGCCCATCGCCATCCCCGCCACCATCTGGTTCCCCATCTCCTGCATCGCCGTGCTGTCACTGTAGGAGAACATCGCGCCGTCGAGGGCGATCTGCGAGGCGATCGCCTGGAAGCCCGGAGCCTGCCGAATGGTCTGCCCCGTCGCCGAGGCATCGCAGATCGAGTTCATCAGGCCACGCGAACTGGAGATCACCAGATGGCCCTGCAGGAAGCCCCAGCACAGCTCCTGCCCCATCAGGCTGACCGCCGTGTAGGTCACGCCCGACTGGGTCACCTGCTGGGGGGGAGGGGGTGCCATGGGCTGCTGACCCGGGGACATCATCATGCCGCCCATCATCATCTGCGCCATCTGGACCACGCTCTGCACCAGCTGATTGAGCGTCGCGTCGTCGTTGGACTCGATGACGAACGCCATCTCCGGCACCATGGGATTCGCCGGTGTCCCCGTGAGAACTGCGATCTCACCCCCGATGGCGGGGAGAACTTGGTTCCTCAGATCCATGCCGATCTGCATCTGGGCCATCTGGCCCATCTGCTGGAAGCTCTGCGCCGCCTGGGGGCCACCCATCTGCATCGCCATCTGCTGAGCCCAGTCCCAGATCTGCGCGGGGGGCATGATCCGCATCGCCGCCACCCCCGGGCAGCCGGCGGGCGTCAGGTCGAGCACCCCGAACTCCCCGTTGGGACCGAGAATCGACATCAGACCCGCGCGATTGCCGTGGAAGGTCAGAGCGCCATCGCTCTCGAGGCCGGTGCCCTCGAATCCCGAGGACATGTCCAGCGCGCGGAGATTGCCCAGCCCCAGCGCGGCCATCACCATCCCCGTGCTCTGATCGCCGCTCAGGGTCCCCAGCTGGCTGACCAGGAATCCGAGATTCACCCTCCCGTTGATGAAGGCATTGGCCTGGGGCTCGATCGAGAACCCCCCCGGGCCCTGAGGCAGCCGATCCGCCACCAGCTGCGCCAGCGTCGGGGTGTCGCTGAAAACCAGGATGTCGCCCTGGGTGAGCGCCATGCTCCGCAGCTCCTGCTGGGCGGAGGGGTCGGGAATCATCGAGGTGATCGTGCCCAGCACCGCCTCGGCACCCGCCGACTGGCGGAATGCCAGCGCCACATGGGGCCGGGGTTGGGCCATGGCGGTTGCGGGGGGCTCCAGAGTGACCACGAAGGCGATCTCCCCATGGAGCAGCTCGGAGAGACGACTCAGATCCGCCCCCTCCATCTCGCCGCTGAGCTCCTGCAAGAGCATGGAGCGCACCCCCACGATGGCGGGATCGTTCCAGAAGCGCGCGAAGTTGGACTGAGGGAAATCGGCATTCCACTGGTCCGCGTTGAAGTGGACCACGGCGACGGGGGTTCCCTGCGCCAGGGCGCCGCCCACGGCCAGCGCCGCGATCAGGGTGCACAGAGTCAGTGTTCTCATGGTGTCAATCTCCTCGGAGGGGGTGTGAGCGAGGGAGTGTGGCACGGCCACCTCCAATGATCAAGACGATCACATTCGAGATCCGATGACAGAGATCGCGAGGATCGCCGAGAAACTCCTGTCCCTGGCACTCCCTCAGTGTGCCCACAGCGCAGCTCTTCAAGCCTTCGATGTGCAACCAGTGCCCATCCGAGATGGGTCGGACCTTCTGATTGATGGAGCGCCGGCGCCCCCGCCGGCATTCCCTGTGCCAAGTGGAGAGTGGATGCCGGCGAGGGCGCCGGCGCTCCATCTTGGGTGCCAGGCCGCTCAGAAGCCGGGTGGGAGCGGCTGCTGGGCCGGAGTCTCCGTGGGCGAAGAGCTCTGCCCCTGCCACTGCTGGTTCATCTGCATCTGATCATTGATGGCGGCGGTGGCGATCATGAGGGCGACGATCGCCTCCGCGCCGGAGGTGTTGTGGGAGTGAAGCGCCAGGCGCGCCGGCTCGACGATGAGGTGGGCGCCCTTCTGCCCCATGTGCTGTGCGAGTGCCGGCAGCTGCTGGAGCATCTGCATCACACCCGGCGACGCCCCGGCACCCGACATCATCATGAGGGGCATCATCGCCTGGCTCATCGTCTGCGCGCTCCGCCGATTGTCGCTGAAGGTGTAGAGCGCCGCCTGCGGGGCGAGCTCGGAGGCGACCGCCTGGAAACCGGGCGTGGAGACCAGGCCCTGGCCCGAGCTCTGCGCCGCG
>JAFGKF010000015.1 GCA_016928695.1 Candidatus Sumerlaeota bacterium | reverse complement strand
CAAGCCCGTGGACTCCAGATCGGATGGCGGCTTGCCGCAGAGATTCACGGGCAAGCCCGTGGACTCCAGATCGGATGATCGCGCCCGCAGTCGCTCGAGATGCTCGGTGAACTTCTCGAATCGCTCCCATCTCTCGTCGTCGACCAGTCCGATCTCCCGCCCGATCGGCGTCAGCCGCACGTCAGCGCTGTGGTGCGCGAGTGTCAGCCGGTGCTCTGCGCGGCTCGTGAACATGCGGTAGGGCTCGTTCGTCCCCTTGGTGACGAGGTCGTCGATCAGCACGCCGATGTAGGCCTGATCGCGCCGCAGGACGAGGGGCTCCCGCCCGCCGAGGGCCAGGGCGGCGTTGATCCCCGCCATCAGCCCCTGAGCGGCGGCCTCCTCGTACCCTGAGGTGCCGTTGACCTGCCCCGCGAACCAGAGACCCACGACGCGCTTGGACTCCAGCGTGGGGCGGAGCTGCGTCGGCGGGAAGAAGGTGTACTCGACGGCGTAGCCGGGCCGTGTGATGACGCAGCGCTCCATGCCGGGGATCGTGCGCAGGAAGGCCTCCTGCACATCGCGCGGCAGCGAGGTCGAGACGCCGTTGGGATAGATCTCGCCCGTCTCCAGATCATCGGGCTCGAGGAAGATCTGGTGGCGCGGTCGGTCGGGGAAGCGGTCGATCTTCGTCTCGATCGACGGACAATAGCGCGGCCCCACGCTCTCGATCACACCCGTGAAGAGGGGGGAGCGGTCGAACGCCGCGCGGATGATCGCGTGGGTTCGCTCGTTCGTCCACGTCAGGTGGCAGGGGGCCTGGTCGCGCGAGATCGCATCGGTCAGGAATGAAAACGGCACAGGCACCTCGTCGCCTGGCTGGATCTCGCAGCGGTCGAGGTCCACCGAGTCACCCGCCAAGCGCGCGGGGGTGCCGGTCTTGAGACGCCCCCATTGGATTCCCGCGCGTGCGATCGCATCGGCGAGCCCCTTCGCCGCGGGCTCATCACCGCGCCCGCCCTCGAAGGCGTCGAGCCCGACGTGACACAGCCCATCGAGGAACGTCCCGGCGGTGAGGATCACCGCGCCGGCGGCGATCTCGGTGCCGTCGGAGGTGACGACGCCGCTGACCTCTGTTTTGGCGTGCGGTGGCGCACCGTCGCCAAAGCGCTTCCGCCTTCGCGAGTGGGACGAAGCCGCTTCGGCGGAGTCCCATGGCGCGTCGGCGACTTGCCGCTGAGATCTCTGGAGCACAGGCAAGCCTGTGGACTCCAAATGAGATCCCATGATCAGGTCGACGACCATCATCTCCCGCACGGTCAGATTCGGTGCCGTGCTCAGGGCGTCGAGCACCCAGCGGCGATAGGCGTGCTTGTCCATCTGAGCGCGCGGCCCCTGGACGGCGGGGCCCTTCGAGCGATTGAGCAGCCGAAACTGGATGCCGCAGGCATCGGCCGCTCGGCCCATCAGGCCGCCGAGGGCATCGATCTCACGCACCAGGTGGCCCTTGGCGAGCCCCCCGATGGCCGGGTTGCAGGGCATCCAAGCCACCCGCTCGAGGTTGCCCGTGGCCAGGAGGGTGCGGGCACCCAGGCGGGCCGCGGCGTGTGCGGCCTCGATCCCGGCGTGTCCTCCACCGATCACGATGACGTCATATCGCTCCACAGTGCCGCGAGCGTGGCACACAGGGGTGGGGGAGGAAAAGGGGTTTTCCTCGTTTTCGGTTGAAGGCCGGGGGGGGATGTGAGGAGATGATTCCAGGAAAAGTGAGGTTTCAGACCGATGATCAAAATCACTCACACCGAGGCCACTCCCAATCCCAGCGCGCTGAAGTACGTCACCGACGCGCCGCTTGTGGGCTCGGGGTCGCTCTCCTTCAGCAGCGCCGAGGAGGCGGAGCAGCTCCCGCTGGCGAAGGCGCTCTTCGCGCTCGGGGGCGTCGAGGCCGTCTATCTTCAGGAGAATTTCGTGACCATCAAAGCGCAGTCCGGCTCGGACTGGTCACAGATCAAGGCGGAGGTCTCGAAGGCGCTCGAGACCTTTGAGCCCGTCGCGGCCGCGCCGCCCAAACCGGCATCCGCCGGGGGCGGTGATCTCTTGGGCAAGGTCAATGCGACGATCGACAAGTTCGTCCGCCCGGCGCTCGCGGGCGACGGCGGCGGCCTGGAGGTTCTGGGGATGGAGGGGTCAACCGTCTTCATCCGCTACCAGGGCGCCTGCGGCGGCTGCCCCAGTGCGGTGACGGGGACGCTCTTCGCCATCGAGAACCTCCTCAAGGATCAGGTGGACGAGGAGATCACCGTCCAGGCCATGTGAATGACCCGGTGACCTGATCAGGCGATCAATGGGGTCCAGGACCGCAAGGTTCTGGACTTTCTATCAACACTTGCGGCTGGAGGCTTTCAGCTGGCCAGTGGCTGTTGCCGTGCAAACACCGATCACTCTGGCGCTGATCCTGTGGGAGACCACCCGCCCACGATATCACGGCATCGGGTGCCGATGGCTCAATCCACGCCTTTTCAGGGGAGCCAGAGACCCGCACAGAGATCACTCGCCCCCCCGTCCTGAGTCCCATCGGGGAAAACCTGGGTTCTGGTACAACATTTGCCGTTTTCCCCTTCGCTCTGAAGCCCCATTTGTCAGTGAGGACTTATCCGATGGCACTGTCACCGATCTACGACCCCGAGGCCGTGAAGCCGATGGAGGAGGAGCTCCACCGCGTCGGTGTCAAGTCCCTCCGCACGCCGGAGGAGGTCGATCAGGCGATCTCGCAGGCGGGAACAGCCCTTGTCGTGATCAACTCCGTCTGCGGGTGTGCCGCGGGGGGCGCACGCCCCGGAGTGATGTTGGCTCTGCAGTGCGAGAGGATCCCCAATCGGCTGGCCACGGTCTTCGCCGGTGTCAACAGGGACGCCGTCGAGCAGGCACGCTCACACATGCCGGGGGTGATGCCGTCGTCACCCTGCATCGCTCTCTTCAAGAATGGCGTGCCCGTCCACGTCTTGGAGCGTCGCCACATCGAGATGATGGATGCCTCGAGTGTGGCCGAGCATCTGTGTCAGGCGTTCCTCGAGCACTGCGAGGCCCCCGGGCCCTCGATCCCGGCCGAGGAGTTCAAGAGAATCATCCCCGTGAATCAGTGCGGCTCGAACATTCCGCTGATGTGATTCCCATCGTGGCCCGCCACCCAGAACCTCGGGATCAAGGCGGCGCTTGCGCACACACCTCCCATTCGGCGAGGATTCACCGCGGGGAGAGCCCACATCAGGGGCAGGGGAGCCAGTTTCACCATGGGGCCATTCACTGCTTCTGGAGCATCTGATCAGACTCCCTCGGCTCTGCTCTTCGTGGACCGAGCGTTCCGGACGAGGGATCTCCATGTCCAAATTTGGGGCTTGACGCCGATCCGGGCTCCCATAAAATCCGCGACTCAACCCTGTCTGCAGGGGTTCGTCTCTGGGTGCACATCGGGCGCGGGGAGACCCAGGCCAAATGATCACCGGTCGGCTGTCTGGGGAGGTGGGATATTTCAGTGTCTCTAACTGTGACAGAATTCACAGCGGCAGCTGTCCCCGGGGACGCCGGGAGCTCGGCGAGGAGGTCGCTCGGTGCGCACGATGGATACCGGTGAGCCCAGGGCGGGGGCGAAGGGGCGGGGACGATCGCAGGGCATCGCCGCCCTGAGCGCGCTTCTCTCCTCCCTCATCGTGGGATTCGGGCTCGTCTACTTCTACTTCATCTATCCCGTGGCCCGGGCGGGCCCGGCCCAGCCTGTTCCCTTCTCCCATCGACTGCACGTCGACGTGAAGGAGATCGACTGCCGCTTCTGTCACAGCACCGTGGAGCGGGCACCCAATGCGGGTCTGCCGGCGGCCGAGAAGTGCCTGTTCTGTCACAACCACATCATCACCGAGCACGAGGTGATTCAGAATCTGCGGGGCTACGTGGAGCGGGGTGAGCCGATCCCCTGGGTCAAAGTCACCTACCTCCCCGACCACGTGTATTTCTCGCATCAGCAGCATGTGCGCTCGGGCATCGACTGCGCGCGGTGCCACGGCGATGTCGAGCAGATGGACCGCGTCTATGAGGAGAACCGGCTCCTCATGGGCTTCTGCGTCGAGTGCCACAGGGGACAGACCGAGAGCGAGCTGCCCCTGCTCGACTGCGTGACGTGTCATCAGTGAGAGGAGTGTCTGTTCCGATGGCGATTGCCAGTGTCACCCCTTCCCGCGGCGGCCCCGACAGCACAGCGCGCCTGTTTCTGATCAGTGGTGTGCTGTGGGGTCTGGTTGGAGCCTCGTTCGGGCTCCTCTCCGCCCTCGCGCTCATCGCGCCCGACCTGATCTCGAACAGCCCCCACACCACCTTCGGCCGCATGCGCCCTGTCCATGTCAACACGATCGCTCTGGGCTTCGTGTACAGCCTTCTCCTGGCGGGCGTGGCGCACATCGTCCCGCGGCTGTGCCGTGTCAACGGCCTCTGGAGCGAGGGTCTCGGGCGATTCTCGGCATGGCTGTGGAACCTGACGATTCTCTCGGGCGCCGTGACGCTCCTTTTCGGCATGACGCAGGCGCGCGAGCTGGCCGAGTACATCTGGCCCGTCGACATCCTGCTCGCCGTCTCCATCGCGCTCCTCACCTTCAATGTCTACATGACGGTCCTGCAGCGGAAGGAGCGCCTGCTCTACGTCTCGCTGTGGTACATCTGCGGCGGTCTGCTCTGGACGATTCTCGTCTACGCCATCGGCAATGTGATCTGGAAGCCGATGGAGGGGTCGCTGACGGGCACGCTCGATCAGATCTGGATGTGGTTCTATGGACACAACGTCGTCGGCCTGATCCTCACACCGCTCGCCACCGCCATGGCCTACTACGTGATCCCGCGCGCGGTGGGCCGGCCCGTCTGGAGCCACAACCTCTCGCTGATGGGCTTCTGGATCCTTCTCGTCATCTACACGCACGTCGGCACGCACCACATCATCCAGGCGCCGGTGCCACGCTGGCTGAAGATCATCTCCATCGTCGACTCGATCGCGCTGATGATCCCCGTCAGCTGTGTGCTGCTCAACCTCTGGCTGCCGATCCGCGGACGCTGGGGGATTCTGCATGAGAACATCGGGGCGAAGTGGGTTTTCATGGGGACGATCTGGTACGCCCTGACCTGCTTCCAGGGGCCGATGCACTCGCTGCCCTCGGTTCAGCGGGTGACGCACTTCACCCACTGGGTCGTCGCCCACTCGCACATCGCGATCCTCGGCTTCGCCGGTTTCATCGCCATCGGCATGGCCTACACGATGCTCCCGCGCATCGCAAGGCGGCCGATCTACTCGCGGCGCATGGCCGATCTCCAATACTGGCTGATGCTCGCGGGGCTCACCATCATGTTCATCGATCTGACCATCGCGGGGCTCGTCCAGGGCAACCAGTGGCTCAACGGCGAGGCGTTCTACAACGTCGTCCGTCAGCTCCCCCTCTACCTGATCATCCGCGCGGTCTCGGGCGTTCTGATTCTCTCAGGCATCGTGCTCATGGCGGTCAATGTCCTGGCCACGCTCTGGGGACGCGCCCCGGCGCATGCCGAGGTGCCGGATCTCACTGGGGCGGAGGTGACGTCATGAGACTCGACATGACCCCCGCCTCGGCGATTGTCGGATCGACCGTGGTCTTCATGGCCGTCGTCT
>JAFGKF010000155.1 GCA_016928695.1 Candidatus Sumerlaeota bacterium | reverse complement strand
CTCTCCCGAGATGCCCTCACCCCCCAGCCCCCTCTCCCGAGATGCCCTCACCCCCCAGCCCCCTCTCCCGAGATGGGAGAGGGGGAGAAGAGGATGAAGCGCTGAAAGCGCGGCAAGGACACAGCCCAGGGCAAGCGCGAAGCGCGTCGCCCTGGGAAAACGCGGAAAAAAAGAATCCCGGCTGGCGCGCGCTCTTGCACCGCAAGAGCCGTGACAGCCGGGGGTGAAAAGCCCTGTCTCAGACCACCTGGCGCTCCAGCGTCGTCATCTCCGGCATCTCATCCCAGATCCGGCCCTCCAGGAGCCGCCCCGCCCTCTTTTTATTCACTCCACCCCACTGCTTGAAGAAGAAGGGCACTCCCGCCCGGACACACTGATCGCAGATGTCGACGACCCACGCGGGGTCCATCGGGCGAGAGCGGGGGCCGGATTCGCCACCCACAATCACCCAGTCGATACCCCGCAGGTCGAGATCCGGAATCGGTCCCAGGAGCGGCTCGAGCGACAGGAATTTCACCGGGGCATGGGTCTCGCGGAGATGATCGATGCGATCGCAGCAAACCGCATTCTCCACGCTCACCCCCATCCAGATGTTCGAGGCCCACTCGAGCTGGGGGTCGATTTGGAGCAGTCGCTCGGAGCGCTTGGTCAGGATCTGGAACTGGTGCCAATCGGCCTGACGCATCACATCGAACACGCGGTGGACATATCCCGTGGGCACAGAGCGGTGAAAGAGATCGCTCATCGAGTTCACGAAGATCACCTGGGGCTTCTTCCACCGCAGCGGCAGCTCCAGGGCGTGCTCGTGGAGTGTCACCCGAAAGCCGTTGCGATAGTTCCGCTGCCCCATCGCGCGGAGCCGCTTCGCCATGCGCTCGGCGTAGCAGTTCTTGCACCCCGCGCTGATCTTCGTGCAGCCCGTCACGGGGTTCCACGTGGACTCGGTCCATTCGATGGCGGAGTGAGAAGCCATATCAGCTACTTCAGGATGTCCTGAGCGATCTTGACGGCGGTCTTGGCTCGCCGTTTCAGGCCAATTCGAGTTCCTCCCAACTGCTGATTGGTTTTCCTCATCTTGCTTTGCCCTTCAGCTCTCAGAATTTGCCGGACACTGATTCTCTCTGAAGCACACCCTCTTCAGTGGCGCAGAAGCAAGTGGGATAATAACTCTATTGTAATCACTCGCCTCACGCCAGCCTGCCCACATGTCTCCGGTATGGAGTCCTGCGGCTTGCCGCAGTTTCATGGGCAAGCCCATGTACTCCAGATAGGACAGTGGTGTGAAATCGAATGGCACCCTGGATGGGCGCGACTATTCCCCACCGCCTACGTCGGAAAAACCATCTTCCCCAGAACCGCCGGTCTCTTCGCCCCCGTGGCGCGGGGGTAGAAGACCCGCACGCGGCGGAGGCACAGCCAACCGAGCACGGCGAAGAGCAGCGGCTCGAGGGCCTGCAGAGGGATGCCGAACTCCTCGACGGTCGCGAGACGGATCGTCTCCGGCAACCGCCGCCTCAGCCCCTCGACGATCAGGGGGTTCTTCGCCCCACCGCCGTGCAGAATCAGCTCGTCGATGGCCGGGTCCGGCGGCAGGTGCCGCTCCATCGCCCCGACGATGTTGGCCGACGTGAGCTCGGTCAACGTGGCGAGAAAATCCGCGTCGGAGAGCCCGAACTCGTTCGCCCGCTCGTGGATCAGACCCAGCCACTCGGGACCGAATTGCTCGCGCCCGGTGCTCTTGGGAGGCCGCATGGCGAAATAGGGATCGGCGAGCATCTCCGCGAGAAGTCCCTCATGGACTGTCCCTGTCCGAGCGCTCTCCCCATCGCGGTCGAACATCTTTGCCCCCCCCGTGAGGCGCTGAATGGTCTGATCGATCAGGATGTTGCCCGGCCCTGTGTCGAAGGCGAGAACGTGATCGCTCGTCACTCCCGGGGGCAGCCATGTCAGATTGGCGATTCCTCCAATGTTGAGCCTCACACGACATTTCTCGGTGTCAGTGAAGAGCAGGTGATCGAGGATCGGCGTGAGCGGCGCCCCCTGTCCCCCCGCGGCGACGTCGGCGGCGCGGAAATCGAAGGCGACAGGGCATCCAATGGCATCGGCGATGATCGACGCGTCGCCGATCTGCCACGTCGAGGGCGTCAGCCCCTTGCGTTTCGCCAGCGCCGGGGGGAGATGGTATATCGTCTGCCCGTGCGAGCCGCAGACGTCCACGTCGCGTCCGCCGAGGCCCGCTTTGCTCAGCGCGGCCGAGGCCGCCTCGGTCAGTGAGTGACCGATGTCGCAGCGCAGCGAGCAGAGGAGGTCGAGAGGCGCGTTCCACTCGGTGAAGAGCCGCGCCAGCGCCTCATGCACATGGTCGGTGTAGGGGCGGTGCACCGACGCGAGGATCTCGAGGGGAAACTGCGGGCGCTCCCCCTCGAATCGGACGACGACGGCGTCGACGCCATCGGCCGAGGTGCCGGAGTTGAGGCCGAGAAGTGTGGTCATGGCTCTAGGGTCCTGTCGCCTGTGAGGGCAGAGTGCGTCCCGATTGGGAGGGCAGGGTGCGATGGGAGGGCTGAAAGCCCCCCATCCCCGTTCCACCACCGCTGAAGCTGTCGGCGATCGAGGTGATCAGCCTCGGCAGCTCACTGCGGAAGGCGGGGTCGTCCTGGAAATCCACGGCCAGCGTCTGGATCAGCGAACGGGCGAGATTCCCCGTGCGTGTCATCGCGGTGGTGAGATCCTCCAGCCTCGACATCAGGCTCATGACCGGCCCACCGAGCAGCCCGCCGCCGTGGCGACTCGAGGCCAGGCGCTGCGCCTCCTCGGCGAGATCCGTGATCTGGTCGATGACCTCCGTCAGAGCGGCGTGGAACTCCCGCAGCTGGCGATTGACGGTGTTGTCCTGCACCAGCGGCGGGCGCGTGCGCCGCACATTGCGCATGAGCTCGAGGGTCTCGTCGGGGTCGACGGTGTTCATCAGGAAAGCCTGGGCGGAGCCCGTGATGTCCTCCGTGACGCGGGCCAGATCGCCCAGCCAGACCTTGACCCGCTCCTCCTCGCGGATCATCAGATTCCCCCCGTCGTCGTCATGCTCGTCGCGGGTGCATCCCCCGAGCAGCGCCCCGAAGATCCCCAGGGCCGCCAAGATCCTCAGATGTCGCATCTCCGGCACCTCCCACTCATCTCCTCCGGACCAATTTCGACCTCCCGGGGGAAATGTCCACCGCGAAAGTTGATTGCCTGTCGGGACCCAGTCTGTCAAAGATCTGGCCCGACAGCCCCCGATCAAGGAGTTCGCCATGGTCCGCCTCGCCGCGCTCGCGATGACACTGCCTCTGCTCGCCGCCTGCTTCCACTTGGGCGACAAGATCCAGACCCCCTCGGCCTCCGATGGCACCGTCACCGCCGGTGACGTCGTCTTTCAACACGAGACCGACCTGAGAGCCCAGAGGGTCTATCTCACCGGAGACTTCGCCGACTGGGACCCGCACGCGATCGAGATGACCGACTACAACGGCGACAACATCTGGAGCGCCACGTGCGATCTCGCCCCGGGGGAGTATCAGTACCAGTTCGTCGTGATCCCCTGGCCGCACACGCCCGCCCTCGGCACCTCAGACCTCGATCCGATCGCCACACCCCGCCAATCTCTGACGGTCACGGGCATCCGAGGCTGGTGACGCCCCCTTCCTCCATCGCTGAACCGGGAATTCTCCCCCACTCCACGACCTCGGGAGATCTGCCATGATCCGCTTCATCACCCTTTCTCTGGCTCTCATCGGCCTCGGGGGCTGTGCTCTCCCATGGGCCGAGGAGAACTCCCCCATCGCTCCCACCGACACCTGGCGCGACGCCCTGCAAGCCAGCCTCGAGGCGCACGGGGCGGTGACTCACGCCGAGAACCTCCTGATCCCCCGAGTTTTCCGATTCACCCCCCCCGAGGGGGCCGAGACGGTCTCGCTGACCGGCAGCTTCACAGGCTGGACCTCGGAGGGCATCCCGATGTCCGACCCCGACGGCGACGGCATCTGGACCGTCACATATGCCCTCCGCCCCGGTGAGCACCTCTACAAATTCGTGGTCAACGGCGACCAGTGGCACCACGACCCGCTGAATCCGGATCGCGTGGACGACAATCATCAGGGTTTCAACTCCGTCATCCAGATCTCCCAGGGCGGTCAAATCCCTCTCGCCCCTGGGTCCCTGGATGGGCATGTGCAGGATGGATTCATCATTCACCGCCCCGCGGATCAGGCGTCTCTTCAGCGCACCGATGAACTGGGGCTTCAGGTGACTCTGCTCACCCTCGAGGGGGACGTGGAGTCCGTCGAGGTGCTCTTCGGCGCGGGCGAGCTCCCCACCGGCGTCTCCATGGACCACATCTACACCCGCGACATGTTCGACCACTGGCGCGCCGACCTCACCCTGTCGCCGGACGACCTGACCGGTCCGATGGGAATGGCCTTCATCATCCGCGACGGCGTCGACCAGGTGATTCTCGGAGCCGACGGGGCCACACGCAGCACCCTCACGTGGCCCCAGCCCTTCGTGGTCATGCCCGCCCAGTTCGACTTCCACCCCGTGCCCGCATGGGCGATGGATGCGGTGTGGTACCAGATCTTCCCCGAGCGCTTCCGCAACGGGGACCCATCCAACGACGAGCAGCCGGTGGTGCCCTGGACCTGGAGCTGGTTCGAGCCCTTCACCGACGGCGAGGCGAGAAACTTCTATCACTTCGTCTTTGAGCGGAAGTTTGGGGGTGATCTGCAGGGCGTGGAGTGGGCGCTGGACTATCTCGAGAACCTCGGTGTGACGGCGATCTACCTCAACCCCGTCTTCGAGGCGCAGAGCCTCCACAAGTACGAGACCTCCGACTATCGCCACATCGACGACAACTTCGGCGTGGCGGGCGACCTGGAGGGCCTCGATGAGGGACTCGATCCCTCGACATGGGTCTTCACCCCCAGCGACCGGATCTTCCTCGACCTCGTCGAGGACGCGCACAGGCGGGACATGCACCTGATCATCGACGGCGTCTTCAATCACTCAGGGCGCCTGCACTGGGCCTTCCAGAGCATCGTGGCGAGCGGCGAGGCCTCCCCCTGCGCGGACTGGTACAAGATCACCTCCTTTGATCCCCTCGAATACGAGGGCTGGGCAGGAGAGCCCGATCTGCCCGAGTGGAACCAGGACGCCAATGGCCTCGTCGAGCCCGTGGCGAGGCACATCTTCGACATCACACGGCGATGGATGGACCCCAACGGCGACGGCGATCCGCGGGACGGGATCGACGGCTGGCGTCTCGACGTCCCCAACGAGATCGCCCGCCCCTTCTGGGATCGCTGGTGCGCCCTCGTCCGCAGCCTCAATGCCCAGTCCTACACCGTCGGGGAGCTCTGGGACCGGGCCCCCGCGTGGACAGCCCCCGATCTCTTCGACGCCCACATGAACTACGCGTGGCTGCGCCTCGTCCACGGCTTCTTCATCAATGGGGACATGACGGCGTCCGAGCTGAGCCGCGCCCTGTTCGAGCTCCATGAGACCTATGACTACCGCACCAATTTCGTGATGCAGAACCTGCTCGACAGCCACGACACCGACCGCATCGCCTCGGCGATCATCAACCCCGGTCGCGACGTCGACCAGGGCAACCGCGTCCAGGACGGCGCGGTCTACGATCAGTCGAAGCCCGGCCCCGAGGCGTTTCGCCGGATGCGGCTGATCCAGACCTTCCAGTTCACTTGCATCGGCGCGCCGATGATCTGGTACGGCGACGAGGTCGGCATGTGGGGCGCGGACGATCCCGAGTGCCGCAAGCCGATGCTCTGGCCCGACCTGATGCCGTGTGACAGCCCGGACGACGTGATCAACACAGACATGCTCAGGCACGTGCGGGCGCTGGCCCACATCCGGCAGACCTTCCCGGCGCTGCGCCGGGGCCACCTGCGGCCCACCCTGGCAGATGACTCCAACGGCGTCTTCGCCTTCGAGAGACGCCTGGGCATGCGATCCTCGACCGACGACATCATCACTGTTCTCCACCGCGGCGAGGGAAATGTGATTGTCACCATCCCCGTCCACTGGCCCGACGGCACCGCGGTGATCGATGCCCTCGGGCGCTGGTCGAATCCCGACCGGGAGATCACCCTCCACACGGTGGTGGTCGACGGCGAAGTCACCCTGCCCCTCGGCCCCGACGCCGGGGCCATCCTCGTGGCAATCGAATGAGGAGGAATCCGAAGATGAGACTCACCCAAGTCACGGCGCTGCTGTTCGCCGTGGCCCTGATGGTGCCCGCCGCGCTCGCCCAGGGCGACGTCAGCGTGGCACTCGTCAACATCGATGAGGTGCTCAGCGAGTCGCGCTCCGTTCGGGCCCAGCTGGAGGCGGTCAACGCCGAGGTCGCCGAGCGCCAGCGCCACCTGGATCGCCGCGACGCCGAGCTCCTCGAGCTGATCGAGACCTTCCGCTCCCAGTCCGCTCTCCTGAGTGAGGAGGCGCGTGAGGCGATGCAGCGCGACATCGTCGAGCGCAGGCTGGAGATCAACGAGATCGAGTCCGACCTGCGGGCACTGCTCCGCGAGAGCGAGGACGACGTGATCGCCCCCATGTTCGACGAGATCACGGAGGTGATCCGCCTGATCGCCGAGGAGAACGGCATCGACATCGTTCTGCGCAGCGACGCCGCGGTCTACGCCGCCCCGGACCTCGACATCACGGAGGAGGTGATCGACCTCCTCAACCGACGCGACGACGCCAGCCGCGAGACCAATCTCCCCGAGGAGAAATGAGGCGGTGGCCAAGCGCAGCCACCAGCGGACTCTGGCCGATGTGGCCGAGGTGCGAGGCATCGGGCTCCACACCGAGGCGAAGGTCACCCTGACACTCCGCCCCGCCGAGGAGGATCACGGTCTCATCTTCCGACGCGTCGATCTCCCGGGAAGGCCCCTCGTCCCCGTCACCGCGGATCACATCGACTGGGAAAACCTGAGCAATCGCACCACGCTGACCGCCGGCCCGGCGCAGGTGATCACCCCCGAGCACGTCCTCAGTGCCCTCTCGGGCATGGGGATCGACAACGCGCTGATCGATCTCTCCGCTCCCGAGTGCCCCGCCGTCGACAACTCCGCCATGCCCTTCGTCGAGGCGATCGAGGCGGCGGGCACCGCGGATCAGAGCGCGCACCGCAGAGTCATCACCCTCACCCGCCCCCTCACCGTCCGCGACGAGGCGAGCGGCGCCGAGGTGACAGCGATGCCGTCGGAGCGCTTCGAGGTGACCTTCTTCGCCGAGTACCCCCCGGACTACTTCCTCCCGGCGCAGACGATCAACATGCGGGTCACGCCCAAGGCCTTCCGCGAGCAGGTCGCCGCCGCCCGCACCTGGATCTTCGCCGAGAAGATCCCCGAGCTCCTCCTGCGAGGTCTCGGCCAGGGGGGGACGCGTGACACAGTGCTGGTCATCGGAAAGAGCGAGTTCGTCACCGAGGCGCGCTGCCCCGACGAGCCCGCTCGCCACAAGGTCCTCGATCTCATCGGCGACCTGGCTCTGCTGGGCCGACCTCTGCTCGCCCATGTGATGGCCCGCCGCAGCGGACACGCACTTCACGCGAAGACCGTGAAGTGCATCCTCGAGCAGATCGACGCGGCGTGAGCCTGATAAGTCCCCGGGCTTGACTTTTGTTCTGGACAGCCCCTCCCCATTCAGCTCCACTTGAGACCTCACGGTGTCCCAAGCCACCTGGACTCAGCCCTCTGAGCCGGGAGTGGTGCGGGGGTCCATGTCGTGGCAGAATGACCGCGGTGTGGAGCGCAGACACCGATATCGAAATGCCAGGAGAGAGACGCAACGATGAAACGCCTCAACCTGACCCTGCTGACAATCGCTCTCGCTGCCGCTCTGATCGCACCCGTTGCCCAGGCCGACGATGAGCCTCTGGCCATCAGCCTGCACTCCGTTGGCAGCGCCCTTCTCAACTATGTCCCCAACCGCGCCAACGATGTCATGGACATCGTCCACGCCTCGATCGGATTTGGCCTCGGATACGCGGCCAGCGTCCGCGCCACCGACCAGATCCACATGGGAGTCGCCGACTTCGACTCGCTGCGCTTCGGCTGGAACGAGTGCGGCGTGCTCCCGAAGGTGTGGGACGAGTCGCTCGAGGCCGCTGGCGCCGGGCTCGGCCCCTTCCAGTGCGGTGACTGTGGCTACGACCCCGCGGCACTCGGCGTGGGCCTGCACATCGGCGTCATCGGCGCCGATGCCGAGGTCGACGCCTACGAGGTCGTGGATGCCGTGCTCGGCCTGCTCATGATCGACATCAGTGAGGATGACGAGGGCCCGACAGTGGCCAGTCGTCACGAGCCCTTCTGATCACCCCGCGATCAGGCGATCCGAGCGGGCGGTGATCTCCGCCCGCTCTCTCTTTTTCAGTGCTCGGACGGGGAATCGAGCATCTCGCGGATGCCTCTCTCCAGCTCGGTGAGCCGCTTGGGATCATCGATCTTCATGTTGTCGAGATCGGTGAGGTAGAAGACGTCGACCACCCGGTAGGCCTCCGTCGAGATCATCGCCAGGTAGATCATCGCCCCGTGAATGGCCAGCTGGTGGGTCAGCGCGTGCAGAAGGCCACGCCGATCCGCCGTCCGCAGCTCCATCACGGTGCAGTGCGACGAGGCGGAGTTGTCGAACTCGATCACCGTGGGGGCCAGCGCCAGCAGCTCTGGTCCCGCCGTGGGAGGACTCAGGCGAACCGGAAAGACCTCCTCCTCACGCGATTCACCCCGCAGAACCCGGTTGACCTCGCGCTCGACGCGGGTGAGGACGAAGCCCTCGGGGAGCGCTTCGCCCCGGGCCGTCGTGACCTGGAAGATCTCAACGGCGAAGCCATCGTCCGTCGAGTAGGCCTGCGCACTGAGAATGTTGATCTCCTTGGAGGCCAGCGCGCCGCACATCAGCCCGAAGACACCCGGCTCGTCGACGACGGCCACGGTGATCTCACTGTAGTTGCAGCGGGGGGGATGCTCCACCTGCCAGACCGCCCGCGTCTGGTCACTGAGCCTCGCGAGCAGGCGCGCGTGATCCGCCATGCGCCGGGGAGTCACCGAGCGCAGATACCGGTCCGACCCGCTCCTCACAAGGTCGCGCGCGCGCTGGCGGATCGCCTCACTGTCCTCAGACAGACGCGCGAGCACCTGCTCGGTGAGGTGCTCGAGGTCGGGGCCGACCTCAAAGTCGTCGGAGTCCACTCCCTCGAGACGCCGGCGCGTGCCTGTGACCAGCGCCCAGATCAGCTGCCCCTTCCAGGCGGTCCAGTGATCCGGCCTCACCCCGGAGATGTCGGCGAAGGTCAGGATGAAGAGCATGTGGAGGAGATCGAGATTCCCGACCTGATGGGCCAGACGATCGATCACCGAGGGATCCGTCGCGTCGCGGCGGAAGGCGAGATGAGGGATCCAGAGATGCCCCAGGACCAGCTCGCGCAGAGTGCGAGCCTCCTCATTGTCCAGGCCCAGCCGCTGTGCGACACGCTGCGCGATCTGCCCCCCCTTGACAACATGGCCGCGACCCTCCCCCTTGCCGATGTCGTGCAGGAGAATCCCGAGCATCAGAAGATCCCAGCGCTCGACCTGATGGGCGGCCTCCACGAGTCCCGGCTCGCGCTCATCGAGCTGACCGGTGAGGAGCGCCTCGGCCGACTCGAGACACTTCAGCGTGTGCTCGTCCACCGTGTATCGGTGGAAGTGGTCGATCCTCACCATGCTCTGGATCCGGCGCCAGGGCGGCAGAACCTCCCCCAGAAGCCCCGTGTCCGCCATCTGGCGCACCGTTCGGGCGGTGTGAGCCGGGCCACGGAAAATGCGCAGCAGCCGCTCGGTGGTGGAGGGGTCGGTCTGCAGCGCCTCCTCGCAGCCGCGCCTGCACTCGCGGTGAATCGCCTCACAGACCTCATCGCTCAGCCGCAGCCCACGCTCTCGGGCCACCGCACAGATCTCGAGCATCTGGCCCGGATCGCTCGAGAAGAGATCCGCCGGCATCGAGGAGCCCAGAGCGATCTCACCGTCGCGGCTCACCCAGCCCCCGCGCAGGTGGCGCTCGCGGAGGCGGCGCGTCATCCGACCCGCCAGTGAGGTCCGCCGGGGGAGGAGCCTCGCGACGCGCTGGGCAGCCCGGTCGACCACCCGGCCATGGACGTGGCACAGGTGGATCAGATGCTCCTCGGCCAGCGAGTGCACCTCGTTCGGCCCGATGCCAAGCGCCTGCGCCACAGGCCGGACACGCTCGAAATCCAGGGTGTCGATCCGCCGCCCCGCCACCGCGTGGAGCGCATTGCGCACCGCCAGGAGGAAATCCCAGGCCTCGTTGAGCTCGACCAGATTCTCCGCCGTCAGCACCTCCGCCTCGACGAGCGCCGTGAGATCGCACGTGCCGAGACAGGCATACGAGACCCACTGACACATGTGAATGTCGCGCAGTCCACCCTCGCCCTCCTTGAGGTTGGGCTCCAGCAGATAGACTGTGTTGCCGAAGCGCGCGTGGCGCCCTCGCATCTCCTCGATGCGCTGCCGCAGATACTCGCTGACTGCCCCCCGCTCGAGCCGCTGCCGCAGACCCCTCTCGAGCTCGAGCCACAGGGACTCATCCCCCGCCAGGGTGCGCGACTCGAACAGCGCTGTCATCGAGATGACATCCTCACCGACCGTCGCCAGGGCCTCCTTGACGGACTTGACCGAGTGGCCGGTCTCCTCGCCGGTGTCCCACAGCAGCTGAACCAGCGCTCGGATGCGGTCCTCGAGCGCCTCGGTGAGCTGACTGTCGACCAGCAGGAGGAGGTCGATGTCCGAGTGAAGCGCCATCCGCCGTCGACCGAAGCCCCCCTGCGCCACCACGGCCAACCCCCGCGTCGGGCCGCCCCCCGTGCTCGCCTCCACCCATCGGAACAGATGGCGAATCACATCGCTCAGCGCATCGGAGTGCGCCTCACAGACCGCCGTTCCACGCCCCAGGGCATTGCTCTGGGCCACCCACTCCCGGACGCGGGCGATCTCCCCACGGGCCCAGGCGATGACACGGTCCCGCCCCGCCCCCTCCGCAGGCGGACTCGAGAGCGAAAAGGCGGTGAGAGCCGATGGGGGAATCATTCCTCGCCAATCTCAGCGAAGGGATCGAATCGCGCCAGCGGCCCCTCCGGCGGACTGCTGGAGAGCACCACGATCGCGGTCGCGTGATCGCGCCCATGGCTCAGGCTCACGTGTGCCGCCCTCACCCCCTGCTCGCGCGCGATCTCGGCTGCCCTCCCCACGAGATGGAGAAGCGGCTGCCCCAGCGCATTGGGGAGCACGGCGATGTCCACCCAGCGGATGCCACGGGTGAAGCCCGTTCCCAGGGCCTTGACGGCCGCCTCCTTCGCCGACCAGCGCGCCGCGAAGCGCTCGATCGGCTTCCGAAAGGTGTCGCAGAACGCCTGCTCCTCAGGCGTGAAAATGCGGTTGCGGTAGCGGTCGCCGAACCGCTCGAACGCCCGCTCGACGCGCGCGATCTCGATGAGGTCAATGCCGATGCCGGTGATCATGGCCCCCCTCTACACCTCACAGGGGGTCAGTGCAAGGGTGGTCGAGAGCCCCACTCCACCCCCACTCCCCACAGTCCCCGCCATTCCCTGGCCGGGAGAGAAACCCCTCTCTTGACATCTCCCGCCCGAAATCGCACACCCATCCTTCACAATGGCGGTCCCTGAGCCGCGACGAGGAGACAGAGCCCCATGTTCAATGGCATCTTCCACATCCCCGAGCCCGTCAATGAGCCCGTGCTCACATACGCGCCGGGCACCCGCGAGCGCGCCGAGCTCCAGGCCGCACTCCAGGACATGATCGACAACCCCGTGGAGGTGCCATGCATCATCGACGGCAAGGAGGTGACCACGGGTGATCTCGTCGAGATGCGCTCCCCCCACCGCCGTGAGCAGCTGCTTGGGACCTACCACCGCGCGGGCGAGCGCGAGAGCGAGATGGCGATCGCGGCCGCCAACCGCGCCAAGATCGACTGGAGCGAGATGCAGTGGGCCCAGCGCGCCACCACGATGCTCAAGGCCGCCGAGCTTCTCACGGGCAAGTACCGCCAGATCCTCAACGCCGCCACCATGCTGTGCATGAGCAAGACCTGCCACCAGGCGGAGATCGACTCCGCCTGCGAGCTGATCGACTTCTGGCGCTTCAACCCCTATTTCATGACGCAGATCTATGACGACCAGCCTCTCTCGACACGCGAGGTGCTCAACTATGTGGAGCACCGCCCGCTCGAGGGATTCGTCTTCGCCATCACCCCCTTCAATTTCACATCGATCGGCGGCAACCTGCCCACAGCCCCCGCCCTGATGGGCAACGCCGTGCTCTGGAAACCCGCCTCCAGCGCCGTCCTGCCGGCCTACCACATCATGAGGATCCTGAGGGAGGCCGGCTTCCCCGACGGCGTGATCAACATGATCCCCGGCCCCGGCCCCGTCGTCGCCCCTCCGATCCTCAATCACCTCGATCTCGGCGGTGTCCACTTCACCGGGTCCACCTACGTCTTCTCGACCATCTGGCTCGCCATCGGATCCGACATCCGCAAGTACTACTCCTATCCCCGCATCGTGGGGGAGACGGGCGGCAAGAACTTCATCTTCGTCCACGCCTCGGCCGACATCGACCCCCTGGTCACCGCCATCATCCGCGGCGGGTACGAGTACCAGGGGCAGAAGTGCTCGGCGGCGAGCCGCATCTATGTCCCCGACAGTCTCTGGCCCACGGTCCGCGAGAACCTGCTCGAGCAGATCGCGACCATCCAGATGGGCGACATCACCGATTTCTCCCACTTCATGGGGGCGGTGATCGATCCCGCCGCCTTCAAAACCATCACCGAGCACATCGAATTCGCCAAGAGCGATCCGGATCACGAGATCATCGCCGGGGGAGGATACGACGACTCGGAGGGGCTCTTCATCGAGCCCACACTGATCGTGTCGAAGGACCCGAGATCCAGGCTGATGTGCGAGGAGATCTTTGGACCCGTGATCACCGTCCACATCTACCCCGAGGGCCAGTTCGCGGAATATCTCGAGATCTGCGACAAGACCAGCCCCTACGCCCTGACCGGTGCGATCTTCGCCCAGGATCGCTACGCGATCGTCCAGGCCAAGAAGGCCCTGCGCAACGCGTCGGGCAATTTCTACATCAACGACAAGCCCACCGGCGCCGTCGTCGGACAGCAGCCCTTCGGCGGGGCCCGCGCCTCGGGAACGAATGACAAGGCGGGATCCTGGCTCAACCTCGAGCGATGGGTCTCCCCCCGCGCCATCAAGGAGACCTTCCTCCCACCGAGACACTATCCCTACCCCTTCATGGCGAAGGACTGAGACGAGACGCCGGTCAGCGCACCGGGAGCCGCGCCACCGCCGCTGTCATCATCGGCCCCGACTCGACTCGCACGTCGAGCCCCAGATCGGCGAGAAAAGCCGCCGCACGATCGACCGGCCACCCCTCGATCGGGTGATGGCGGCCCTCGCTCTGGTGAATGGTCTCGATGACATCGAATCCCGCGGCATCGAAGTCAGAGGCCACAATCACCCCGCCGGGCTGAGCGACGCGGACCATCTCGCGGAGAATCGCCGCGGGATCCTCAAAGTGGTGCAGAGCCTGATGGGAGACCACCGCTCCAAAGCACCCGTCCGTGAAAGGCAACCTCTCCCCCACGCCCTGGAGCAGCGCGACGCGGTCGGCGGCTCCCCCATCGGCGATGACGATGCGGGCGAATGGGCGATCCTCGTCCGAGGGGTCCAGACTCACCACCAGCGGCGCAGCCGACGCCATCACCGTGGCGAGGCGCCCCTTCCCCGTCCCGATGTCGAGCAGGGGGCCACCGACATCACCGATGAGCTCCACCAACCGCTGATACTGCCGATCCATGTCCATCCCCAGGGCTTCGCCCTGCGATCGCCGCTTCGCAAGGTGGGCCCGCACCTGCTCAGGGGTGATGGCATCCGACACACTCATCTCCTCGCCTCCCACGCTCTGCCCAGCGGGATCATCTCCCCGTGCGCCTCGAGCAGATCATCCACCGTCGCCCAGATCTCATCAAGGGTCAGCTCCGAGGCCGTGTGAGGGTCGAGCATCGCCGCGTGATAGACATGCTCGCGCTTTCCCGTCAGCGCCGCCTCCACCGCGAGCGACTGCACATTCACATTGGTCATGATCACCCCCGCCAGCTGCGGCGGCAGCGCCCCCACGGGCTGAGGGTGAACACCATCCCCATCGACACGGCAGGGCACCTCGACACAGCAGCCCTCCGGCAGATTGGAGATCAGACCCCGGTTCTCGACATTGCCATTGATCGTCCGGGGCTCGCCTGTGACCACGCTGTGGATGATCAGTGACCCGTACTCCTGGCTGCGCTCGACCTCCAGGGGGGCGTCGCCCTCGAGCCTCCGGCGAAGCGCCTCCCAGTCCGCGATCTGCGCCTCGCAGCGCCGCGGGTACTCATCCAGAGGGATCCGAAAGCGCCCGATGAGATCGGGGCGGTCACGCCGGATGAAGTGCGGACAGTACTCGGCGAAGTGCTCGCTCGACTCGGTGACGAAATACCCGAGCCTCGTGAGCATCTCGTAGCGCACACGGTTCCAGTCGGGCACGCGGCCCTCCTCCACGACGCGCTGGATCAGGGGATAGAGATCCTCCCCATCCCGCTCGAAGCGGAGATAGAACGCCAGATGGTTGATGCCCGCACAGAGATAGTCGATCTCCCCGATCGGCACACCGATGTCCGAGGCGAGCGATCCCGCGGTCCCCTGCACGCTGTGGCAGAGACCCACCGCGCGGATGGGCGTCGCCCGGCTCAGCGCCCAGCAGAGCATCGCCATGGGATTGGTGTAATTCAGCAGCAGGGCATCGGGACACAGGCGCTCCATGTCCCGCGCGATCCCCAGGAGCACGGGGATTGTCCGCAGCCCCCGCATGATGCCGCCGATGCCGACCGTGTCGCCGATCGTCTGACGGAGGCCGTGGCGCTTTGGGACCTGGAAATCGATCACCGTCGAGGGCTGGTATCCCCCCACCTGGATGGTCACGACCACAAAATCTGCCCCCTCGAGCGCCGGGAGGCGGTCACTGTGCGAGCTGACCTTGGGCCGGGCCCCCAGGAGCTCCGCCACCCGGTGCGCCACGCGCTCGGCGGTGGCCAGGCGGTCGGCATCGATGTCCATCAGCGCGATGTGGCTCCCCGCCAGCTCGGGAAAAGACAGGATATCCACGAGCAGATTTTTCGTGAAAACGACGCTCCCGGCACCGATCAGGGCGATTTTCGGCATGCGACACCTCCGCAGGGCGGGCATCCTCGGAGCCCTCTCACCAGTCGTCAAGCCCCACAGCCCAGCAGTCGATAAGGAAAACAGCACCGCGCAGGAGGTGCCGTGGTGAAACGCATCTCTGTCCATCTGGCCATGGGTCTGCTCCTGGTCACGGTGGCTGGAGCACAGCCCGCGGCCAAGGTGGCCGACGGATTGGAGACCTCGTTCCTCGAGGCTCGGAGTGCCTATCTGGAGCGCGTGGTCGGACACACGATCGACACCGCGGACGCCCGCGCCTTCATGAGTGCGCACGGCATCGACCCGGGCCGTGTGATCCCCCAGCGCGTCGTCATCACAGGCACAGCGAATCCTCATCACATCATCGACGAGGAGGGCAACACCCTCCCCGACGCCCACACGGCCACTCTCCGATTCCGCGCCGACCTGGTCAACGCCTCGGGTCAGGAGAACCAGACCTGGGGCGAGCAGAGCCACGCGGAGATGTACTGCACCGTGCTCTTTGTCCATCGCGACGACCGATGGGTCAAAGTGGGATCCACTGTGCTCTATGAGATCGAACGCTATCTCCCACCCAATGACATGCGCTATGGCATGCGGCCCTTCACCGCGCAGATCAGCCGTCGTCTCAACGATCTTCCCCCCTTCCCCTGACCCCTCTCATCTCAGACGCTCCAGCTCACCCCTCACCACCGTCAGGGTCTGATTCTCCCCAGGCCTCACAGAGATCGCGAACCTGTGGGAGGACTCAATCCGATCAATCACACGCAGCGTGTGGAGTCCCTCCATGACCAGGATCGGCCTCTCACTGAGCGGCAGACGATTGTCCAGCAGAGCGACAGTCCCCTCAGGCAGATCGGCGAGTGCGATGAGCGCATGGCCCCGCTCCCCGAGACGCGCATTGGAATAGGCCTCCGGCATCACCGTCAGAAGATTCACCGCGACGACAGGCCACGCCCAGACGGCACTCCTCGGGAGACAGTCCAGGGCGTCGGCGACGATCAGCACGCAGATGATGCCCGGAAAGGTGAAGAGGTCCCAGTCCCTCTGGCCGGCGTCGGGGTGCCATGTCACCAGAAAATAGAGATAACAGAGCAGCAGCCCCGCGAGAGCCTGTGTCAGTCGATCTCGCCGGCGGACCACGAGAGCCCAGACCGCGAGGGGGGCGGCCAAGCCCGCCGACCGCCAGAGAAAGAATCCCGTCTCACGCAGATGCGCCATGGAGAGAAGAGCGTATCGCTCATCGTAATTCCTCCGAGTCAGCGAGTGGAAAAAGCCCCCGCCCTCGAGCAGCTCCCCACTGCCACAGTGATACACCCAGACGGAGAGCCAGAGCATCAGAAGAGGTGAGGCCGCGAGCAGGGTGTGCCTGAGCTCCACTCCGGTCGGCCGGCGCTCACACCACACCAGCCAAAGAGTGAATCCGACCGCCGGCAGTGCGAACAGCGCCACCAGATGGAGCCACGCCATCAGGGAAAAAGAGGCCACCAGAGGCCACGTGGACCATCCCCAGCGCAGTGACCCCTTCGCGCAGAGCGCCATGAGCAGAAACGCGGTGGCGGGGCAGGCATAGGTCTCGATGTGACCGAAGAAGAGAAGGGTGAAGCCCGCCGTGGCGATCAGGGCAAAGGACAGGGCCCGGTGACGACAGTCGGAGGTGAAAACCCAGGCGACAGCCATCGCCCCCGCCCCCATGAGGCACGACACCAGATTGATTGCCAGCTGCGGACCCCAGTGCCAGAGATGGGACGTCACCTGATACACCAGCTGCATCGTGGCGAAGGAGAGCATCTGACGACTCCTCCACCAGGTGCCGATGTGGATCTCACGCTCCCACTGCTCGGAGTCACCACCCGTCCACTCCGCCGAGCGCCAGAACCAGAACCAGATGAACGAGACCAGCGCGACGACCAGTGGTGGCCAGAGACGTGAGAGACGGGATCGGGAGGCGGGTGGAGACGACTCTGACATCCCCCGTGTCACCGTGGACGACCGAGGGGCTCCCGAGCCGCCTTGTCCCGGCTCTGCTCCACCAGGCCCCGCGCGATGGCGTTCGCCTTCTCGACGATTCCCCCCTCGTCCGCGCGGACGAGCTGCCCCTCCTCGACCACAGTCTCGCCATTGCACACGACACAGTCGGCGATCGAGGAGTCGCCACACAGAAGCAGCCCCGCGATGGGGTCGTGGACCGCCCCGGCGTGTCCGATGCAGTCGACGTTGAACAGCGCGAGATCCGCAGCCTTGCCGACCTCGATCGAGCCGATGTCGTCACGGCCCAGCACGCGGGCACCCCCGCGCGTCGCCATCCAGAGCACATCGTCGACGCCGATGGCGTCCGCGCCCCCCGTGACGCGGTGGAGGAGCAGCGCGAGTCTCAGCTCACCGAGCATATTCGACGAGTCGTTCGATGCCGAGCCGTCGACCCCCAGCCCCACCGGAGCGCCCGCCGCGAGGAGCCTCGGGATGGGCGCGATGCCCGACCCCAGCCGCATGTTCGAAGCGGGGCAGTGGGCCACCCCCGTGCCGGTCGCGGCGAACAGCCGCACCTCGTCGTCGTTGATCATCACGCAGTGGGCGAACCAGACGTCATCGCCGATCCAGCCGAGGTCCTCCATCAGCGCCACCGGCCGCTTCCCGTAGGTCTCGAGGCAGTAGGCGTCCTCGTCGGCCGTCTCTGAGAGATGGGTGTGGATCCGCACACCACGGTCACGCGCCAGGCGCGCCGTCTCGCGCATCAGGTCCTCCGTCACGCTGAAGGGCGAGCACGGCGCCAGCGCCACACGCGTCATCGCGAGGGGACTCGGGTCGTGAAACGCGTCGATCACCCGCTCACTGTCGCGCAGAATCTCATCCTCCGTCTGACAGACGTCATCCGGGGGCAGTCCCCCCATTGACTTGCCACGGCTCATCGAGCCGCGCGTCGGGTGGAAGCGGATGCCCAGGGTCGCCGCCGCGCGGAACTCCTCGTCGATCAGGTGCGGGTCCGCCTGGCGCGGGAAGAGGTAGTGATGATCCGTCGTGGTCGTGCAACCGGTGAGCAGAAGCTCCCCCAGGCCCACCATCGCGCCAGCGTGCACCGCCTCGCGTGTGACCCCCCGCCAGATCTCGTAATGTGTGATGAGCCAGTCGAAGAGCTTCGAGTTCTGGGCCTCGGGAACGGCCCGCGTCAGCGTCTGATAGAAATGGTGGTGCGTGTTGACGAGGCCGGGGACGACCACGTGCCGCGAGGCGTCGATCACCCGCGTGCCCTCCGGGATCGACATCGCCGACTCATCGCCCACCGCCGCGATGCGTCGGCCATCGGTCAAAATCGAGGCGCCTTGCAGACGCGTGCGACGGTCGTCGCACGTGGCGATCGCGCGGGCACCGCGGATGAGCAGTGAATCACTCATGGGTTCGCACCTGGGCACTCCATATTGACATCCGAAAAATCAATCACCTGGCGGCTCACTGTTCAACTCCCAACTGCGCGCGGTCAATGAGAAGCAGAGTCACACCGCTCACGGAGCGACCGGGCCGAAAGCACCCGGCGAGCTCGGGCGGGATCCCCGCCCAGACCAGCCACTCCACACCGCTCAGGTGCGTCGCCACCGCATGCACACCGCATTCCCGAATGGTGCGCAGCGCGTTTTCCGGTGTCACCTGACGCTCATAGAAATCCCGGATCCCCTGGCAGAACAGAGTGGGTCGGTGCAGATGGAAGGCGAGTGACGGTCCGAGATCCGTGATCACCACACTCCCCTCAGGCGTCTGCTCCTCGATGAGCCGAGCCAGACGACGGTGCTCGAACCGCTCGGCGTAGATCAGATGATCGAGATGATCGCGCGCCAGGGTGGAGCCGAACTGCAGCCAAGCCACCGACGTGATCGTCATGAGCACGAGCGCGAACGACCGCCGGATCCATCGCTCGGGAGGTGGCGTCTCGAGGCTGCGGTGAAGCCACAGACGACCGCCTCCGGCCCAGAGAAGGGCCGCGATCGGAACCAGCGGCAGCAGGAACCGCTCGTAGTGATAGTGCCACAGACTGTGCGCAGTGAGATAGGCCAGCAGGAAAATGGCGCACCCGAGGCCCCAGCGCCCCAGCCATCCCCCCAGCGCCAGAACCAGGGAAAAGGCGAATCCGATGCTCAGGAGCCAGAGCCAGAGATCACCGAGATCTGTCTCGTTCGGAACGCGGATCAGATAGCTGAACTCGTACACACCCTGACGAATCGCCCGCCACCACTGCTCCGGAAGCCCATGGCGGGCCATCTCCTCGAGATACGCTGGACGCCCCACCCGCCAAACACTCAGCAGCCAGAGGAGGAGAGGCAGGAGCCCGATCACGAGCCCCACCCCACCCCAGAGCAGCCAGCGGAGCCTGGGACCACGCCGTCGCAGCCCCCAGTGGAGCAGAAGCGCCAGCGCGAGGGAAAGCATCTCAGCGCGAGTGCTGATCGCGAGCCCCGCCAAAATCCCAGTGCCGACGGCCGCCGAGGCACGGGGACGCCTCACGCCACTCAGGTGAAAGCACACAGCGCCCAGCGCCATGGCCGTGGCCCAGCCCTCGGCCATCGGCACCGCCATCCACTTGAGCCCGATGGGATGCGCCGCCCAGACCAGCGTCGCCACCCAGGCAAAACCGCTGTCGCCACCGATCGCGCGCGCCATCCGCCACAGCAGAGCCGCGCAGAGCCAGAGCGTGCCCACCTGAAAAGCGATCCAGAACCAGGGCTGGAAGAGACACAGCACCCAGACCGGGGCCATCGCCACCGAGAATCCCGGGAAAAACTTCGCCTCTGGCCCCTCCAACCAGTGGACGGTCAACCCCTCCCCCCGCATCAGGTTCATCGCCTTCTCGACATAGTAATAGGCATCCAGGGGCCAGGTCTCGGTGCCCATGGCCCAGGAGACCAGCAGGATTGATTTCACAGCGAGAGTCGCCAGAACCAGGGTGACGAGGATCAGATGAAGGCGATCATGGCGTGGAGCATCCGGCATGAGGGGCTGAGTCTGAAGCGCCCCCAAAGGTCGATCAAGATCTGTCTCTCCGGCCAAAGCCCCTGTGGGGAATGAAGCAGTGACCGGATTCCCTGGCTGATTCCACCCAATTGCGCCCGTTTTCACAGACGGCAATCCAGATAAATGATTTTTTCACAGTGCTTTGCAAGGGGCCGTCGGTGAGGCCCAGCTGGCCCGGCATATGCATATCCCCATTACCGAATAAAGCCAAGACCCAACGACCAACCTTCCGCGGGGAGGAGCCGAAGGGTCCCACCGAAACGGAGCCAGACCGATGAACACTCACAGCATTTCCAATCACAGGACTTGGACCGCCAGCGCAGCGCTGCTCGCCTTGGCCGTCCTCATGACCGCCGGAGTCTCAGCGGAGCCCGTGGTGCTCTACGCCGACGCTCTCGCCGTCGGCGCCAACACCGCCTGGGCAGACGCCACGCAGGGCAATGCCTGGGGTGACACGGTCGCCAACAACGCCTGGGCCGACCAGGTGAACGAGACCGCCTGGGCTGACTCGGTTGTAAACCAGCCTTGGGCCGATGCCGTGGCCAACAACGCCTGGGGCGACCTCTCTGGCCGCTATGTCCGGGGCGCTGAGTGGGGCGAGCGCGTTCAGGGCCTCGCCTGGGCCGACGCCGTCGTCAACCAGAGCTGGAGCGACCAAGTGCAGAACGAGCAGTGGACCGACTCCGTTGCCAACGCCGTCTGGGATGAGGCCGACGCCGCGCAGACAGTCGCCTCGTATGTCGACCAGGTCAGCGGGCAGAGCTGGGCCGAGTCGCAGGCGGTCGCCTCGAATGCCTCCCATGTCGACTCGCAGGCGGTTGCCGCAGCCGACGTCTACGTCGACACCGCCGGCAACAGCGAGTGGCAGGCTCTCGCCTCGAGCGCCTCAGAGCTCGATCACGAGTACGCGATCGCCGAGATCCTGATGAACGACCAGGCCATCGAGATCGCCAAGTGAGGCGATCCCACTGAGATTTCCGCTGCATCCGCGGTGAAAATGTGGGAGCAACTCCGAGGAGTTGCTCCCTTTCTCTTTGTGCCCCGCGCTGATGGTCTGGGAGTTCCACTCCCGGACCCAGCGAACTCTGTGATGATGGTCTGGGAGTTCCACTCCCGGACCCAGCGAACTCTGTGATGATGGTCTGGGAGTCCCACTCCCGGACCCAGCGAACTCTGTGATGATGGTCTGGGAGT
>JAFGKF010000154.1 GCA_016928695.1 Candidatus Sumerlaeota bacterium | reverse complement strand
GCCCGGGCGGCGTCGAGCGGATCGACCTCGGGCACGAGCGCGTTGAGGTCGCCGTGGACGCGCGCCATCGCCTCCCACTCGGCGTCGGTGGGCAGTCCCGGCTGCGCGTCCCACACGTGGCCGCTCAGTGGCAGCGCCCGCGCCGCGGCGAGGAGAGGGGTCTCCTCGCTGTGCAGATCGGAGAGGGGAAGCACTGGCGCCGCGTGACCCGTGGGTCCGAGCGCGCTGAAGTCCTCACGGATCATCGTGACCCACTCCTCGGTGCTCAGCGCCCCGGGGGCACCGAACCACATCGGGGAGATCAGATCGATCAATCCCTCGCTCCCCCAGTGCACCCAGTCCATGAGACCCATGCGCTCGAGCAGCGCGGGCTTCCACCCCGCGGGCACTCCGGCCATGATCGGCAGACCCGCCCGCACGCGGCGCACGCGCGCGATCAGCTCACCGAGAAATCCGCTCAGCAGATCCGAGCGCCACTGGGTCCAGGCCTGATAGGCCTCGCTGCGTGTGTCGAGCGGCATCTCGGTCAGATCGACGTCGATCTCCGCCCGCACCCGCGCGCGGCACGAGGGGCAGAAGCACAGGCTCGAGTCGGGCCGCTCCGCACCCAGGGGGAAACGCAGCCCCTCGATCCAGAGCGCCTCGATGGGGTAGCGGTCGGCGAGCTCGCAGCAGACGTCGCCGAGGAACAGCCGCACCTCCCGGCGCGAGGGGCAGAGAAAGACCTGTCCACTCTCCTCACCCACGGGATAGGGCGATCCCGTGAAGCGCCTCATGCGCCACTCCCAGTGGCGGCGGGCCATGGGGCTCCAGCTCTCCCGTGAGAGGTCGACGGCGGGCAGCAGCTCGACCCAGGCGCACAGCACCAGCCCATGGCTCTGGCAGGTGCGCGCGAGCTCGCCCATCACGTCGCGCTCACCCAGCCACCACCGCACGCGCGGAAGCCGCCAGCGGCTCGCCTCGTCGCTCGGCCACATGGTCGTCCCACGGCGATAGACCCGTGCGATGAGCATGTTGATCCCCGCGTTGGCCGCCCGGTGGCACAGGTTGTCGATCTCCTGCGTGCTCGCGCGCGGCGGGATGAGCATGCGCAGCCCGCGCACCTCTGCCACGGGGGGAGGGGCGACCTCGATGATGGGCGTCTCGGGGGACTGGGGCTCGGGGATGTCCATGGGGATCACACGCGGCGGCTTGACCGCCCGCACGGCAGGGTGCCACAGTCGGCCAGGAGCCCGCAAGCATGGCCACACACCCCGCCGCCACGCTCACCGCCCCCCGGGCCATCGCCGTCGAGGAGCGGCCGAGCCCCGCGCTCGCGCCCTGGGAGGTGCGAGTCCGCATCGACCTGGCGAGCGTCTGTGGCACGGATCTCGCCCTCTGGTCGGGCGATCTGCCCACCTCTCTTCCGCTCGTGCTGGGCCACGAGTTCGTCGGAACCGTCGTCGAGGTCGGAGATCAGCGCGATGAGCCCTGGCTCGGTCGCCGCGTCTGCGCCGACATCAACTTCACCTGCCTCTCCCGCCGTGAGTCCACGCCCTGCCGCGCCTGTCGTTTTGGGCATCCGCACCACTGCCAGCGCCGCACGACCATGGGCATCACCGAGGCACCCGGTGCCTTCGCACGCGAGATGGTGGTCCCCGCCGAGAATCTCTTCGCCCTGCCCGACGCCGTGGGTGACTCGCAGGCGGTGTTCGTCGAGCCGCTGGCCGCGGCGATTCAGGCGTTCGAGCAGGTGCCCGTGGGTGAGGGCGATGTCGTCGTGGTGCTCGGTCTCGGCCGACTGGGCGCACTCGTCGCCGCCGTCGCGCAGCGCCGCGGCGCCACCGTGTTGGCGGTGGGGCGAGGCCAGGCCAAGATCAACCGCGCCGCGCGGCTCGGAGTGGGGAAGGTGCTCTCGGTTCGGAGCGATGACGTCCGCGGCCGGGTGAGGGGTCAGACCGAGAATCTCGGAGCCGACGTCGTGGTCGAGGCGACGGGCGCCCCCGAGGGTCTCGCCATGGCCCTCGACCTCGTCCGCCCGCGGGGGACCGTGATTCTCAAGACCACCTGCGGCATCCCCGCGTCGGGCTTCGACGAGACCCGTGTCGTCGTCGACGAGATCACTCTCGTCGGCTCGCGCTGCGGTCCATTTGGCTCGGCGATCGAGCTCCTGGCGCGGGGAAATCTCCCCGTCGAGACGCTGATCGAGGAGACCCACCCGCTCGCCGAGATCGAACGGGCGCTCGCGCGGGCGAGCGAGGTTTTCAAGGTCGCCGTGAAACCCGGCTGAG
The DNA here is from genome assembly GCA_016928695.1 of Candidatus Sumerlaeota bacterium. Classification (GTDB taxonomy): domain Bacteria; phylum Sumerlaeota; class Sumerlaeia; order JABWBI01; family JABWBI01; genus JAFGKF01. The sequence continues at coordinate 7,701 of JAFGKF010000154.1, read as the reverse complement.
ATTCAGGGGCGAAATCCGACCAGCGTGATGCCCAGCATCGCCTTGAGCGGCATCCTCCGCGCGAGCGCAGAGCGGAGTTTCCACGGGAGCAGTGAGAGCGAGAGCTCCAGCGCTCGGACCAGCGTCATCGGCAGCCGCAGATATTTCCCTTTGCCCCCCGCGTAGAAGCGGAGGCGGCGGAAACCAACCTCTCGGAAAAGCCGACCGAGCTCGCCCACCGAGTGCTCCCGCAGGTGGAGACCCGTGGCCACGTGGTCGAAATAACGCGAGATGTCGATCGGTCCGCGGAATCGGTTCGGCGTGATGCAGACGTAGCAGCCGCCCGGCCGCAGCGCGCGGTGGATGTTGCGCAGCTGGTCGACGGCGTCCTCCGGGTGGAGGTGCTCCATCAGCTGGTTGCTGTAGGCGACGTCGACGCTGCCCGGCTCCACGGGCACACTCGTGCCGTCCGAGAGGACCAGGGCGAAGTTCTCCGGGGTCTCCGCGCTCGAGGCGATGGTCTCGGCGACCTCGACGGCGAAAACGCGCTCCGCCTCCTTCGCGGCGGCGAAGGAGACGCCGCAGTCCCCCGCGCCGAGCTCGAGGAAGGTCATCCCCGGCCGGAGAAAGCGCCGCAGGAGATTCATCTGCATCTCCACCTCGGCGCGGCGCGAGGCCGGGTCCATCTTCATCGACAGCTGGGGATGATGCGGCACGCGGCGGAAGAGCTCGTCGTACACCTCAGTGTAGAGGCGCCGGCGCTCCTCGCGCGGGGCACTCATCAGGCGCTGCGCCAGCTCGCGCTCGATCTCATAGTGCTCGCGGATCTGTTCGGGCGTCCGCGCCGCACCGCGCTCAACCTGACTCTGCGTCATTCACCGCCCCTCTCAGGGACCCGCGGGGGGTCGCAGCTGATAGATCTCGTACGGCCCCACGGTGTGAACCAGATCCAGGTGACTCTCGACCAGCGGCTGCCAGATGGCGTCGTGCGTCGCGCGGTCGATGGCGAATCCGCGGTGCTCGAAGATGTGCTCCCGCGAGCGGGTGTTGACGACGATGTGCGAGATGCCGCCCTCGCCGGGCATCTCGTCGCCCCACTGGCCCGTCAGGAACCCCGCAGCGATCTCGTCCGGTGTCAGACCGCGCCAGCGGACCAGGAAGGTCGCGGGGACCTCCAGGATGGGATCAGCCGACCAGGGCACCTCGAGGTCATGACCCCGGTTGTCCCAGAGCAGAAGGACGCCGTGGACCTCGAGCGCCGCGCGGCTGTTGAGCCACTCCAGGGCCGGATAGATCTCGAGGTTGCGGCGCAGGTACTCCTCGCGCGTTTCGCGCTGCGTGAGGACGACCTGGGTGTTTTCGCTGAAGCGCAGAAGATCCATCGAGGGGACCAGGAACACACCGGTGCCCGCCATCAGGAGCCCCAGCGCGCCGCTGATCCACGGGCGCGTGCGCTTCGGGAAGCCACGCACGAGGGCGTCGAAGCCGACGCCGCCGATCAGCGCCACCCAGGGGATCAGGGGCAGGAGAAAGCGCGCCTGCTGGCTCGTCAGGAACCACACCGCGCCCCCCGCCGCCAGCATGCCACCGAGCAGCACGCACTTGCGCAGGAACTGCGGTGCCCCCAGCGCCAGCGGGGCCAGCAGGAGAAGCCACGGCTGCAACACCCCGGCGAACCGCTCGTAGCTCCCGCCGCCCCCGCGCGCCACCAGCCGCCAGGGGAGCATCAGGAAGTCGCCCAGCGTGCGGTCACCCATGCCCATCTCCTGGTTCCAGTGCGCCGCGCCGCGGGCGATCTCGGGTGTCCAGGCGAGCCCGCCGAAGAGGAAGGGATAGATGGGGTTGCCCGTGGTCCACCACGCGTGGAGCACAAAGGGGACGTGGATCACCGCGATGGGCCACAGGAAGGCCAGCATCAGGCGGATGAGTCCAGGGCGCTCGAGGCCGATCGTGTCGCGCACGTCCACGCGGTAGCGCCACCATCGCCCGACGATGAGCACAATGAGCCCCGCGATCGCGGAGATCGCCGTGAGACGGCACGCCAGGGCGCACCCCGCCAGGAAGCCGGCCAGGCGCGCATGCGCGTGTGCGCGCTCCATCGGCGCGATGACGAGAACGAGCATCGAGACCGTGATGAAGAACGCCCCGGCCATGTCGAGCCCCGCGACGGACCAGGAGCTGAGCGCCACCGGCGTGGTGAGAAACAGGATGCCCGCGACGCCCCCCGCCCGCGGCGAGAACCAGAAACCCCCGATGCGGTAGAGGCAGTAGCAGATCATCACGCCGAGGAAGACGGTGAGCAGACGCGGCGCCGCCTCCCAGGGATCGAGCGCGAGCATCGGGATGTGGAGGGAGTGAAGCAGGTTCGGCCAGTGGGCGTAGAGATTCCAGGCTGGGGCATCGCGGTGGCCCACCTCGAGCATGTGGGAGGGGCTCTCGAGGTGATAGACCAGATCATCGTGCGCGGTCGGCGGCGCCAGAGCCCCGGCGGCGGCGATCACCGCCAGCGCGATGACAAGGAAGAACCAGAGAGAGGTCTCCGGGGGATTCTCGAAGACCTCGCCCGTGCCCACGGGCCGGTAGCGGTGCCAGCGCAGGATGTTGATGCCGCCCGCCAGCAGGATCAGAATCAGAGGCCACAGCCCGTATCCGCCGGGGGCGAGACCCAGCAGGAAGAAGAGGACACTGAAGACGGCAAGCCCGAGCGCCACGTGGACGGGAAAGGCGACGACCGGGGCGACCGTTCCCTGGAAGTTGCGGACGAGAAGATCGAGCCCCAGCGCCGCGCTGATGGCGATGATGTAGGCGACGACGGCGACGGCCCACAGCGCGGCGGCCACCTTCGTCTCCGCCACAAACGTGCCCTGCCCCACGGCCGCCAGCACCTGATCGCCCGCGCGGACCTGGAGAATGTGCCACAGCATGGCACCCAGCCACCCCAGGGCGAGCAGGACGAGGAGCGTGCGGAGCCAGACAGGCCACGCGCGCGGCGGCGGCGTGAGATACGGGTTGAGCATGGGATCACTCAACCAGCGAACGCGTCAGCCCGTCAACTCCCCTGAGACGGAACCACGACAATCTCCACGCGGCGATTGGCGCGCCGCCCCTCCGGGGTGCTGTTCGACTCGATCGGCTGGTGCTCCCCCGCCGCGGACAGCTGGCATCGCGATCCGGGCACCTCCCCGTCATCGAGGAGAATGCGCAGGACGTTCTCGGCGCGGAGCGCGCTCAGCTGAAGGTTGTCGCGGAACGGCATGTTGCGCAGCGGCTGATTGTCGGTGTGGCCGATCACCTCCACCGACGTCTCCGGCAGATTGACCAGCCCGAAGCCCACGGCCGTCAGCGTCCGCCGCGCCTCGTCCGTCACCGCGGTCGAGCCCGCCTCGAACAGATCGTCGCTGCCGAAGGTGAGGATCACGCCCCTCTGCGGATCGCGGCGGATCGAGGGCTGCGGCCCCCCCGCGCTCGCCGCGGTCTCCTGCAGGTAGGCGGCGATGCGCTCGAGCGCCGCGTCGGAATGGACCGCCCGCCCGCCGCTTTCGCGCTGCTCGAGCAGCTGATTGCGGAGCGCCGTCACCTCCGCCTCGCGCTCGCGCAGCTGGGCACGCAGCGACTCCATCGAGTCCGCGATCTCACCGACGGTCTCCAGGTCCCCCTGCATCTCGCTGACGCGCGACTGGAGACCCGTGCGTTCACTCTCGCTCTCGCTCAGGCGCGTCTGCAGCGCCTGGCCCTGCGACAGCGCCTGGGCCAGCTGCGACTCGAGCGCGCTGACCTGCGTGCGCAGGCGCTCGATCTCCACGGCCTGGGCGTCGACATGGTCCTGCAGCTGCGCCTCCGCATCGCTCTGACTCGTCCTCAGCCGCTCGTTCTCCGACTGCAGGTCGCGCAGCTGGACGCGGTACTCGCTCTGCACGCGCTGACCCAGCTCCTCGTACTGGCTGTGGAGCTCGTAGTACGAGTCCTGCCACCGCGTCAGATCATCGCGCAGCCGGGTCAGCTCGCGCTGCTGAATGTCGGAGCGCTCGCGCAGCTCGCGCAGCTCGCTGCAGCCCGCCAGAGTCAGGAGAAGGGGGAGTAGGAGAGAGAGCGATCGAAGGGATCTCATGGGGTTATGTCTCCGGGAGCCAGGTGCATCAGGGCGGCAATGCCCACCGAGAAATAGATCAGGATCGCCACGTTGTCGATGACCGTGGCCAGCAGCGGGCTCGACATGACGGCGGGGTCGAGATTGACCCGCTTGACGATCAGCGGCAGCAGCGCCCCCATCGTGGTGGCGAAGGCGATGGTCAGGAAGATCGAGATGGAGATGATGCCGCCGAAGATCAGGGCGTGTTCGAGGGTGATGTTCTTCGAGAAGAGCGCCCTCGTGAATCCGCACGCGGCGAGGATCAGCCCCATCAGGAGCCCCACCAGCAGCTCCTTGGCGAACACGCGCCCGATCTCCCCCACGTCGAGGTCGCCCGTCGCCAGGTCGCGGATCACCACCGTGGCCGACTGCGTCCCCGCGTTGCCCGCTGTCGCGCACAGCATCGGCGTCAGCGAGAACAGCAGGCCATACCACATGAGGTCGAAGCCCGACTTCATCACCTCCTCGTAGTGGAGCAACAGGAGGGCGGAGATCGAGGAGAGAAACAGAAGCACGACGAGCCAGGGGATCCGGGCGCGGCAGTGCTGGAGCACCGGCGTGCGCAGGTAAGAGCGATCCTCGTCGCCGGGGATGACGGCGCCGAACAGCTCGAGGTCCTCGGCCGCCTCCTCCTCGAGGACGTCCATCACGTCGTCGTGGGTGACGATGCCCAGCATCTCGCCGCCGGCATCGACGACCGGCAGGGCGATCAGGTTGTAGTCCGCGCACTGTCGGGCGGCATGCTCGCGGTCGATCTCCGGCGGGATGGTGACGAGGTTCGTGTGCATGATCTCACGGACCGAGGTTGAGTCGGGCGTCAGCAGCAGCTGCCGAAGCGTCACCACCCCCTCGAGGTGGTCGTTCTCGCCCAGCACGTACACGAAGTAGACCGCCTCCGCCTCGTGGAAGTTTTCCCGAAACTGGCGGATCGCCTCGCCCACGGTCGAGTTCACCGAGCACCAGGCGTAGTCCGTCGTCATGATGCCGCCCGCGGTGTCCGGCTCGTGGGTCAGCAGCTCGCGGACGTCCTCCGCCTCCTCGGTCTCCATCAGACGCAGGAAGCGCTCGGCCAGCGCCGGGGGGAACTCGGCGAAGAGGTCGGCGCGCTCGTCGGGCGCCATCTCGTCGAGCAGGTCGGCCGCCCGCTCCTCGCGCAGCAGCTGGATCAGCGCCACCTGCCGCTCGGTCTCCAGCTCCTCGAAGATGTCGACCGCCCGCGCCACGTAGCCGTGGCGCAGAATCGCCAGCTTCTCCTCGCGGGTGAACTCATCCCAGTGCTCCGCCACGTCGGGCGGGTGGACGTCGCCCAGCAGCAGGTTGACGCCCGGCCAGCTCTTCTCAGCGATCAGAGCCTTGATCTCCGGGATGATCTCGAGGATGGGGGCTTCGGCCATGGTCGGCGGTGTCCTCACACAGCTGGGGACTGCACTAGGCGATGAGACCGCTGAAGGCAAGGGGAGATGCAGCGGGCCTCAGCGATCGGTGCCCCCTTGACCAACCCCTCTCATGCCGCTTCACTCCCTGTCCATGAGGACTGATGTTCCCCATCTGCTCGCCGAGCGTGCCCGCGAGGTCGAGGCGCACCTGGAGTCCGTGGTGCCCAGTGCCGAGACGACGCCCACCGCCCTCCACGCCGCCATGCGCCACTCGCTCTTCGCGGGCGGCAAGCGGCTGAGGCCCGCCCTGGTGCTCGAGAGCGCCCGCGCCGCGGGGCTCGACCCGCCCACCCCCGCGCTGCCGGTCGCCGCCGCCCTGGAGATGATCCACACCTACTCGCTGATCCACGATGACCTGCCCTGCATGGACGACGACGACCTTCGGCGGGGACGCCCCACCTGCCACGTGGTCCACGGCGAGGCGATGGCCATCCTGGCGGGCGACGCGCTGCTGACGCTCGCGTTCACCCACCTGGGGGAGGCCGCGCAGCGGGGCCTGATCCCCGCCGCCGCCCTCCCGCGGATCGTCACCACCCTCGGCCGCTGCGCGGGGACGCCGGGGGGGATGGTCGCGGGGCAGGTGCTCGACATCGAGGGCGAGGGCAAAGAGCTGGATGCCTCGGCGGTCGATGCGATCCACCGCCACAAGACGGGGGCGCTGATCGAGGCCTCCTGCGTCTGTGGCGGTCTCGTGGCCGAGCCGCCCGAGGGGATTGTCAAAGCCCTGAGCCAATATGGCCGTGCGCTGGGGCTGGCCTTCCAGATCGTCGATGACATCCTCGATGCCACATCGACGTGCGTGGCGCTGGGCAAAACGGCGGGCAAGGACATCGCTCAGGGCAAAGCGACCTATGTCTCCGTCCACGGCCTCGAGGCCGCCCGGGCGGAGGCGAAGCACCAGGCGGAGCAGGCCCGGGGGGCTCTCGCGTCGCTGGGAGAGCGCGGTGAGCCGCTGGCGTCGCTGGTCGATTTCGTGATCCAGCGCCAGCGCTGAGCACCCAGGGAACGCGTTTTCCATTGAGCTTGACCCCCTGATCACGGTTCACTGCCGCCGCCATGCGATTGCTCGACCGCTACATCGCCCGCGAGTATCTGATCGCGCTGCTCGCCGTGACGTTCATTCTCACGGTGCTGATGCTCGTCTCGATCATCCTCGAGCACATCGACGACGTGATCGAGAGCAGCACCCCTGTGACAGTCGCCCTGAAGTGGTTCACGCTGCTGCTCCCCTTCAAGATGGTCCAGACGATCCCCGTCATCGTCCTGCTCGGGGTCATGTTCTCGATCGGCAACCTCTCGCGTCACAACGAGATCATCGCCATCGTGTCGACCGGCATCAGCCGGGGGCGCATTTTCATGCCCGTCCTCGGCGTCACCGTCATCCTGACCCTTTTCACCCTGATCTTCAGTGAGGTGGTCGTGCCCAACGCCTCGCGGGCGGCGGAGCTGACCGACCGGGTTCAGATCCAGGGCAAGCCACCGCCGACAGAGGCGCGCGAGACCTTCCTGCGGGGCGCGGGCGACACCTACTACTGGATGGACGCCTACCTCGACTACGCCAACCGTCCCCGCATGGTCCGCCCCTCCGTCCTGCGGCTGTCGGGGGATCGCTCCCACATCGCCGAGCGGATCGACGCCGAGACCGCGATCCACATCCGGCCCAACCGCCCCGGGGCTCAGCCCCACTGGCGTTTTCTGGGGGGAACCCTCTGGCAGTTCGACGAGAGCGGGGCCCTGACCCACGTCGAGAACTTCCGGGAGCGCAACTTCCAGCTCGAGGACGATCTCACCGAGTTCCTCAGCGTCCGCGAGGATCCGGAGGGGATGGATTTCCTCGAGCTGTGGCGATACATCGATGTGCTCTCCACCCGCCCGGGCGTGGATCTCGATGAGATTCAGACGGAGCTGCACCTCAAGCTGGCCTTTCCCCTCTCGCTCATCATCATCGCAATGATGGCGTTCCCCTTCGCCATGAAGACCCGCTCGGGCTCCCTCTTCGTCGGCTTCAGCCTCGCGATCCTCTGGCTCATCGCCTACTACGGCTTCGTGGCGGTCATGCGCAGCCTGGGTCACGAGGGGCACCTGTGGCCGTGGTTCGCCGCCTGGGCACCAGATGTGGTGTTCCTCGTGGTCGCATCCTATTTCATGGGGCTGTGG
>JAFGKF010000153.1 GCA_016928695.1 Candidatus Sumerlaeota bacterium | reverse complement strand
TGAAAGAGCGGATCGCCGAGCACCGCGCGAAAGGCGCCCAGCCCCCACCGGCCCTCCGGGCGGAGCGCCACTGACAGCGCATGGACCAGAGGGGCGGCGAGAAGCAGAAGCAGCGCGGCCGCCGCGGGAGAGGCCAGGGCGAGCCACTGGAGCTCACGGCGAGTGGAGCGGGAGAGAGCCATCGGCTCAGTCGGTCGGCATGCGCGACGCGATGTCGGCGAGAGTGGTCTCGGCATCCTCTCCACGCAGCACTGCACGCTCGAACGCCTCCTGCCAGAGCGCGCTGATGTCGGGGTAGTCCTCGCGGACAGGGCGTGGGCGGACATATTCGGCCATCGCGATGAATCCCGCGAAGTCCGCACGGTCCGCCTCACTCATCGAATCCCACCCATCCTCGCGGACGGGGAACCAGCCGAGCCGCTCAACGAGCTGGCGCTGGACCTCGGCGCGGGTCATCGCCTCGACAAAGAGCGCGGCCTCATCGGGGTGATTCGCCACGCGCGAGACGGCGAGATAACCTCCCCCCAGAAGCGTCGCCTGCCCCGCAGGACCCGCGGGCAGAGGCGCTGTGCACATCCGGCCGGGCAGAAGCCCCGCCTCCCGGAGCTGAGGGACGGCAAAAGGCCAGTTCTGGTGGAGGACGATCTCACCGAGCTCCTGCGCCTGGAGAATGCTCCCCTCGCGGTAACCCTGGGCCGCGGGATTGAGGTGGGGTGCAAGACGCTGAAGGAATCGCAGCGCCGCGGCATTCGCTGGATTCTCGGGATGGAGCGGATCGCCCCCCGCCTGCCAGAGAAACGGAAGCAGATCGCAGGTCAGACCCTCGTACGCGTCCGCCTTGAGGCCGATGGCCCCGCTGTGCTCCTCGGCGACGCGCAGCAGATCCTCCCAGGTTGCGGGGGGGAAGGGCACGGCCTCAGTGTTGACGATCAGCGCCTGCCACGCGAGCCGGTGAGGCAGGAAACGGCGCTCACCGTCGATCACCCCCGCCTCCACGGCGAAGGAATTGAGGAAAGTGAGCGTGGCAGGCTCTGGCAGAGCGCGCACACTCCGGGCGATGGCGGCGAGATCGAAAACGTCCGCCTCCACGACGTCGAGGGTCCCACGCCCCCCAGCCACCTCGGCCTCCAGCGCACGGCGGATGTCCTCGTACTGCAGCATGCGGACCTCGACCTCGAACCCATGGTCGTGGGCCGCCGCCTCCGCGATCTCGCGGTACGCGGGCAGCTCGGTGGGCAGCAGAGAGATCGCAGCAGTGATGCGGACGCGCTGCTCTCCCCCATCGCCGCAGCCGGTCGTCAGTGGGAGAAGTGAAGCCGCGGAGAGCGCCAGCGGGAGAGCGATTCGACCCCAGCGCATGGGGTCAGCCTTTGGCCGAGAGCCTCGTTTGTCAATCGATCAGGGACTGAGAGCGCGTCGATACACCTCCGCCACCCGCTCACACATGCGCTCCGCGGTGAACTCGGCCAGGGCGCGCTCACGGGCCCGAACGCCCATGAACTCGCGCCGCGAGCGGTGGGCGATCAGCTCGCTGAGACCCTCGGCGAGGGCACGGTGGCTGGCGGGCTGAACGACGCGACCCGTCTCGCCGTCGAGGTTCACGAAGGGGACGCCGCTCGCGAGCGCCGTGGAGACGACGGGCTTGCCGCACATCATGGCCTCGACCTGGACGAGCCCGAACGCCTCGGAGCGCTGATGCGACGGCAGGCACAGGATGTCGCAGGCGTGGAGATGGCAGACGACCTCGCGGTCGTCGAGCTCGCCGAGAAGATGAACGCGGTCGGTGAGGCCAAGCCCCCGCGTGAGCCTCTCGACCTTCGCGCGCATCGGCCCCTCACCGATGATCAGGCACTGCGCCGGGACATTTCGCATGGCGCCCAGGAGGAAGGGGAGCCCCTTGTAGGCGCGCAGCTTGCCGACAAAGAGCACGATGGGCATGGGGCGCCACTGGGTGCGGATCACCTCGACGCGCTCGGTCTCGCCCGGGCGGAGGTCGAAGTGCTCGGGCTCGATGCCCAGCGGCACGGCAACGCACTTGTCGCGCACCGCGTGGAGCCATTTCGAGGACTCGATGTAGTTGGGCGAGGTCGGCATGACGATGTCCACGTGGCGGCGGAGGAACTTCCGAAGAAAGGGGCCGTACGCCCACAGCGCCCAGCGCTGGCGGACGATGTCGGAGTGCCAGGTGACGACGACTCTCCCCGGTGGCCTTTTCAGAAGGTGCCCCAGGACAGCCGTGGGCATGGGGAGATGATAGTGAAGGATGTCCGCCTCGGCGCGGCCGATCTCCTCGATCAGCGCGCGGGAGAGCGGCGCCGAGGCGACGCGGCGGCGGCAGGCGGCCTTTGTGACGGAGATGCCTTCAATGACCTCATGCACCGTCTCGGGACCGTCGTTGACCACGAGCACGCTCGGATCGAACGCGTCTCGCAGGCCGTGGCAGAGGCGATGGATCGTCTTCTCCACACCCCCGACCACGGGGGGGAAGTAGTCCTTGTAGATGTGAAGGACACGCGGTCTCATCGGTTCAGTCCACACATCCGCCGCAGCAGCGGGAGATAGCGATCCCAGTCGTAGACGACCCCTGCCGCATGGCGTGCGGCGCGGCGAAGCCCCTCGCGATCCCTCTGCAGAGCCTCCAGCAGATCGAGGACAGCATGCCCCCATGTCCCCCTCTCCGCGGGGTTCACCACAGCCCCGCAGCCGTGCTCGAGCAGGATCACCCCGCACTCCCCGATGCCCGCCGTCGCCACCACCGGGAGCCCCGCGGCCAGGCACTCGGCGAACTTCACCGGGCTCGCCACACGGCTGATGATCGACGGAACGCGCACCAGGACGCCGAGGTCCGAGTCCGCCAGGAGCCTCGGGATCTCGCCGCGGGGCACCGCAGCGCAGATCACATCGTCACCACCCACACGCTCTCGGATCGCCTGGGCGTCGGGGCTCGCGATGGTGAGCTGAGCGCCCCCCGGCCACAGGGTCGCAATGACCTCCCGCAGAGCGAGCGCGAGATCGAGTGTCTGGTAGGGGACGTCGACCCCCACGAGATAGACGAGCCGCAGCGGCTCGCCCTCCGCCGGCACACGCGTCCCCGGGGTGAAGCGATCGAGATCGACACAGCATGGGATGACGATCGGATCGACGTGGGCGATGTGCCGGAAGTGCTCCGCCATCTGGGGGGTGAGCGCGATGAGATGGTCGGCGGCGCGGCAGATCTTCGACTCGAGGCTCTTCCACCATCGGTATCGCCGCGACTTGCGCGACCAGCCCTGCGCGTAGGCGAGCTCCTCGGGCAAGAGGCCGCGCGGATCGAAGACGAAGCGGAACGTGACACGGTCCCTCACGCGAAGCGCCGCCCAGGCGGGCAGATAGGAGCGGGCGTGGACCACGCAGCCCGGGTGCTCTCGCGCGAACGCCTCCACGATCCGCGCCATGCCCCGGATGTCACGCCACAGATGCCAGGGGCTGAGCAGACGCCGCATCGCCCCCGGGCGGCGGACACGCAGCGCCGGGCCCACACGCTTCTCGAGGATTCTCAGATCCATCCCTGCCGCCTCGATCTCCCCCCGGAGGCGAGCCTCCTCCCCCCGGTTGCGCTCCCCCACCCGCTCACCGGAGACGATCGTGATTTTCAACCGCGGGTCCATGGCGAGGCGGCGCATGGGCTCGACCACCTGCGAGCGCAGAATGCCCTGATGCACGACCGAGTTCGAGCAGAGGTGGAGGACATGGATGGGGTCAGCGGGCATGGCCGAAACCATGCCCGCCGAGGATCAAACTGACAAGGGCGACGGTCAGGCCGCGGCGGCCGCCCCGGGGCGGGTCTCGGACCACTTCTTCGTCGAGAACGTCGAGACCACAAGCCAGCCGCAGCCGACACCGATGACGAGCATCGCAAACCCGACCACGCGCTCCGTGACAAGCCCAGCAAGTGCTGGGAGCTGATCGATGGGGTACTCACCCTTGATGTTCAGACCGGACATCTGGACAAACAGGATGAAGGCTCCGAGCAGGATGAACATCACGATGCCTGGCATCGCCCTGCCCAGGATGAGACGGAGAATGCCGATCAGCACCATGCCGATCATCAGGGACATGAAGAAGACATTCTCCCCGCGGATGGCCAGAGTGGCGACATCGTCGCCCCCCCTGTTGAGTGTGTCACCGAGGATCAGCTTGCCGATGCCGACCAGCCAGAAGTAGACGGTCGCCGAGGCGAGCAGCCAGTTGCGGAAGTTGCCCCAGTTGAGCGGCGTCTGGGCCTTGAACGTGGGGTCCTCCGCTTTGATCAGACGATCGATCTTTCCCCAGCCGGGTCCGCCCGCCTGGACCTTCCGATGGAAGCCCTTCAGCTTCTCGATGTCCGTGGGGCGTGTGAGGAGCGTCACGATGAGCGCCAGTCCGATGCTCACCGGGACCGAGATCAGGAGGCTGAAGGGGATGATGGCGAACTGACTGACCTTCACCGCGAAGAACCCATTGGAGACGTCCGGGAAGAGAACCGTGTTGAGCGTCTCCTCCGAGAGCCATGCGGACCCGCCGAAGATGCCCATTCCGAGGCCACGCAGCACCAGGGTGAGCACGAAGAGCGAGGCGAGACAGGTGATCTCCGACCACGCATTGATCCGCCACCAGTACCATCGCAGGAGATAGATGACGCCGATGCCCCCGTTGAAGCCCGCGAGGAGGAACCACGCCCCGGAGATCGTGTCCATGAAGAGCGAGACGATGATGCCCGCCGCCGCCATGATCAGCGTCGTGATGATCCCGACGCGGACGTAGTGCTTCTCATCGAAGGGCTTCGAGGGATTCTCGAACACCGGGGCGATGAAGGGCTTGTAGACGTCGTTCATCAGGTACGACGCACCGAGATTCACCTGGGTCGAGATGGTGGACATGTAGGCCGCCAGCAGCGAGGCGGTCAGCAGGCCCAGCAGCCCGACAGGCAAGACGTCGAGCATCACCTTCACATAGCCCGCCTCGGCCACGGCACCCCCGGGCAAGTGCCCACTGGGATAGGGGAGGTAGGGGTAGGTCACCGAGGCGACGAAGCCGACGAGCAGCCAGGGCCACATGCGCAGCGCGTAATGGGCCACGGCGTACCACAGGTAGCCCATCGCCGCGTTGCGCTCGTCCTTCGCGCTGAGCATCCGCTGCGCGAAGTAGGAGCCACCATCGGTGAATCCGAAGGTCCACCAGAAGACCGTGACGAACAGGATGAACTCGAGTCGCGAGAAGAAACCGAGCCCATTCGCCTCGGCCGTCGGCATCGGATTCACCATCGAGCGCGCGGCATCGTTGCCGTAGATCTCCGACATCTGCGTGAGCAGGGCATCCATTCCCCCCGCGCTCTTGACCGCGAGGAACGCGAGAATGATGCAGCCGATCATGGCGATCCAGAACTGGATGAAGTCGGTCACCATCACCCCCCACAGACCCGAGATCGAGGTGTAGGCAATGACGATCAGGAAGAGAAGGAAGAGGATCTTGTACTGATTGACCCCCGCGCAGACCCTGTAGATCTGATGGAGAACATCGAGGCTGTCCGCCTCGGGATCACCGGCGAGGGTCAGGTCAGCGGGGACCCCGGGGATGCTCGCCACGCTGTCGAGATCGACCTGGCCCGCGAGGCCGAGGCGCTCGAGAACCAGGGTGTGCTGCGAGGGGTGCGCCACCCCCTCCTCATCCGTGTAGCTGTCGTACTGCCCAGCGGCATAGTCCGTCCAGAGAATCGGGTGAGGCATCAGACCCAGGTCATAGCCGACCTCGAGGACATCGAGGTCACCCGCGCTGATGGCATCCTGCACATTCTGGTCGATGCCACTGGAGAGGGGGGTGCCGAGAAAGAGGCCGAGCATGAGACTGTCGACCACGGGGATCCGGGGAAAATCCGGCACGAGGTAGTTGATGATGACCCCCATCGCCTTGTTCACCCAGCCCATCACGATGCAGCCGTAAGGCAGAGCGAGCCAGACCGCCTTGAAGCCCCGCAGGCAGTGCGCCGAGGCGCCTGAGTAGCGGGTGTAGACGAACTCCATGTCCGTCATCGGATTGGCGCGTTTCCACAGCCGCGCGAAGAAGAAAACGCCCAGCATCGTCACCGGCACCATCGACCACCAGTACCAGTTCTGAGCGACACCCTTCGTCACGACCCATCCCGTCAGCGCCAGCGGCGTGTCCGCGGCGAAGGTGGTGGCCACCATCGACGTGCCGAGCAGCAGCCAGCCCATGCCGCCGCCGCCCTTGAAGTACTGCTCCGACGAGCCCCGGGCCCGCTTGGAGAGATAGAGGCCGATCCCGATCGACATCAGGATGAAGCCGATGATGATGATCCAATCGGCGGGTTTCAGTCCCCTGGCCTCCGCCGCCAGGACGTGGTGTGTCAGCATCGGGTCACCTCTCCTCAGATCTCATGGATGACAATCGCGGCGTCAGGCCTTGCTCCGCTCGGCGCGGATCTCCTCGATGGCGCGGCGGACGAAGCCCCCGCAGCTCTTGAGGTGCCTCGTGGCCTCCTCGAGGCTGCACTCGGCCAGCAGCATGATCAGGGCGGGCTTGACCCGCCAGTCGGTCTTGTCGAGCAGCGCCGCCGCCGCCTCACGGCTGATGTCGAGATTCTCCTCGGTGGCGATGGTCCGGATGATCCGGACCGCCCGGTCAACCAGCTTCTCGTTCCAGGCACGCATGTCGACCATGATGTTCCCGTAGGTCTTGCCCATCTGGATCATCGCCGTCGTCGTGATCATGTTGAGAACCAGCTTCGTCGCCGTCCCCGCCTTCATCCGGGTCGAGCCGGTGACGACCTCCGGGCCGACGATCGGATTGATCACCACGTCGATGTTCGCGCGCTGCTCGGGGCGAATGTCCTCCTCCTGTGTGCAGCAGAAGAAGATCGTCTTGCAGCCCTTGCTCTTGGCCTGGGCGAGAACGCCGTGGACATACGGCGTCGTCGTGCCCGTGGCGATGCCCATGACCACGTCCTCGGGACGGAGCCCCGGGGGAACGATCACCTCCTCGACGTCCTTCGCGCCGACCTCGGGGAAATCCTCCGCACCCTCGATGGCGCGCCTCAGCGCCTCGTAGCCCCCCGCGATGATGCCCTGAACCAGTGTCCGCTCGACCCCGAAGGTCGGAGGGCACTCGGAGGCATCGAGCACGCCCAGGCGCCCCGACGTGCCCGCCCCGGCATAGATGAGCCGCCCCCCGTTGCGGAAGGCCTCCACCACGAACTCGGTGGCCTGCGCCACGCGGTCGAGCACAGGCGTCACCGCATCGACGCAGATCTGGTCCTGGCTGTGAATGATGTCCAGGCACTCGCGGATCGACTTCGTGTCGATGTCCATCGAGGCCGCACTCCGCTGCTCCGTGACGAGATGTCCCCGCCCGAGATCCTTCGCCAAGGGTTTCCTCCAGCCCGCTCACCGCGAGTAAGGCTCAGCACACGGTCTCCGCCGGTGCGCAGTCGCACAACCCTGGGGTGTCAGTGCAAAAGATGCAACAGATATGTGCAAGCTCCATTCACCGGATCGGACAGGGGCCTCATGACCTCTCCATGGGGGCACCTGTGTTTCATGGCGGACATGAAGCGCTCAAAAAGAACATCTTGACTCAGAATGACACTCCCCGCCACGGACACGCGGAGGCAGCACGGTGCCTTCCAGAGCCTCCCCATCACGGCCTCGGCGGCGAGCGCCAACTCCTCCGCCGCCTCATCCAGAATCCGGTTGCAAACAGAGTCATCCGCAGCGGCCGCCTCGAAAACCAGCGGGGCCAGAGCCGCGATTGCGGCTTTCTCGCCACCGACGACCTTCGTCCAGGGCTTGATCCCCTGAGGGCCCGCGATCTCCAACCGTTTCAGGACGAGGGGCGTCAGCCGGGTCGCCTCGCCCCGGCCGTCGTCAGCCCGGAGCACGGCGATCAGCCCCTGCCGCGCGATCTCATACCCACTCCCCTCGTCCCCGAGCAGATGGCCGTAACCCCCTGCGCGTGCCATGTGGCCATCAGCGGTGCGCCCCAGGGCGATCGAGCCAGTGCCGGAGATGACGATGACACCCTCCATGCCGCCACAGCCCCCGACGAGAGCGATGACGGCGTCGTTGACCACCTCGGCTCTGACCCCGGGAAGCACCCGCTCCGAGATCTGGGCAAGACAGGCCCGGTCTTCCTCCCGCTCACAGCCACTGACACCCAGGCAGACACCCCGGATGTCGGAGGGGGTGACGCCGGCCGCGGCGAGGAGCTCACGGCAGATCGCCCGGAGATTCGCCTCGATCTGGGCCCCGGGGAGCAGATACGGGCTGATGCAGGCCCCCTCGGCCCGCGCCACCACACGCCCCTCGCTGTCGGCGACGACCGCCTTGGTCGAGGTCGCACCCCCGTCGATGCCGATGATCCAGGTCATGATGGATCACACTGGCGCAGGGGGAATCGCACTTCAACTCCGAATCCCCAATGGCCTGAGCCATTGACACCGAAGAGGGCGTGAGCCTACACTGCGACCACTCCCCCCCGGTGAGACGAGAGGCAGCGGAGGATCTCATGTATCGTTACAGAGTGATGGTCGTCGACGACGAGCCCGAGGTGCTCGAGATTCTCTCGATCGCGCTGCGCGACAGATATGACGTGGTCACCGCGGCCAACGGACTGGACGCGCTCGAGAAGATCGGTGATTTTGAGCCGGACCTGATGGTCACCGATGTGATGATGCCCCTGATGAACGGATGGGAGCTGATCACGGAGGTCCGCCAGCGTCAGCCGTTCGCCAAGATGCCGGTGATTTTCCTGACCGCGCTCAACACGCGCAAAGACATCATGGCGGGCTATCGCGCCGGAGCCGACCTCTATCTGACCAAGCCCTTCGACCCACTGCGGGTGAAGAAGAACCTCGATGTCTTCATCGAGAAGACCCCGCCCCCCCAACGGTCGCGCCGCTTCTCCTTCACGGAGCTGTCGCAGCGTCTTCAGGCACGGCCCACTCGACCCGCGGCGCCCGTCCCCACCACACCCATCCCGGCGGAGATGGCGGAGCCCTCGGCCGAGGGCCTGCCCTCATTCGACATCACTCCCCGGCTGTTCATCGTGGACGACGACGAGGAGCTCCTCGAGGTCCTCCGCCTCAACTTCGAGGAGGACTTCGAGATCTTCACGTCCACCGACGGCCTCGACGCGGTCCGCAAGATCCCCCACTACCAGCCGGACATCTTCGTGATCGACGGCATGCTGCCCAAGATGACAGGCTATCAGCTCTGCGACACACTCCGCCGTTCCGCGGCCTATCGCGAGTCGCCGATCGTCTTCATCTCGGCGAAGGCCGATCCGAAGACACGCGACACCATGAAGCGCTTCGGGCTCGTCGACTACCTCGCCAAGCCCTTCGACGCCTCTCAGCTCAGGGCCGTGCTCCAGAAGATCTGTCGCCACCCCGACTTCGACCCGCGCATCAAGAAGCTCTCAGGCGAGGAGCTCCGCACCGAGGAGGCGAAGGTCCTCGAGGAGAAGGCGGTCAAGGAGAAGCAGAGGGACATCGAGAGCACCAAGGAGAAGATGACCGACTTCATCCGCACTCACCAGGACGAAGAGTCCGAGAGCACATGACCGACCCTGATCCGGCCCCTCCCAGGCTCATCCTGCTGGCGGAGGACGACGACGACGTCGCCCTGGTCGCCTCACGCATCCTCGAGCAGGCGGGGCACCGTGTCGTGCGCGCCGCGACGGCCGACGACGTCCTCCCCCTCTTGATCCGCGAGCAGCCCGAACTGCTTCTCCTCGATGTGATGATGCCCAGCGAGGAGGGGCTCGACGGATTCGACATCTGTCGCCGCATCCGAGAGAGCGCGACCCACCGCAATCTCCCCATCGTGATGCTCTCAGCGATCGCCGAGGGAACGGGCAAGAGCGAGGAGCAGATGCGCCGAGCCACCAACGCGGACGCCTACCTGCACAAGCCGTTTGAGGCCCAGAGACTGCTGGAGACCATCGCTCCCCTGCTCGGGCGCTGATCGTCACCGAATCCCCCTGATCGGGGGATCAGCGGCTGAGCCCATATTCCCAGATCGAGGCGAGGCCCTCGAGCGTGAGCCACGGCAGGTGCGCGCTGAGGCGCGCGGATTCCTGCGCGACGAGGGCGCCGAGTCCCCCCGTCGTCACTGCGGGGCAGTCCGGCGCGCCGAGCTCGGCGCGGACGCCGTCGACGAGACGATCGACGGCTCCCAGAAATCCATGGAAGAGGCCGGAGTGGATGCAGGCGACCGTGTTGGTCCCGATGACCCGATCGGGCCGCCTCATCGCCACGCGGGGCAACGCCGACGTGCGCTGGAACAGCGCCTCGGCCCAGAACTCGGGGCCCGACATGATCACCCCGCCGCAGTAGTCCCCCGCGGCGTTCACCACGTCGATGTTCGTCGTCGTCCCACAGTCGACCACCAGCATAGGCGATCCGAAGCGATTGCGCCCCCCCACCGCGTTCGCGATGCGGTCGGTCCCCACCTGGTTGGGGAAATCGACGGCGAGCCCCAGGGGCAGAGGCATCTGGGCCGTGACGAGCAGCGGCTCCACACTCAGGGCGCTTTCGAGCGCGGCGAGCCACGCCTCACGCAGGGGGGGCACGACGGTGCTCACCACCGCGCCGCTGATCTCCCCCCGCTCGATGCCGCCCATCCTGAAGAGCTGATCAAGCTGAAGCCCGATCTCGTCGGAGGTCCGCCTCGTGTCCGTCGAGAGACGCCAGTGATGGCGCACCTCACGCCCCTCGATCAGCCCGAGAACGGAGTGGGTGTTCCCGATGTCCACTGCCAAAAGCATCTGCGATCATCCCCCTCTGAGATCCTGGCTCCCGAACAGCACCTCACCCGCGGAGATGCAATGGGGCTCCCCGTGCTCATCGCGCAGCAGGAGATGATAATCCCTGTCGATGCCGACCAGAATCCCTCGCCATGAGCGATTGGGAAGCCTGACATGGGCGGCGCGGCCGATCCCTGTCAGGTGCCGCTGGGCCTCGGCCACCAGATCCCCCGTGTGTCCCTTCGACAGGTTGGTCAGGTGCTCGTCGAACGAGGCGAGGCAGCCCGCCAGCAGCGGCTCGCGGTCGATCCGGCGCCCCAGGGCGCTGGCCAGCGAGACGCGGGGCCGCTCGGGGTCCTGGTCATGGGGCATCCAGACCTGGTTGACATTGAGGCCCACCCCGACCACCGCCCCCTGCTCGCGGGGGCCGAGCGTCGTGGCCTCGGTGAGAACGCCCGCGAGCTTCTGCACACCGTCACCCAGGGTCAGCACCACATCGTTCGGCCACTTGATCTTGGGGCTGAGGTGAAAGAGCTCCTCCACGGCCTGGCGCACCGAGAGCGCCGCGGCCAGCGTGAGCCACGTGGGGGCAAAGCCGTCCCGCGGCCAGCGGACAATGACGGTGAACAGGAGGTTCTGACCCGCCTCGCTCTTCCAGGCGCGCTGGAATCGCCCGCGCCCCGCCGTCTGCTCCTCGGCGACCACCACCGTCCCCGAGGGCGCCCCGCCCTCGAGCATCGCATGGGCCAGGTCGTTGGTGGAGGCACACACAGTCTCATGACGGATGTGGCGCCCCACCCTCAGGGGGTGAAGAAGCCGCTGCAGATGCGCGATGTCGAGCTGAGGGATGCCGGTCATCTCAGAAGAGCTCGCTGTCGGTGAAGAAGATCTCCCTCTCGATCCGGGCGCGCTCGGGCGAGTCCGAGCCGTGGATGACATTCTCGGTCGTCGTCGTCGCGAGGTCACCGCGGATCGTCCCGGAGGCGGACTCCGACGGCTTGGTCTGCCCCATCATGGAGCGCACCAGCTGAATCGCCTCAGGCCCCTCGACGAGGACGGCGACGACGGGGCCGGAGGTGATGAAGTCCCTCAGGGCGGGAAAGAAGGGCTTCTCCACATGCTCGGCGTAGTGGCGCTCGGCCAGGGCGACGTCGAACCGCAGCATCTTCAGCCCGCGGATCCTCAGACCGCGGCGCTCGAAGCGCCCGAGGATCTCGCCGATCAGGCCACGCCGCACGCCATCGGGTTTGATCAGCACCAGGGTCTGCTCACTCATCAACGCGTCTCCTGCTGATATGGTGGCGAAGTCTAGGAGTGCCCCGGGGGGCGGGCAAGTGCAACTTGCCCCGGCCGCAGGGGACCGGGGCAAGGCATTTTCATCCGAAACGGCAGGCCGTCTATTTCACGAACAGATTGGACTCACTCTCATCCTGGTCCGGATCGCTGTCACTGCGAAGAGCCGTCGATGGCTGCAGAGCGAAGGGCTCGTTCTCCTCGACCACATTGACCGGCATGGTGACACCGGGCGCCGGTCCGGGCACAAAGGTGGGTGCAGTGGTCTGCTCCACCGGAGGGATTGGGGCCATGGTCGGGACAGGGGGCTCCTGTTCCGAGACGAACATCCCAGGTGTCGGAGTCAGCGTGGCGCTGATCCGCGAGCCGGGGATCACCTCCATCTCGCGCGACCAGGGCTGGTGCCCGGGGAGGTTGAGCGAGATCTCATGCACACCGGGATCGACATCCACGTCGATCGGGGCATTGCCGATGAAGCGGCCGTCGATCTCCACCTCCGCCCCGTCGGGCACGGACTCGATCGCGAGGGAGACGCGCTCGGGTGCCGCCGGGGTGGCGGGAGCCTGAACCGGCGTGGAGTGCGCGGGCGGGCTGACCGTGACGCTCGCCTCGGGCTCGGGAGCAGGCTGTGCCGAGGCGACGTCGGAGAACTCGTTGATCATGACCACTGTGAGATCATCGGCGAGAGGCGGAAGGATCCGCTCGAGCAGCTCCTCGAAGACCGTCGTGTTGATCCGCGTGGCGCTCGGGCTGCCCCCCTGGATCGTCTGGGTGCCCTCGCCCGTCTGGCTGTAGATGGTCTCGCCCGTCTCGACGTCGATCACCTGCAGCCGGACGCGCGCCGACCACTCCTCGGTGCGGGTGGTCACGCCGTAGCCGGTGAACTCGTTGACGTCGACCCCCGTGCGGAGAATCGCTCCGCTGACCAGGAATCGGACCCCCAGCATCCGGCCGAAGTTCACCGCCTGGTCGGTGTCGACGAATCCGCTCATGTGCTGGAAGCTCTGCTCCTCGATGACCTCCTGGACGCGGCTGCGGTCGAACACTCGGAACTGCCGGGTCTGGATCAGAAGGTCACTCAGGACCTCGGCGCACATCGCCCCCAGCTCCGGGCCGCCATCGGCCGCGCGATTCTCGAAGTCGACCACTGCCAGCGGGATGCGATCCCCCTGGGCCACGGCGCCCAGGGCGAGGAGAGTGAGCAGCCCTCCCATCAGAATCCGTCTCATGATTTCCGTCCTCCCGACACCCCTCAGGTGTCGTCCATTGGCACTGGCCCCAGGCACCCATCGTCCGCCCTGGGCACCTCTTTTGTCAAGGACACCCAAAGGGCGGCAATTGTTCACCAGAGAACAGTTTTTCCCGGGCTCAGGCCCCCCCCAGAGCCCCCCGGGCCACCGCCTCGGCCCCGCCGAGCATCACCAGGCGCTGGGGCACCTCGCCGATCGGGTCGAACGGGAAGCTCCCCACGGGTGAGATGAGCGCCGCGCTCTCGAAATCGACGTCCAGTGTCCAGCCGGTCCGGATCGTGAGAGCGGCGTTCCCCGCGAAGGCGCTCCGCAGCGCCTCGACGAGCTCGGGGCACTCGATGCAGATGAAGCCGTTGTTGAACGCGTTGCGCTTGTAGGTCTGGCTGAACGACTCGGCGATGACCATCTGGATGCCGAAAAACTTGAGGGCCGTCGCCGCCTGCTCGCGCGAGGAGCCGGTCCCGAAATTCCGCCCCCCGACGAGGATGTCGCCCCGCCGCGCGGTCGTCTGGAACGCCTCGTCGTAGTTGAGAAAGGCGGCCGCCGCCATCTGCTCGGGCGTCAGATCGTCGCGGTAGGTGACGTCCTTCCCGAAGATGCCGTCGGTGTTCATGTTGTCCTTCGGCAGGAACAGCGCCTCGCCCGCCATCCGCGTCGGGAAACCGTCGAGGATCGTCACCGACCTCTCCCCGCTGGGCCGGACATGGACCTCCACGCGCGGCGCCGGCGCCGTCTCGCCGACCTCGCCGGGAGCGCAGATGTATCCCGCCGCGGCGCTGGCGGCGACCACCGCCGGGCTGGCCAGGTAGGCGAGTGCATCCTTCGAGCCCATGCGGCCCTTGAAGTTGCGATTGGTCGCGCTGATGCCGACCTCGCCCGCCTCGAGCAGCCCCGTGCCGAGCCCGATGCAGGGCCCGCAGCCGGGGGGGAGGAACCGAGCCCCCGCCGCCTCGAGCACCGCCCAGTGGCCATCGCGCCTGGCCTCCTCCTCGACCTTGGCCGAGGCGGCGGCGACGTAGAGCTCCACGCCCTCGGCCACGCGCTTGCCCTCGATCGCGCGCGCTGCCTCGGCGAAGTCCTCGAGCCGCGCGTTGACGCACGAGACCAGATAGGCCTTCTGGATTTTCAGCCGCTCGCGCTGGAGCGAGGCGACCGACCGCATCGTTTTGACCTCGTTGGGGCCCGAGACTGAGGGAGACACTTTCGAGAGGTCGAGGTGGAGCGTTTTCGCGTACACGGCATCCGCGTCGGGTGCGAGGTCGAGCCCGGTGATCTCATCCAGCTCGCGCTCCCCCACCCGCGGACACCGGCGGACAAACTCCATCGTCGTCTCATCGCAGGGGAAAACCCCCACCAGTGCGCCCCACTCGGTCGTCATGTTCGCGATGGCGAAGCGCTCGGCCATGGAGAGCCCCGCGA
>JAFGKF010000152.1 GCA_016928695.1 Candidatus Sumerlaeota bacterium | reverse complement strand
CAGAGCCCGCGCCTGGCGCGGGCTCTGTGAGAATCTCGCTGGAGCGGGAGACGGGATTCGAACCCGCAACGCCCACCTTGGAAGGGTGGAACTCTGCCAATTGAGCTACTCCCGCTCAGGGCGGGAGTTTCTCGCACAGTGGGGACGAATGGTCAAGGGGGCGCTGGCCGAATCGGTCAGGCCCCCCGGATGACTCAGTGATACCAGACGTGGCGGGGCTGGTTGATGATCAGACGGTCGGGCTGCTCCGGCGTGTAGGTGAACCGCGGTCCGGGCGTCTGATAGCCGCTGGTGGGATAGTAGGCCGCCGGCTGGATGCGGGTGGGCTGTGGGCAGGAAACCGGGGGCGGGCCGTACGAGTAGTAGGTGTTCTCGTAGTGCCCTGAAGTCCCCCAGGCATTGTCGTAGACCCAGCCCTCCTGGCGGCGCTGCTGCTCATTGCTGTGGCCAATGAGCGCTCCGCCGGCTGCCCCGACGCCGGTGCCGATCAACGCACCCGCTGTCGGGTCACCCGCGATGGCGCCAATGCCCGCGCCGGTGAGCCCCCCGATGAGGGCACCGCTGGTTCCGCCGGAGAGGGTCGTGCAACCCGTCAGGGCTGCAAGTCCAATGGCCAGAGTGGAGAGAATCGCCAAAAGCCTCATGATCGTCGTCCTCCTGCCTGCGCACAGGCTGTGCCTGTGCCCCATGAGACAATCCCTCTCATCAGAGAGTTCCCGACATGTCACAATTCCCTGATGAGGGAATCACGGGGTCAATAGGGGTTTCCCCAGGTGTCGATGCGCTGGCCCTGTCGGCGGGCCTCCTGCTCGTTGTGGTGGCCGATGGCCGCACCGCCGGCCGCGCCGACGCCGGTGCCTATCAGCGCTCCGGCCACGGGGTCGCCCGCAATGGCGCCGATGCCCGCGCCAGTGAGGCCCCCCGCCACGGCGCCGGTGGCGCCGCCGGAGAGCGTGTTGCAGCCGGTGAAGGCGAGCAGGCCCAGAGTCAGTGTCAGAATCGCCAGAGCCCGAGTCATGGTGGGAATCCTCCTTTGAGTCAGGCTGTTGCCCACACCGCTATCGACAGCGGATCGCGGGGGAAGTTCCGCTGAATCAGCAGGGCTTGACCTGGGAGACGGGCGTGAGGTAAATGGCGATCAATCAGAGCTCTTGAAAGAGGTGCCCACCCATGGCGTATCAGTTTCCGAACAGCCAAGCCATGCCACTGGGGACGCGGTCGGTCGCCGAGTCCATGCCCCAGGAGCGGCTGACCTTCATCCGCAAGGTCTACTCGCTGTTCTTCGTGTCCCTGCTGCTCGCCTTCATCGGCGGGGCGGCCTGCATCAAGACAGGGGGCTTCATCTGGTTTATTCAGCACCCGATCATCGCCCTTGTCATCTACTTCGCAGGGGTGTTTGTCGTCCAGGCGGTGTCGCGCACGCCGGGGATCAACGCCATCGCTCTCTTCGCCTATGCCGTGTTCACCGGCGCCTACTTCAGCCTGATCGCCTTGGCGAGCTATCTGATGACGGGCGGGTCCCTGGTGCAGGACAAGGTGACCCGCGAGCTGGTTCTCTCCGGGGGATCGTGGAACCTCTCGATCCAGGCGTTCGGCCTGACGTTGGCCGTGTTCGGTGGTCTGACGCTGTTCGCCTTCGTCTCACGGAAGGACTTCTCGTTCCTGGGCGGGTTTCTGTTCATGGCGCTGATCCTGCTCATCGGGCTGGGCATCATCGCGATGATCTTCGGTTTCCCCTCCCAGGGAGTGGAGATGCTCTTCCTGGTCGCGGTGACCGTTGTCATGTGCGGCTATGTGCTCTATGACACGTCGAACATCATGCGGCGCTACCCGACCAACATGGCGGTCTCCGCCGCGCTGGCCATCTACCTCGACTTCATCATCATCTTCATCTACATCCTCCGCATCCTGATGGAGATGCAGAGGCGCTGACTCGGATTGAAATGCGAGACGCGGCAGGCGGCGGTCGACGGTCAATGACCCGCCGCCTGCTCGCTTTTCCAGCGTGGAGCGCACTCACTCTGAGTGCCGCTCTGGAGAGACGACTGCGCCGCGGTGGCCACTGCCCCCTGACCTGGCGCCGGTGGGCGAGACTCTGGTGCCGCGAGCAGGCGCGCCGGATGAACCGCGATTTTCGCACCGACCTCTACCAGGCGGACCCCGAGATGCTCTGGCGCATGCGACCCGGTGCATCGCACAGGGGGATGCGCGTCAACCGGCTGGGGCTGCTGGGTGACGAGCCCCTCGAGAGCCCGCCCGAGGGGGGGCGATGGCTCTTCCTGACCTCGTCGGGAGCAGCGCACGGCCCACGGCCCTATCCCCATCTCCTCGGCGATGTGCTCCGAGCGGGGGGAATGGACATTGAGATCCTCAACGGCGGAATGCATGGGGCGACCTGCGAGCAGGGGCTGGCCCTGGCCCGTCGTCTCCTGCCCACTCTGCGGCCGACCGTCGTCTTCATCAGCTATCTCTGGAACGATCACTGGCGCTCGAGTGTGGCCACGGATGAGGACATGATGGCGCTTCTGCGGGATGATTCGGCGTTCGCTCGGGGCTCGGATCAGTCCTCCTCTGCACGCATGGTGCGCTCTCTGAGACGCTTCGCAGTCAGAGCGCATCGGACACCGCCGCGCGTGCCCGGTCGCCGTCACGCCGAAAATCACCGGGCCCTCGTGGCTCTCATTCGGGAGCACGGCGCGAGACCTGTCTTTCTCGATCTGCCGGGCAATCAGGCACGGGCGGTGCATCCCGGTTATCTGAGGCGGGGCTTCGCCTCCACCGTCGCCGAATTCCAACGCGGCCATGCCCGCTTTGCGGAGCGTGTGCGCGAGCTCGCCAAAGATCTGAGCGTGGACCACATCGATCTGGAGCCCGACTTTGCGGCTCACTCGGACCGCGACCGCCTCTTTGAGCGCGACCATCTTCACTGGAGCCCCCGGGGCGTGAATCACGCCGTCCGCTCCCTGGTTTCGCGGCTGGCCGGGGCTGGGGTGATCACGCCGGAGGCTGCCGAGCGCAGTCTCGCCCAGTGGCGCCCCACCTCGCTCTGCCCCGACGACATGCGAGCAGAGTTGCGGGTGGAGCCACTGCCCGCCCAGGCCACTGCGGGAAGCGAGATCGAGATCACCGCGCATCTCGAGAACACCGGCAACACCGTCTGGCTCGCGCGGACCGAAGGAGCACTGGGACAGGTGCGGCTCGCTGTCCAGTGTTGGCCCGAGGGGGGCGAGCCCGACGCCCCCCCACTCATCGATGCACGGGAGGATCTTCCCCACGATTTGGCCCCCGGGGAATCGGTCACGGTTCAGCACAGGCTCTCACTGCCTTGGACGCCGGGGCCTCATCGACTCCGGATCGACGCGGTGTCCGAGCTCGTCACCTTCTTCCACAGCCACGCGGGCACCGAGCCCCTGGAGCATCGTCTCACGCTGACCGGCATCTGAGGATTTTCTCAGCTCGACAAGCGGGGCCAGGGTTTCCATGATCCCCGCCACTTTTCGGCGATCAGGAGAGAGACCGTGGCCCAGAGCAAGCCCGACGTTCGCAAGCTGACCCCCAAGAGTCAGGATTTCTCGGAGTGGTACAACGAGGTCGTCAAGCGCGCCGATCTCGCCGACCACAGCGAGATCCGCGGCTGCATGGTCATCAAGCCCTATGGCTTCGGGCTGTGGGAGAACATGCGCGACGCGCTCGACCGCCGCATCAAGGAGACGGGTCACAAAAACGCGTATTTCCCTCTCTTTGT
>JAFGKF010000151.1 GCA_016928695.1 Candidatus Sumerlaeota bacterium | reverse complement strand
CGGCGAGGAGATGGCCCGGTTCCAGTTCCTGGAGGAGACGGCGAGGCGGATCTTCACGATCCACGGCTATGAGGAGCTGCGCACGCCGGTCTTCGAGCCGACGGATCTGTTCGTCCGCGGCATCGGCGAGGTGACCGACATCGTCTCGAAGGAGATGTACACGTTCAAGGACCGCTCGGAGCGGAGCCTGACCCTCCGGCCGGAGGGGACGGCCGGCGTCGTGCGGGCGACCCTTGAGCACGGGCTGCTCAGGCAGTCGTCGGAGATGAAGGTCTTCTACATGGGGCCCATGTTCCGCTATGAGCGACCGCAGAAGGGCCGCCAGCGCCAGTTCCACCAGATCGGGTGCGAGTGGTTCGGCAACGCGAGTCCCTGGGCGGATGCGGAGACGATCGCGATGCTGACGATCTATCTCGAGGCGTGCGGTTTCTCGGGCGTGCGGACACGGGTCAATTCGATCGGCGCAAGGGGGGATCGGGAGGCCATCAACAGCGCGCTGCGCTCTCACCTCGAGGCGCACAGAGGAGATCTCTGCGAGGACTGCCAGCGGAGGACGGCGACCCATCCCATGCGCGCGCTCGACTGCAAGAACCCGGGCTGTCAGCCGACACTCGATGCCGCTCCGCCGATCGTGGATCTCCTCAGCGAGGCGAGCCAGACTCTCTTCCGCGAGGTCTGCGAGCACCTCGAGACGCTCGGGATTGAATTCGAGATCGCCCCGAGGCTGGTCCGCGGATTTGACTACTACACGCACACGGTGTTCGAGACGGTGCTGCCGGGGCTCGGGGCGCAGGATGCCGTGCTCGGAGGCGGGCGATACGACAATCTCTTTGAGGATCTGGGAGGGACATCGACACCCGCGCTGGGAGCCTCGCTGGGTGTCGAGCGACTGAGCCTTGCCCTCCAATCGCTCGAGGCGGGCCCCGATCTCCGCTCACGCGTCGATGTGGCGATCTGTCTGCTCGACGAGGCGGGATTGGAGGTGGCGGCTCGCTTGGCGGCCACCTGCCGCGCGGAGGGCCTCCGCGTGCGCTTCGACTACCAGCGGCGCTCGCCGAAGGCGGCGCTGCGCGATGCCAATCGGGTGAATGCACACTTCGCTGCGCTGCTCGGCGCGTCGGAGATCGAGGCACAGCATGTTCAGCTCAAGGACCTGGAATCCGGCAACCAGGGCCCCGTTTCCTTCGCCGATCTGCCCGGGCGACTGCAGACTCACACCGCAGATTCCCCTCAGTGACCCATCGCTGTTGCCGATAAGCTGCTGAGTCCTCTGAAGAGGGAGGCCCCAGCCATGCGTTTGCTAATCATCTGTCTGACAGCCCTGATTCTCTCCCCCACTCTGGCGCTGGCGGCGATCAGTGCCCCCAGCCGATCAGCTCCTCAGCGCCAGACCCCCCAGGTCCAGACACCATCGCGTCAGACACCCCAATTCCAAGCGCCGCAGATCCAGACACCGCAGGTCCAGACGCCGCAGCGCCAGGGGCAGGCTCCGAGCCTGAATCTTCCCGAGTCCTCATCGAGGAACGCACAGATCCTCACGCAGGATGCCATCCAGCAGCGCGCCCAGACTCTGCAGAGCGGGAGCGTCGAGATTCCGGAGAACATCACTCTCCCCGAGAACATCACGATCCCTGAGACCCTCCCCATCCCCGTGCCCACCGGCACCGAGCAGATCAGCGTCCAGAGGCAGGCGGTGATCGACAGCACTGTGCAGTCGATCACGACAACGACCACTCAGGCGCTGACCGAGGTCGAGGCGGGCCTCGAGGCCCGCGGCGAGGGGCGCGTCGAGATCACGGGGCAGGTCCGTGTGATGATGGAGGGCCGCGGGACGCTCTGGGTCAACGAGGACAGCGTGGTGAACTGGGAGGACGACCGGCGGGTCGAGATGCAGCGCCAGGGTGAGGGCTGGCTCTTCACCGTCTCATCGAACACCAACGCTTTCACGGTGACGGGCCTCAATGTCCAGATGATCTTCAATGGCGACCGCATCGATCTCACCGCGCAGGGCAACGGCGCGGCGATCATGACGGGATCGGGGAGCTACAGCCAGCCCAGCCGCAGCGGTCGATGGACCGATGACGGCGTCGCCGTGCAGATCCAGACTGAGATCGGCGTGACGGGAGTTCAGCAGACCATCAATCAGCAGAGCGTGACCGTGCCCCAGCTCAACACTCCCAGTGGGATCACCGTCCCCACAGGCCCTGGGCGACTCAGGAGGCCGTGATTCATCGGCCCGCTCGCTGAGCAGCGTTTCAGGTGCCGACAGCCGACTGAAGTTGGGTCAAGGCATCCTTGGCCTCAGAGTGATCCGGTGCAATCTCCAATGCTCTCTCAAAAGCCTCTCGCGCCTGATCGTGGTCGCCCAGCTGCGAGAGCGCTCGTCCCAGATAGAAATGAGCCCCGGCATCCCCGGGCCTGGTCCCGATGAATCGACGATAGAGATCTGCCGCTGTCAGGTGATCCCCCTTCCCCATGTGCAGCCATGCGAGATGCGCAATCACATCGGGATTGTCCGGATGGTTCCTGAGCAGACGCTGGAGTCTCTTGATCCCACTGGCGACATCACCCGAGCGGGCATCGCCGAGCGCTCTCTCGAGCTCAGCGCTGAAGGCGAGCTCACGGCGAATGGCGAAGCGCAACAGCGAGGGAAAGCGGCGGAGAATGGCACCCCAGAGGCCCTTTGTCGGGACGACGTCTGCGATGAATGGCCCCTCCATCGTTCGATTCATTGCCCCGCTGTAGAGCCTGATGAGTCTCTGCATTCGCCGCATGGATCGAAACTTGGGTCGCTGGACATGTCGTGCCATGTCATCCCAATCGCTGTGGATCACATCGCCCCGGTGCCATTCCCACAGGCGTGTCCCTGGGAAGGGGGTGACCTGACTCACGCAGACGCGGGTGGGGCGTGTCCTGCGCACAAAGTCCAGTGAGAGCTCCATGTCCTCACAGGTCTCGCCGGGGTAGCCGATCATCATGTTGCACCAGGTTCTGATCCCGAGCTCATTGCATGTGATGATGAACGCCGCGTTTTTTTCGACGGTGTTGCGCTTGTCCATCAGATCCAGAACTCGCTGTGAGCCGCTCTCCACACCGACAAAGATCATCTCGCATCCAGAGTCGCGCATGGCAACAAGCGTCTCGCGGTCGATGTCACTGCGGCTCTGACAGGACCAGCGCAGGCCCAGCGGTGCGATCCGCTCACAGAACTCCTGAACCGTGGCTCTGTGGAACGTGAAGGTGTCGTCGTCGATGGAAAAGGAATCAATGCCGAAGCGCCGCCGCGCATCCTCGATCTCCGCCAGGATGTTGTCAACGCTCCGTCGGCGGACACGCTTTCCAAACAGGATCTCCTTGGTCGGCTGGCAGTAGTTGCACTGGAACGGACAGCCGCGCGTGGTCGTCATGTTGATGAAGCGACACCGCGCTGTGAGATCCCTGTACTTCTCGCGGGCGGGGAAGGGCAGCTGATCCAGATCACCGACGAAACAGGAGCCGGGATGAAAAACCCACTCACCACTCCCATCCCGAATCCATGTGCGCCCCAGAGTCACCTCCTCATCTGAGAGGTGCCGCAGGTAGGCGGGAAACGTCTCCTCCGCCTCCCCGATGAAAATCGCATCGAGAGCCGGCTGCCCACGGAGATGATCGGAAGCGACACTCGCATGGGGGCCACCGAAGACAATCTTTCCACGATAGCCGGAGTCCCTGATCCACTGCGCGAGCCTCAGCGCATGGGTCACCTGCATACTCATCGCCGTGAAGCCGATCACATCGTATTCGCTCAGCCGGCTGGGGGACGGCAGGGCGTCCCCATGGCGGCTGTCAAAGAGATCGATCTCGGCGAGCTGATCGCGCTCCAGCACCGCGGTCAAGTAGAGCAGACCCATGGGGAGGGCCTCGGCATGGTACTCCTGATCAAAATCAGTTGCGGGATAGATGAACGCCACGCGCATGGGAGATCTCATTCGGCGGGTGAGAGGTTGAGTCTCATCTGTTCTCTGTCTGCCCTCTGCTCTGACGGCCAATGCTTTCCCTGGCGAGAGCGCCACATGCCAGCGAATCCCCACACTGGGCTCATCCCGGCGGGCGATTCCTCGCCGAGATCGGACGACCCCGGTAGTAGTTGGGCTCGGGGGGCTTGGATCCAATCCCCGGCACCCTCGAGATGGCCCGGCCCAGCCATCGCAGAGCGCGCCGGATCCGGATCTCGAACCAGTACAGCCCTCGGATGATGAGCCCCTCCTGGGCGATCGAGTTGCCCGCGTTCCCCGCGGTGATACCGGTCTCCACATG
>JAFGKF010000150.1 GCA_016928695.1 Candidatus Sumerlaeota bacterium | reverse complement strand
CCGATTCACTGCGGCGCCGGATCTCCTCCTGTGAGAGTCCGGCCAGCGCGCCGCGCAGGACGGTCTCCTGGAGAATGGCCCTCCAGGTCTTCACCGTCAGCTCCTCGGCGGTGTAGCCGGTGACCCGCTCGACTCCCTCCCCCCAGAAGGTGAACTCGTGGCTTGGCAGATCCTGCTCGTAGGCGACGGCGTCGGCGAGGGCGACCACCTTGCGGTGGCGCTCCTCGCTGTGGCGCAGAGCCCGCTCGGCCCGGCGGCGGCCGGTGACATCGCGCACGATGCAGAGGACCTCGTCCTCGCCGCAGGGGACGAAGCGGGCCTCGAATTCCCGGAGACCCTGGGCCACCTCCAGCTGGTACTCGTAGCTCTGGAGTGTGCCTGTGTCGAGCGCGGTGGCGACAGTCTGGAGTGTCCGATCGACGAACTCCGGGGGGAGATCCATGTCGCGGATGTTGCAGCCGATGATGGAATCGGAGGGCACTGCCAGCATTCCCTCGATGGCGGTCTTGTAGTCCACATAGGTCCCATCGCGCCGCTGGCGGAACATCAGATCGGGGATGGCGGCGAGAAAGGCCCGGTTGCGCTCCTCGCTCACCCTCAGCTCCCTCGTTCGGTGCTCGATCCGATGCCTGAGCTGGATGTTCCAGAGAATGACGAGGAAGACCAGGACCGCGAACATCGCCAGTGCGATGAGGATCTGGCCGAGGTGACGGAGCACGAAGGGGGAGTCCGGTGTGATCTGCCTCCCCAGCCACTTGCGGCTGATGTTGTCGGCGACTCCCGTGGAGCGGGCCATGCCCAGCCCCTGGTTGAGAATGGCGAGGAGGTCGGCATCACCCTCCCGGACGGCCATGCAGTTGAGGCCGACATAGAGGGGCTCCCCCACTGTCTTCATCTGGTCGGTGAGGTTGGCGCTGAACAGATGGTAGAGGACGATCTGCTCGTCCCCGATGACGGCGTCGGCCTCCCCGGCGATCACGAGATCCGCGGCCTCCGCGAAGGTCGCCGTGGGGACCATCTCGAAGGAGATCCCGGCCCCCTGGAGGAACTCCTGAGCGTAGTCGCCCCGCTGCATGGCGATCCGCTTTCCCTCGAGGTCCTCGATGCCGATGATGTCGGGTCTCTCGGCGCGCACGAAGATCGAGGCGGGGACCTCGAACATGGTCCGGGTGAAATCGAACCTCTCATCGCGGGCATCGCTGTAGAAGAGACTCGTCAGGACATCGGCCTCGCCCGAGAGCACGGCCGCCTGCGCCTCGGCGAAGGTCATGTCGACAAAGCGGGCGCGGAAGCCGAACTGTGTGGCCATCCAGCGGGCCAAGTCGATGCACATCCCCTGGCGCTCGCCGTCCTCATCGATGAACTCGAAGGGGGGATACTCCGTCTGACTGACAAAGACGATCCCCCCGCGCGCCTCGAGAGACGCCCGCTGCTCCTCCGAGAGCGCATCGTCCGCGCGCACGCCGGGCGCGAGAAGACAGATCCCAACCAGGGTCCACAGTGACAGACGGCAGGGATTTCCAGTGATGCTCACAGCCAAAACCCCATGCCGAGGAGATCGCCCCCCGACAGGGGAGAAGCTGGCACGGCGATTCCCTGTTGGCAACAGAGACTTGTCGCTCTCGGGGTCGAGCCAACTTGACTGTCGCGTCCGCATCGCACAGAGTGCGGAGTCTCGATCATCATCCCGAGCCAGGGGGACTGAGATGGCTTTCGACTTCGATGTGATCCGTGGGGTTCACCGGGGCATGCCTGAGCGCGTGGCGGCCGCCCGCGCGCTGGCGGGGCGCCCTCTGACGCTGAGCGAGAAGATCCTCTGCTCTCATCTCTGCGGCGATCTGCCCGGGGAGTTCTTCACCCGCGGGGAGTCCTACGTGGACTTCCGCCCCGACCGCGTGGCGATGCAGGATGCGACGGCGCAGATGGCCCTGCTCCAGTTCATGCAGGCGGGCCGGGACCGGGCGGCTGTCCCGACGACTGTTCACTGTGATCATCTGATCCCGGCCAAGACCGGCGCGCGACCCGATCTGGACATGGCCCAGGACATGAACCGCGAGGTCTACGAGTTCCTGGCCTCGGTCTCCAACCGCTATGGCATCGGATTCTGGAAGCCGGGCGCGGGGATCATTCACCAGGTGGTGCTCGAGAACTACGCGTTCCCCGGCGGGATGATGATCGGCACCGACTCCCACACCCCCAACGCGGGGGGTCTGGGCATGGTCGCCATCGGTGTGGGAGGCGCCGACGCGGTGGATGTGATGGCGGGGATGCCCTGGGAGCTCAAGTTCCCGAGGATGATCGGAGTTCACCTGACGGGCCGCCTCAGCGGATGGACCGCTGCGAAGGACGTGATCCTGAGGGTGGCGGGCATCCTCACGGTCAAGGGGGGCACGGGGGCCATCGTCGAGTACTTCGGCGAGGGGGCCGAGAGCATCTCATGCACCGGCAAGGGGACGATCTGCAACATGGGGGCCGAGATCGGGGCCACCTGCTCGATCTTCGCCTTCGATGAGGCGATGGGGCGCTACCTCCGGGCCACCGACCGCGCCGACGTGGCCGAGTCGGCCGAGTCGGTGCGTGAGCACCTGCGCTCCGATCCCGAGGTCTGTTCAAATCCCGGCGAGTTCTATGATCAGGTCATCGAGATCGACCTCTCCGCCCTCGAGCCCCACGTCAATGGGCCCTTCTCACCCGACCGGGCATGGCCGATCTCGCGGCTCGCCGACGCGGTGCGCGAAAATGGCTTCCCGTCCAAGGTCGATGTGGGCCTGATCGGCTCCTGCACCAACTCCTCCTACGAGGACATCGACCGGGCCGCCTCGGTGGCCCAGCAGGCGGTGGAGAAGCGTCTCCGCGCCAAGGCGGAGTTCACCATCACCCCGGGCTCGGAGCAGGTGCGTCACACGATCGAGCGCGACGGCCATCTGGCGACCTTCGCGAAGATGGGCGGGGTCGTGCTCGCCAACGCCTGTGGCCCCTGCATCGGGCAGTGGATGCGTCCGGGGGCGGAGCGGGGCGAGAGGAACTCGATCATCCACTCGTTCAACCGCAACTTCGCCAAGCGGGCCGACGGCAATCCCAACACCCACGCCTTTGTCGCCTCGCCCGAGATCGTCACGGCCCTGGCGATCGCCGGTGATCTCACCTTCAACCCCCTGACCGACTCGCTGATCAATGAGGACGGGCAGGAGGTGCGTCTCGATCCCCCCTCGGGCCATGAGCTGCCGCCGAGCGGATTCAGCGTGGAGGACCGGGGCTATGTGGAGCCCGCCGCTGATGGGGGGAGCGTGGAGGTCGCGATCCGCCCCGACTCCGACCGTCTCCAGCGCCTCACGCCCTTCGAGCCCTGGGATGGGAGGGATCTCACCGGCCTGCGCCTGCTGCTCAAGGCCAAGGGCAAGTGCACGACCGATCACATCTCGATGGCGGGGCCGTGGCTCCGCTTCCGCGGCCACCTCGACAACATCTCGAACAACTGCTTCATCGGGGCGATCAACGCCTTCAACGACGAGGCCAACTCCATCAGGAGCCAGCTGACGGGCGAGCACGGGGAGGTCCCCGCGGTCCAGCGCGCCTA
The DNA here is from genome assembly GCA_016928695.1 of Candidatus Sumerlaeota bacterium. Taxonomy (GTDB): domain Bacteria; phylum Sumerlaeota; class Sumerlaeia; order JABWBI01; family JABWBI01; genus JAFGKF01. Next base: position 12,510 of record JAFGKF010000150.1, on the reverse strand, counting down.
CCGTGAGGCGGGGATCGGGACCGTGGTCGTGGGCGATGAGAACTACGGCGAGGGCTCCTCGCGCGAGCACGCGGCCATGGAGCCGCGCCACCTGGGGGTGCGCGCCATCGTGGTGCGCTCGTTCGCCCGCATCCACGAGACCAATCTCAAGAAGCAGGGGATGCTGGCGCTGACCTTCGCCGATCCCGCCGACTACGATCGGGTTCAGGAGGACGATGTGATCGACATCGTCGGCCTGACCGATTTCGCGCCGGGCAAACCGCTGACGATGGTCCTGCACCACGCAGACGGCTCTGAGGACCGCGTCACACTGAATCACTCTTACAACGAGGGGCAGATCGGCTGGTTCCGTGCCGGGAGTGCCCTCAATCTGATCCGGGCTCAGCAGAGCGCCTGATTCCCCCGGCGGCCCAGCCGCCTTCGCCTGGTTGACCGACCGCCTTGAAAGAGAAAGGCGGGGGCCGTGAGGCCCCCGCCGGGAGGTTTCATCTCTCAGGACCTCACGGGAGGTCGAGGATGCTCTCGGGGAACACGTCGATGACCATGCTGTTCACGACGAGTGTTCCACCGAAGGCGGCGCCGTCATCCTGCAGGCGGATGTTGCCCGCGATGAGAGCACCGAGCTGGCTGCCGGTGCTGAGCGTGCCAATCGAGGTGCCCGCCGGCAGCACCATGTACGCCGCGTAGCTCTCGTTGGCATCGTTCATCGCCGGGTTGAGACCACCGGGGGCTCCGAAGACTGCGGCACGGAGAGGCTGGACGTCTGTCTCGACGGTGAAGTACTGCGCGATATCGAAGGTGGCGAACTGCAGGTTCACCTTCGGGATCGTCACACCCGACGTCGTCGAGTTGGCAGACGCATCCACATCCGAGCTGAAGCGGAAGAAGCTGCCCGAGGTGGCCGACGGGGCGAAGGGGATCATGCCGATACCCTGATCGCTGAGGGCCAGGAAGTTCCCGTAGACGGAGATGGTTCCGGCCGCCGTCGCCACGTTGGCGTCGAGGGTCACGGAGCTCGTCGCCGGGGTCACCACGACGCCCGGGCTGCTGCTGTAGTTGAAGCCGACCACGGCCGCCTGGGCGGCGTTGGTGAAGTCGGTGACCTCAGTCTCCAGAGCACCCTGGGCGAGCAGGGCCGCGCGGTTGGTGATCTGCTGCAGCTCGAGGTTCTCGAGCTCAACAGCGCCACCGCCGGCACCCGCCGAGGGACCGGCCTGATCCAGGTCGATGGCCTCGAAGTACAGCGTGATGCCGTTCTCCGGGATCGGGTACGTGACGCCCAGCGCGGACAGGTCCATCGTCGAGTTGGCGGAGGCCACATCCAGCTGGTCGAACATCATGTGATAGTTCTGGCCAGAGGCTGTCGGCGGAATGACGAGCGAGTCGCCACGCACCGAGCCGCCACCCATGTTGCCGAATGGGCCGTAGCCCCAACGCATGCGGACGAGCGGGTTCGCCGTGCCGGACATGGTCGAGGTGACGGTCCAGGTCAGGCGGTAGGTCGCCCCATCGGTGAACTCGAGGTCACCAAGCGGGCTCTGCCACCAGATGAACGAGTCTCCACCGACTCCGCCCATGCTGATGTTCAGGTTGACAACGGACGCGTCGCCGCTGGGAACCTGCGATCCTGCGACACTGGTGTCACCGGGGAATGAGGGGCCCAGAGCACTCTGGGCGGACCCATTCCCGTCGTACGTCCAGCTCGACAGATCATAGGTCACAGGCGGTTCGAGGAAGCCCCCGCTGACCGCGTCGGGACCATCATTGACCGTGTAGACGAAGAACTCATCGGATCCGGAGATCCCCTGCTGGTTCGTCACCTGCAGTGTGATGATGTTCTCGTCGATCAGCGTGCGCGTGATGTCCAGACCAGTGGGGCCGGTCGCGGTGTTCTGGAAGTTGTAGGTGAGGTTGCCGATGCTGGCGATCGCCGTCGCATCGGAGTCAACGCTGAAGGCCTCATCCTTGAACGTCACCTCAGGCGAGGCGGCCACGAGAGCCGAGAGGTTCTCGAGGGCCGTGGTGCTGACACGCTCACCGTTGATTGAGATGCGCTCTTCGCCCGCGGCGTTGGTCGTCGCCGGCGCCACAGGGGTGGCCAGGAACTGGTAGGTCAGTGATTCATCGGACGTGAAGCCCGGAACGCCACTCGGGGTATCTTCGACCAGATCAAAGATATTCAGTGCGTTCGGGTAGTCAAAGACGTCTTCCGGCTGACCGGCAAGTCCCTCGAGCGAGTCGCCGTGGGTGAAGGGATCACCCGGGGTGAATGTGTCCTGGGGGGTCAGATCACCGATGATGACATCGGGGATCGGGCCCACGGAGGGCGTGAAGGCAAAGACGCTGCCCACGCCAAGGCTGACCACGCAGAGCGCAGCCAGAGTGAGGTTCAACCCTCTGATCATGAAATTCCCTCCCTTTAGGAGTGCATCTGTGTGGGAGACTTGGTGAAAGAGGGCTCGCAGCCAAGTCTCCTCTCATCAGCAAATGGTTAGTGGCAAGGGAGGAGAGAGATGGTTTCGACGGATCCTCACTTTCAAGCGATCTGTCCTGCGCTGCATCCCGAAGTCTATGCCCTCGGGATGAGGTGTCAACCCTCTTTCTGAGTTGACCATCTCGCCGAAGGCGGCTCAGAGTCCCCCTCATCGCGAGAACCTGACAGTTTTTCATGGATCTCAAAATCTGCGCCCTTTATCAACCTTTTTTCCGTGTCTGCCGGATTGCGGCGCAAACGGCTGATATTGAATGAGTTGCGTCCTCATCGCAGGCGTGGGCCCCGTCCCGCCCGAGAGGCCTCCCCTCCAGATGGCCCCGGGACTTCGCCTCTGGTCGCTGGCCCTGGCAGCTTCAGAAGCGGGGAGAAAGATCACTCTCGGCAGCTGCGATCATTTCGGTCACCGCCAGGCGACACAGAATCCCCCTGCGAATCAAAGCCCCGAGGGCATTTCGATCATCCCCTGGCCTTCTCAGAACCTGGAGGATGCCATTGCAGAGACGCTGCGCCAGGTGAGCCCCGTGTGCGCGGTGGTCACAACCGACTTGGTGGGCGCTGCGGTGGCGCGCGTCATCGCAGCGGACACCCCGCTGTGGATCGACCTCTATGGAGATCCGCTGGCAGAGGGTCAGCTGATCGCCGCACGTCATGGCCACGATGGGGGTCTGGCGCCGCTGATGGCCAACATGGTGGCGATCCTGTCGCGGGCCGATCATCTCTCGACCTGCTCTCGGGCTCACAGGCTGGCGATGCTTGGCCAGCTGGGAATGGTGGGGCGCCTGGGCGCCGCCGCGTGTCATGGGGAGCTCGTCAGCGTCTTGCCGGGGATGCTGGTCGGTCTTCCTGATCCCCAGGAGGGCGAACCGCTGCGCGGATCGATTCTCCCCGCGAATGCCATCATCGTGCTCTGGTCCGGCGGATTCAACACGTGGACGGACATCGGCACTCTCCAGGCGGGTCTGGAGATGGCCATGGCTGAGACCCCGAATCTCCACTTCGTCTGTCTCGGCGGCGCAATCGACAGACACAATCCTGGGACGTATGCGGAGTTCGAAGAGAGGGTGATGGCATCACCCCATCGCGATCGATTTCACCTGTTGGGCTGGCGGCCGCAGGCGGAGGTGGCGCGGCTGACGCGTGAGGCGGATGTGGGGATCAACATCGACGCGGTCTGCCATGAGGCGGAGCTGGGCACGCGCACGCGGCTGCTGGAGTGGGCGGAGGTGGAATTGGCCATCTGCTCGACCCCTACCAGCGAGATGACACGGGATCTCGCCGCGGCCGAGGCTCTGATGCCATTCCGTGTGGGAGACGCCGAGGGCTTGGCCAAAGTGCTGGTGACGCTGGGGCGGGATGAGCAGCGCCGCCGTGCCCTGGGCGAGAGGGCGAGGGAATTCGTGCGGGGACGGTGGACGCCCGAGACCGCGGGCGGTGAGCTGGCGCAGTGGGTGCGCTCGCCGTGCCTCGCGCCGGACCGAGAGGCGACCGCCCCCGCGGCGGGAACCAATCGCCTCATCGAGTGGATGCGGGCGCTCGAGCCGGCTCTGCGCTCCGGGGAACAGCCCCCGGCCGATCTGGCGTCGGTGTGTCGCCGACTTCAGTCACTCGAGGGGAGCGCGCTGGTCAGGCTGCGCGATCTTCTCCGCGGGAGAGGCTGAGCCGCCTCACCCCACCGGCAGCCGCTCTTTGGACTGAATTCCCCCGGAGACGTTTCTCGCCCGGAATCCGGCCTGCTTCAGGATGCGCACCGCCAGATACGATCGGAAGCCGGTGTCGCACAGGGCCTGGATCTCGCGGTCGCGGGGCATCTCGCCGATGCGCTCGCGCAGATCGTCGATGGGGATGTTCACGGCATTGGGGACAGGAGAGCGTTTGACCTCGCGCTCCGAGCGGACATCGAGGAGGAAGCTCCCGTTGTCCACGTCGCCCCAGTGCATGAGGGGGGAGTCGCCGCGGATGTGATTGGCCGCGATGAATCCGGCCATGTTGACCCCGTCCTTCGCCGCGCCGAACTGGGGGGCGTAGCAGAGCTCGGCCTCCTCGAGGTCGAAGACCGTCGCCCCCATCTGGATCGCCATGGCGATCACGTCGATGCGCTTGTCGACGCCCGCTCTGCCGACACACTGGGCGCCGAGCACTCTGCCCGACCCGGGATCGAAGAGAACCTTGAGGTGCATCAGATGCCGCCCGGGGTAGTAGCCGACATGGTCGGGGGGGAAGAGATAGACCTTCTCGTGGGGGATCCCTGCGCGGCGGAGCCTCTTCTCACTCGCACCGGTCGAAGCGATGGTGAGATCGAAGACACCGACGACGGCCGTCCCCTGCACTCCTCGGAAGCGCGCCTCGCGGCCGAAGATCACGTCGGCGGCGATGCGCCCCTGCCGGTTGGCTGGCCCGGCCAGGGGGAGCAGCGTCCAGTCGCCGGTCACGACGTCGCGCACCTCGACGGCATCTCCCACGGCGAAGATGGAGGGATCGCTGGTCCTCATCTGCTCGTCGATGCGGATACCCCCGAGATCGCCGATCTCGAGTCCCGCCTCACGCGCGAGCCCGATCTCGGGTTTGACGCCGATGGCCAGGATCACCAGGTCGGACTCATGCCGCACTCCGCTCTGGGTGACGACGGTCGGGGCCGCTCCCCCACTCGGCTCGAAGCGGGCCACACCATCGCGGAGGCAGAGGTTCACTCCCCTCTCGCGGAGGTGGGTGTGGACCTCGCTCACCATCTCGGGATCCAGGGGCGGCATGACCTGGTCGAGCATCTCGACCAGGGTGACGGAGAGACCGCGGTGCACCAGATTCTCAGCCATCTCGAGGCCGATGAAGCCGCCACCGACGACGACGGCGCTCTTCGCCGTCCGCGTCTCGATCCAGCCGTTGATCGCATCGACGTCCGGTATGTTTCGCACGGAGAAGATCCCCTCGCTGTCGATCCCCGGCAGCGGAGGGCGCAGCGGTGCCGCGCCGGGCGAGAGCACAAGGGCGTCGTACCGCTCGGTGATCACGGAGCCCGACTCGAGATCCCTGACCTCGACCGTCCGCTCGGCGCGGTTGATCCGTGTCACCTCGTGGCGTGTGCGGAGATCGATGCGGAAGCGATCGCGAAGAAGCTCGGGCTTGGTCACCAGCAGTCTCCTCCGCTCCGCGATGACCCCGCCCACATGGTAGGGGAGCCCGCAGTTGGCGAAGGAGGCATAGGGACCCCGCTCGAAGACGACGATCTCCGCATCCTCGCTGATTCGGCGTGCGCGTGCCGCGCACGATGCCCCGCCGGCGACCCCGCCGACGATCAGAACTCTCTGACCCATCTCTGAATGATCCTCTCGAGCTGTGCTGTGCCTCTCAGCCCTGGGGCTCTGTGAAGCGGCCGTCCGCCCGCCACCGTCGGCTGTCGCGGACCCTGCCGGTCAACCAGCCGATCGCCGCCTGAGGCCGACAATCGAAATCGGGCACGTGGGGCTTGATGTCAACAAGAGGCGTGCCATCGATCATGTCGACGTCCTCCACCTCCAGCGTCGAGCCGCGCCGCTCGATCAGCCGGACGACCGTCAGACCGATCGCATTGGGGCGCCGGGGAGAGCGCGTGGAGAAGACCCCGCGCTCCGCATCGTCGAGAAAGGGCCGCACCTTCGGCTGCCACCCCTCGGACCGGTGAAAGAGATAGAGGAGAGTCAGGTGGCTGAATCCCTCGATGTCACTGAGTCCCTCCGCGAACTCCTCGAAGACCTCGACGGTGCCACGGTGCCCCCCATCCAGCCCCCCCTGGATCGGGGCGCCCACCTGCTGGGTGAAGGGTGTGTGAATGGTCCCGATGGGCCGAATCAGCCACGGGCCTGTCTCGCCCTCTCCCGACACCTCAGCCATGGTCGCATGTGCCCTGTCCCGCGCTGGTGAGGTGCCCTTCGCTGAAGAGCTCCGCGGCCCTCTTCGCGTCGGTCTCCTGGCAGACCATGGCCTCGATGCCGCGCGAGGCGAGATCCGCACGGAGCCGTGGCCCCATGCCGCGGCCGATGAAGGCCTGGCAGTCGCCCAGGACATCGAGCAGGGATCCGTGCCCCCCACCATGGCCGTGGGAGTGCCCCTCGCCGGAGCACTGCCCGCGTGCATGGGCGGTGTGCGAGTTCTGTCGAACGCCCTGACCGATCAGGGCTCCACCCTCGAACTCGAAGATGACAAAGCAGGCGCAGCGACCCGCATGGGCGGCCACGTTCCGGCCATCATCGGATGCAACGGCGACGCGCATGATTCACTCTCCTGTGATCCTCTGTCTCTCTTGGCCGCGGCCACCGCGCCGGCGGGAACCACCTCGACCCTGCCCGCGATGGCATCGGCCCTGACTCCCATCCACCCGTGTGAACTGCCGGCTGCCGCACTGGGGGCATCCCCTCGGTCGCCCTCCTCCGAAGGGTTCACTCCATCGGTGCTCACAGCTGAGGCACTGAAACTCTCTCTGATCGGTTGCCATTTCCACGGCCCCTCCTTCGATCTTGATTGCCAAACCCTCGACGAGCGCCTGCGCCACTGTCCGGCGTGCGCGCTCGACGACCCGTCCAAAGGTCGCCCGCGAGATCCCCATCTGCTCGGCCGCCTGCTCGTGGGTCATCCCCTCGAGGTCAGCGAGCCGGATCGCCTCCATGCCATCGAGTGACAGGGTGACGACACCCAGTCTCTGCATGGGCGCCCCCTGGGGCTTGAAATGATGAGCCCGGGGGCAGCAGGCGATGCGGCGGGGTGTCTGGGGGCGAGGCATGGTGTTTCTCAAACGCCGTTGTGAGCATATGCTCACAATGGGTCGCCAGTCAAGCCTCTTCTGAGATGATTGGGATTCACCGTCCCTCGAGCAGTCTCTCCCGGAGGGAGACACAGAGGACGCGGTGCTGATACCAGCAGATGGCGGGGATCACGAAGAGCAGGGGAGCGAAGAAAAGGAAAAGAATGGGGGCCATCAGCAGGAGCACGATGTTGACCAGCGAGGCCCCCGCTCGTGACAGGAAACCGGCAGTGTTGAGATTCGACACGAACGTCATGACCGCCATGAAGAAGATGATCAGCGCCATGAGGACATAGGCTGCGGCCAAGCCGAGAATGATCATCGCGCCCGAGATCAGTCCCATGGCCCAGCCCTCCAGGTTGATGATCATCGCGATGAGGAGCCCCACGAGGAGCACGAGCGAGGGCGATGTGAGCCACATCAGAATGAGGGCGGGCCGCATGGCCATGAGGAGTTGGCCGTTGACCAGCTCGCGGTCGCTCATGGGGGTCACGAGCAGCTCGTCCCAGGCGTGCTTTCTCAGGGCGGTGCGGACTTGGTAGCTGATGGTGCCGAGCGTCATGAAAAGGAAGAGGGCGAAGCAGGAGATCTGAAACACGACGAAGATCGTGATCAGCACGGAGGCCTCGAATCCCAGCTGCCAGAGGGCGATGGCCACGGAGCCGTGGAGGATCAGGGCCAGTGCGATCAGCGCGGTGTTGCTGCGGTGGAATGCGCCCCAGATGCCCTGGCGCTCTCGCAGGCGCAGCACGAAGGGATTGCCCTCGGAGCTCACTTCTCAGCCTCCATGCCCCTGAGACGGAGGAAAACCCCTTGCCGATGACCGGCCGGTGGCCACAATGGGGCGGTTTGGTTTGTCCGACCCCAGAGACCCAGGCGTCCCAAGGAGTTTCCCATGCGTCACCTTTGCCCGATCGTCCTCGCCCTCGCCCTGGTGGGCCAGGTGCTCGCCCTGCCGACCGACGGTGTGACCGTCATCAACAGCCGCGACTATTATCCCGCGATGATGACGCTGATCGAGCAGGCCGAGTCCTCGGTCACGCTGGTCATGCACCAGACCCGCTTCTACGTGGACTGGCCCGGCTCGGACAGCAACAATCTTTGCGATGCGCTCGTCGCCGCCTCAGGGCGGGGGGTGGACGTCACGTTCATCATCGATATGAGCGAGAGCGACTGGAATAACAACAACGAAGAGAACTCGGACTTCGGCCGCCGTCTGGCCGAGGGGGGCGCGGCGGTCATCTGGGACGACATGGAGCGGGTGACGCACACCAAGCTGATCGTGGTGGACGGGGTGGCCACGGTGATCTCGTCGGTGAACTGGAGCCACTACGCGCTGACGAGCAACAACGAGGTCGGCGTCATCGTCTGGGGCGCGGAGGTCGCGGAGGCGGCCAATGCCATCGCGGCCGAGCACGCGGCGGCGGGCGAGGCGCAGACCGAGCGCGAGGGCATGGGAGATGTGGCCGCGGTGACCGACGACGTCGCCGCCTACGCCGCCGCACGGGACTTCGAGGTGCTGCCCTGCGCCGACGCCGAGCTTCTCTTCAACGCCGACTACTACCCGGCGGTGAGCAGCCTGATCGCAAGCGCGGAGTCGCGCATCGACGTGGTCCAGCGCACGGCGGACCACTACCGCATGCGCCCGGCTCACGCCGATCCGCCGGCGGAGGGCCAGGATGCGGTCTCGCTGACCAATGCGCTGCTGCGCGATCTGGCGGCGGCGGCGGAGCGGGGAATCGAGGTGGTCCTCACGCTCGAGGGGGGCATCTCGTACGACGGCGAGCCCGCGGTGAACGACAACCTGGACTTCGGGCTGCGCGCGCGCAGCCAGGGGATCACGGTCTGGTGGGACCCGCCGGACTCGCAGACGCACGCGAAGATGGTGATGGTCGACGACACGGTGGTGGTCGGCTCGACGAACTGGACGCTCTTCGCGGTCGAGGGTCAGAACAACGAGCTCAGCGTGGCGCTGGAGTCGCCCGAGGTCGCCGAGGTCTACCGCGGCCACATCGCAGCGCTCCAGGCCAGCGGGGAACAGTTCACGGGCGATTTCTGATCCGGGATGCCCTCACTCCTCCTCGAGGGCGAACAGCTCGATGAAGTGCCGCCTCAGGTGGAGGAGGATCCAGGTGGCGACGATCACCTTGCAGACGAACCACAGCAGGATGCCGTTGGCGAAGAACGGCGACTTGCCCCAGTCGAACATGTAGACGAGGGGCGGGACGACGATCAGGAGCATGGTGTTGCGGATCGCGACCTGGCGCCTGAGGCGGGTGATGCTCAGGCGCAGGGTCACCAGGGCGGTGAAGATCAGCTGGAACCAGCAGTTGATCATCAGCATCACGGCCACGGCGATCGCCTCGAAGAACTCGACGTTGGGGGGATTGATCCTGTTGATCAGGACATAGGTCAGCGCCTGGGCGCTGATCAGCGTCCAGAAGAGGCCGTGCTTGATCACGTGGGGCCAGAGCATGGCGCCGGTCAGCTGGCGTGAGTCGGCGCTGGTCATCAGGATCTGGCCCATCATGCCCGAGGTGCGATGCTCGGAGACGCTGAAGGCGAGGTCGAGGATCATCAGAGGGGTGGTGAGGATGACCAGTCCCAGGAGGACGAGTCCCAGCAGCAGCATCATGAGCCGCTGGTCGCCGAGCTCGGCCACACCCTGGATGGCGAACGGATAACCCACCAGGGTGAGGATCATCAGCCACTGAGGGAAGCGCCGAGCGCGCCGCCAGCTGAGCTCGCGGCGCCACAGGAGAGTGGCGAGGGGATTGTCCGTCCGGGCCATCGCGGCAATCTGAAGGGTGGGGGGGTCGCCTGTCCAGCGCGGAGTCGGGGCGTGCCTCTCACTCCCCCGTCAGTCGGCACCGGCCCTGGAAGTCGTCGCGGATGGCGGCGCTCAGGCCCGCCGCGATGGCGAACTTGAGGCAGATCAGGAGAAAGACGAACACCACGAATTCCCCCTCGTTCATGCCTGTCGCGCCCATCATCAACGAAAAGATGCAGGCACACAGCAGCGCGACGGGGAGCACCACGAGTACGCCCACCGCGGCGAGCTGCACGGCGAAGAGGCGGGGGATCGCCATCGAGAGACGAAGCGTGATCACCGCCGAGTACAGGGACTGGACGGGACCGTAGAGGCCCATGAGCAGAAGAAAGGCGATCTGCTCTGGCTCAGCTCTCACGTGCGGAGAGTGTTTGGGAATCTCGAAATAGAGTCCGACGAGGATGAGCGACAGCCCGACCCAGAGAATCCACTGCCCCAGGATGACGGGGACGACGAGTCCCAGGGTGAGATCGCGGCCGGTGAGACGGGTGACCAGCAGGTCCTCGAGATGCCTGTCGGTGCGGAGGCGGTGGAAGCCGCGCGACATCTGGCTCATGGCGATCAGGGTCGAGGCGGGGGAGACGAACGTCAGGGAGAGAGACATGGCGATGAACCACCACAGCCCGGGGTGCTGGCCACGTGCGAAATCCCACTGGATCACCACGAGGAGGATCGCCAGCAGCAGACCGACCCAGAGGACGCTGGACCGATGCAGCCAACGGAGCCGGAACTGCCTGCGCCAGAATCGCCCCAGGAGAGGGTTGTCAGTCTCGAACACGGGGGGAGTCTGGGATCCTCAGCGGGAGATTGCATCCACAGATTTCACGGATGGGCACAGATTCCAGAGGGATTGAATTCGTGTGTCTTCGTGTGACTTCGTGGAAAAACGCAGAGAATCGGATTTCCCTCACCCTCCTATGGAGTCACCCAGCCACACGCCTTGAGATCATCCACAGATTTCACCGGTGGGCACGGCGTGGGGTCTGTTGAAAATGCCGCCGTCGTCCCTCCGGGACTTGAACTTCGTGGCTCCCCGAAATCCCGCGCTCACTCAGCTCTGCACAGTCAATGCACCGCGCTGTAGGGGCGCAGCATGCTGCGCCCATCTCTCAGGGGCCGCATGGCACGGGCGCAGCATGCTGCGCCCCTACGAAGTCCGCACCGAAATGAAATGCATTTTCCATGCAGAGCTCAATGAGCGCTGAGCCAATGTCTGCATCCCTCAAGGGACTTGATCAACAGATCCCATGCTGTGCCCCCCCCCCACAGGGAGCACCGGGGGGCTCTGCGCAGGACTATTTTTTCTTTTTCTTGCTCTTCTTCTCAACCGTCGGCGGCGGGCCGTCCTTGCACAGCGGGAAGCCGAGCTCCTCGCGCTGGTCCAGCCACGCCCGGGCGACGAGGCGCGCCATGGCGCGGACGCGGGCGATGTAGCCGGTGCGCTCGGTGACGCTGATCGCGCCGCGGGCGTCGAGAAGGTTGAATGTGTGGCTCGCCTTCAGGACGAAGTCGTACGCGGGCAGCACGAGCCCCTTCTCGGCCAGGCGGCGGCACTCGGTCTCGAACTCGGTGAACCACCGCTGGCACATGGCCACGTCGGCCTCCTCGAAGTTGTAGGTCGACCACTCGACCTCGCCGCGGTGATGGACGTCGCCGTACTTCACGCCCGCGGCCCACTCGAGGTCGTAGACGCTGTCGACGCCCTGGATGTACATCGCGAGGCGCTCGAGGCCGTAGGTCAGCTCGCATGGGATCACGGTGAGCTCGATCGACCCGATCATCTGGAAGTAGGTGAACTGCGTCACCTCGAGGCCGTTGAGCCAGACCTCCCAGCCGAGCCCGGCGGCGCCCAGCGTGGGGCTCTCCCAGTCGTCCTCGACGAAGCGGACGTCGTTCTCCTCGGGTTTGATCCCCAGCGCGCGGAGCGAGTCGAGGTAGATGTCCTGCACGTCCTCAGGGGTCGGCTTGAGGATCACCTGGTACTGGTAGTAGGCCTGGAGGCGGTTGGGATTGTCGCCGTAGCGGCCGTCGGTCGGGCGGCGGCTGGGCTCGACGTAGGCGACGCTCCACGGCTCGGGGCCAAGCGAGCGCAGGAAGGTGTGGGGGTTGAACGTGCCCGCGCCGACCTCGACGTCGGTGGGCTGGACGATGAGGCATCCGCGCGAGGCCCAGAAGCGCTCGAGGGCGAGGATGACGTCTTGGAAGGAATGCGGAGTGTCCATGTCGGTGGCTCGAGTCTCCCGAAATCGTCCGAGCACTCTATCCACTGCTCAGGGCTGTGCAAGCAGAACCTTCTCACCCCATGTGGAGTCCTGCGGCTTGCCGCAGATTCTGGATTCATGGGCAAGCCCATGTGCTCCATCTATTTGGAGTCCTGCGGCTTGCCGCAGATGGGAGATCATGAAACGCAGAGAT
>JAFGKF010000149.1 GCA_016928695.1 Candidatus Sumerlaeota bacterium | reverse complement strand
CTCGAGCCGCCTCATGCCGAAGCGCTGCTCGATCGCTGCGATCGGCTCGCCCTCGGCGCTGTGCACGAGCGCGAAGGCCTCGTAGAGATTCGGCTCGCGCGGGCTCCAGGTCATCACGGGATCGATGGGCACCGTCAGTGCGAGGGGCGAGTGTTCCCCCGGGCTCACCGCCACATCGTCGAAGCTCCTCTGACTCCCATCGGGCCAGACGATGGCGACACGCGCCGTCGCACCCTCGAAGAGATCCTGTGATTCCTCGGCGGGCCAGAGCCGGATCTCGATTTCCCCCGACTCCAGATCCGACAGGATGAAGAAATCCTCGATTGCCGCATCACCGAACGGGGGAGCGGCGCACTCATCCCCCGTCCGGGTCAGCGCGGTGCTGCATCCCATGAGGAGAGAGAGAGTGAGAAGAGAGATCCAGCCCGCCCTGCGCATTGCCCATCCTCCCGATTGCAGATTCCTCGCGCGGCACCTCACCCAGAGAGTGCAGAGACGCGGCAAATGCCTCTCCACTGACAGCGGCGTTGAAAATGGGCCGCAGCCCTCACCCCCCGTCCCCCTCTCCCGATCTTGGGAGAGGGGGAGTTGAGGGGGTGAGGGGCAATGAGGGGCGAGGCCCATTTTCATTGCAGCTCTCAATAGTGATCTTCACGGCGCACTGTCAAGGCAGCACAGCCCTGTCTGCTGAATCAGGGGCAAACCGTTGAGAGAGGACGCGAAGTGGGAGGGAGTCCCCCCCACTCTCATGGTCCCCCTGTGACCACTTGATCCGCCCGATACCCGTTGCCCGGGGTGGCGGAGGCGGCGTCTTCGATGGTGCTGTGATACACGTTCTCCCCATACCAGCTCTGGGTGCTGTTGAGGTCGATGGCGACGTCCTGCTCGACGATCGTGTTGGCCAGCACCACGTTGTGGGCGCCGGTCACATCGATTCCCCGGCTGTTCGGGATGGTGTCGGCCCAGTTGTTGGCACAGTGATTTTCCTCGATGCGGTTGGCGGCCCCGGCCTGAATGCCGTGGGCATAGCCGGCGCTCCCCAGGCTGGAGTTCTCGCTGCAGCAGTTGTCGGCGATCAGGTTGTTGTCCCGGGCGTCGATGCCGAAGCACCATCCGCTGCTGGCGGCATGGCCATTGCTCGAGCATGTGTTGGTGGCGATCAGGTTGTTGTCCCTCGCCTGAATGCCCAGGCTCATCGAGGTGGCCGCCCGGCCCTCGTTGTCCTCGCAGGTGTTGCCCATGACGAGGCAGTCGTCGGAGACCTGGATGCCGATTCCGCTTCCCCCCAAGAGACCGCCTGTGTTGCCACTGGCCGTGTTGTTGGACACCGTGGTCCCGAAGACCGTGTAGATGCCCACACCGCTGTTGGAGCCGCTGGCGATGTTGTTCGAGGCGGTGTTGCCGACGAGTGTGCACCCGGAGGAGGAGCTGATCCCCACAGCGGAGCCCAGAGCCGTGGGGCTGTTGCCCGAGGCGACACAGTCGCGCACGGTGCAGCTCAGCCCGACGTCGATGCCCGCCTCGCCCCCGGCGGTGTTGTTGGCGCGGGCCACACAGTCTTGGACCAGGCAGCCGTTTCCGGTGTCAATCCCACTGTGCGTGTTGCCGATCGCGGTGACGCTCCAGATGTGGGAATTGCTCCCCACAGAGAGTCCATGTCCACCGTTCTCGCGGACGGTGACGTCGTGGACGACCGCGTGGTCGTTGATCTCGATGCCACCGCTTCCGAAGGAGGCCACCCAGCCGTTGAAGACGCGGGCGCCGTGGCCCGAGATCTGATGGACCCCGATGCCCCAGCCCGCCGTGGTTCCGCGGATGCGGTGGCCACCGAGGTCGAGCGTCACGTTGTGCGCCGCGATGCGGATGCAGTCATTGTGGGTCGACATGCTGACGTCCGACCCGAGGCGATAGGAGCCCGGGCTCGTGATGGTGAAGGGTGTGCTGCCGTTGGGATTGATGACGGTCTGCGCCGAGGCTCCGGCCACCAGCATCAGGGTGACGAGGAGCGCCACGGTCAAGCTGGGTTGAACTCTCTGTGTCATGATCTCAGCATCCTCTCAGAACGTCACAGCGGCGTGGTCGCCGCTGCCCCTGTCATTGCCGGTCGACGTCGCGTAGCCATCGGTGCTGACGTTGTCGCCGTAATAGTGATCTCGTCCCATGTCCATGTAGACACCCACGCTCGAGAGAGTGCCCGTGTTGTCGATCGTCGAGTTGTTCGGGAGGGTGATCTCAGTGCCCTCGAGGTGGATCCCATGGGCGTAATAGGCGTCATTCCCGACGCAGTGGTTTCCCTCGACACGGTCGAATCCCCCCCAGACGTCAGCACCCACATGGATGCCATACGTGGCGCCGTCCGCGGAATTCCCGTCGTTGTCGGAGCACAGATTCCCACGGATGAGACAGCGGGCGCCGGCCTCGATTCCCGCCGCGTCGCCACCGGTGCCCGTGGAGCGGGCGTAGCTGCACACATTCCGGGTGATCATGCAGCGATCCCCCGACTGGATGCCAATGGCCATTCCGTTTGTCTCGGCGATGCTCGACTGCTGGCACGTGTTTCCGATGACCGTCGAGTCGTCGCCCACATGGATGCCGATTCCCCTTCCGCCGTAGGCCTCGTCCCCCCGGCCGATGTTGCCGCGGCAGGTGTTCCCGGTGACAGTGCATCCGCTGTCGGTCCAGATGCCCGCGCCGGTGTGATTCGCCGTGTGAGCGACATTGTCATCCGCGGTGTTTCCCGTGACTGTGCACTCGGTGTACGCGACGATCCCGAACGCCGCCCCAGGCACATCGGGGGAGTTGGCGTTGGCGATGCAGCCGCGGACCTCGCTGGCGGACAGAACACTGATGCCCGCCTTGTCACCGTTGAGATTGTTGCCGACTGCCACACAGCTCTCCACGAGGCTCTGCGCCGCCGTCTGGATGCCCCAGCCGCGGTTGCCAAGGGCTGTGACGTCGAAGACGTGTGCACCGACGCCGCACTGAACGCCTGATCCGCGGTTCTCGCGGACCGTCACATTCTCGACCGTCGCGTGGTCGAGCAGCACGATCCCCGAGCCGCCGAAGGACGCTGCCCAGCCATTGAGAACACGTGCCCCATGGCCCGCGGTCTGACGGACACCGATTCCCCCTCCGGCGGTGGTCCCGCGGATGCGATGCCCCCCGAGATCCAGCGTC
This sequence comes from Candidatus Sumerlaeota bacterium, assembly GCA_016928695.1. Classification (GTDB taxonomy): domain Bacteria; phylum Sumerlaeota; class Sumerlaeia; order JABWBI01; family JABWBI01; genus JAFGKF01. The sequence continues at coordinate 8,134 of JAFGKF010000149.1, read as the reverse complement.
ACATTGTGAGCCTGGATGCGGATGCAGTCGCCGTGTGTCGACATGCTCACATCGCCGCCGAGCACATAGGAGCCGGGGCTGGAGATGATGAAGGGAGTGGATCCGTTCGGATTGATGATGGTCTGAGCGGAGATGACCACCGGCAGCGACAGGGCGATGAGCCCGGCGGCCAGGGTCAGACGGAGGCAATGGCCCATCTCTGAATCCCCCTGGGCATTTTGTTGAGGCAAGCAGAGCTGCCACGCGAGACACTGTCAAGGGGTGTCAGGGGCAGAGAGTGGAGATCACCGGTCGGTTCTCGGGGACGCGCCCGCCTCGACAGCCTCGTCGCTCTCGATCTGGATCGTGTACCGATAGCCCTGCTCGGTGAGGAAGCGCTGGCGCCTCTGGGCGAAGTCGAGATCGCGCGTGTCGCGGGTCACCACCGAGTAGAAGTGCGCCTGCTTGCCATCGCTCTTGGGTCGAAGAATCCGGCCGAGGCGCTGGGCCTCCTCCTGGCGGGATCCGAATGTGCCCGAGACCTGGATGGCCACATTCGCATCGGGCAGATCCACCGCGAAGTTGGCGACCTTCGAGACGATCAGCACCCGGATCTCCCCGCGCTTGAAAGCGCCGTAGAGATCCCCACGCTCACGCGAGGGGGTCTTGCCCGTGATGATCGGAGCCCCCGTGCGCTCACGGATCACCTCGAGCTGGTCGAGGTACTGACCGATCACCAGCGTGTGATCGCACTGATGCGCCTGAAGGAGGCGGTCGACCACCTCGAGCTTGCGCGGATTCTCCGAGGCGATGCGGAACTTCGCCTTCGCGTCGGCGGTGGCGTACGTCATGCGCAGATCGCTCACCAGGGGAACGCGGATCTCGGTGCACTCGGCCTCGGCGATCCACCCCTGCTGCTCCAGCTCCTTCCAGGGCACATCGTAGCGCTTGGGGCCGATCAGGGAGAAGACATCGTCCTCCTTCTCGTCCTCGCGCACCAGCGTCGCCGTCAGACCCAGCCGACGACGCGCCTGGATCTCCGCCACCGCACGGAACACCGGCGCGGGCAGCAGGTGAACCTCATCGTAGATGACCAGCCCCCAGTTCTGCGCGTTGAAGAGACCCAGATGGATGAAGTCCTCCTCCCTGCGCCGTCGGTGCGTCAGGATCTGATAGGTCGTCAGCGTCACCGGCCGGATGTCCTTCTGCTCCCCCGAGTACTCCCCGATCAGGTCCTCCGTGAGATCGGTCTTGTCCAGCAGCTCGTCACGCCACTGGCGAAGCGCCGTGATGTTGGTGGTCAGCACCAGCGTCTGCATCTGGAGGCGGGACATCACCCCCATCCCGATGATCGTCTTGCCCGCCCCGCAGGGGAGGACGATCACACCGGAGCCGCCGCGGACCGTCCCCGCCGCGTGGAAGATGTCGGCCGCCTCCTGCTGATACTGGCGGAGCGCAAAGGAGTGGCCCAGGGAGGTGGTCTCGCGCAGGTTGATCTCGAGGGCGGCGCCGTCGGTGTAGCCAGCCAGATCCTCGACCGGGTACCCGATCTTGATCAGCGCCTGTTTGATGTGGCCCCGCGCCGACGCGCGGACCAGCAGCGTGTGATCGTCGATCCGCCGGATCAGGTGCGCCTCGACCGTCTCCAGGCTCTCGATCTCGGTCAGAAGGATGGGATCCGTCGAGGTCAGCCGCAGCGCCCCCTCCTCCTCGTCGATCTCCAGCTTCAGGCGCCCATAGCGTGAGATGTCCTCCCGGATCTCGATCAGGATGTTCTCGGGAATCGGGTACTTCGAAAACTCCTCGAGCACTCCGATGATCTCCTCGGCAGTGTGCCCGGCCGCCGCCGCATTCCACAGCGAGAGGGGTGTGGTGCGGTAGGTGTGGGTGAATCCCGGGCTCATGACGAGCTCGGCGAATCGGACCAGCGCGTCACGCGCCTCCACGTACCGCGGGTGCATGGTCTCGAGCAGAAGGGTTCGGTCACTCTGGACGGTCAGTGGATTGGATGGATCGGGAGACATGATGCACCTGAGAGATGGATAGCCCCGCATCATCACGTGTCGACCGGGCAAGTGTCAAGAGCCGCATGGCCCCCTGAAAATCGCCACCTTCACAGTGGACCTCCGGAGATCGGAGTCATATAAAGAGCGGATATCCTCGGAGCAGATGAGATCCCCCTTGTCACAGCCCCCACACACCCTTCGCCGTCTCATCACCCTGAGCGCCCTGGCCTGCCTCGCCCTTGGCGCCGGGGCCCCCGGGCAGACCACCCAGGTCCGCATCATGGCCTCCAACCTCACCAGCGGGAGCAATCAGTCCTACCTGGACCCGGGCGAGCGGATCCTGGAGGCCCTCCAGCCCGACATCGCCCTGATGCAGGAATTCACCATCGGCGCCACCGCCTCCCAGAGCACAGCCGACACAGACGCCTTCGTGCTGCGCGTCTTCGGCCCCGGATACACATGGATGCGCGAGCCGGGAGACGAGCAGATCCCCAATGGCATCATCAGCCGCTGGCCAATCCTCGAATCGGGCCAGTGGGAGGACCCCAATGTCGACAACCGCGACTTCGCCTATGCCCGGATCGACATCCCCGGCGACCACGACCTGTGGGCAGTCAGCGTACACCTCCTGACCACCGGCTCCACGGACCGCAACAGCGAGGCCCAGGATCTCCGCGACGCGATCATCGCCCATGGGATCCCCGCGACCGACCACCTGGTGATCGGGGGTGATCTCAACACGGGCAGCCGAACCGAGTCCGCGATCAGCACCCTCAGTGCCCTCGTGGTGACCTCCAGTCCCTTTCCCGAGGACCAGAGCGGCGATGGCGACACCAACAGCGGACGGACGGAGCCCTACGACTGGGTCCTCGTGGACTCCGACCTCGATCCCCTCGAGACCAGCGTGGTCCAGGGTTCATTCACATTCCCCACCGGCCTGGTCTTTGACACGCGCATCTTCACGCAGACGCAGCTCAACAGCAGCTTCCCCCCCGCTCTGACCAGCGACAGCGCCGCCACCGGCATGCAGCACATGGGAGTGGTCCGCGATTTCCTGGTTCCCAACGGCGCCGTTGACGACTTCACGGTTTTGGGCACATCCGTCGACTTCGGCACGGTTGACGCCACTGCGGGGCCCTTCACCGACAGCTCGATCTCCCTCGACGTCACCAACCCCTTCATCCTCTCGGGGCTCAGTCTCACGGGCACTCACCCCGGCGAGTTCACCCTCCTCAGCCCCGCTGTCCCCTCCACCATCAGTGCCGACACAGACCTGGTCTTCCGGTGGACCCCCGCGGCCAACGATGGGCAGACCCGCTCGGTCGATGCGGACCTCACCACCGCCGGCTCCCCCGCCGAGTTCACTGTCACGCTCAGCGGGCAGACCAACAGCGCCCCGTCGGGCGATCCGATCGATGTCAGCGGATACACCCTCGAGCAGATCACCCCCGACGCCGCGATCACCTTCCCCGCGGGGACAGAGATCGCTTCACGGGGATTCCTGATCGTTGGGCGCGACGCCTCACGGGCGGCCTTCGAGAGCTTCTGGGGTGTGACCCTGGGCTCGGACGTCGTCTACATCAGCGGCATGGATGTCATCGGGGGCAACGGCTTCCCGGTGATCAACGGCGATGAGCAGTTCCTTCTCCTCGATGACGGGGGCCTCCCTCTCGATCCCCCCAGCGGCCACCTGCCGACATCGCCGATCGCGGATGAGAGCTCGTATCAGCGCAGCGCGACCGATGGCACGGCCTTCACCCAGCTGCCGGAGGCGAGTGCGAATCCCGGCGCCTTCACCGGAATCGTCGCCGAGACGGGCGAGGTGGTCATCACCGAGATCGGCGACGCCGCGGGCACGGGCAACTACGTCTACTCTTTCGTCGAGCTCTATCACGACGCCACCGCGGAGACGCCCGCGACGCTGGTCGGCTTCATGGCCCGCTGAGCCTCAGCGCGCGCGCGGTCCGAAGGTGACCACCGCCCAACCGAACGGGCTCCAGCTCGGCGCCCAGCTGCGGATATCCGTGAATTGTCGGCCGTCGTTGTCGTGGACCTCGATGTTCACGGGGATGGGAGGCCGCTCATACCAGTCCTCGCCCATCCAGAGGGCGATGGGCAGCTCCATCTCTATCATCTGATACTCCGGCCGCACGTTGTGTGGTCGAGCCGCGACCTCCACCCCCTCCAGCTCGGGCCACTGGCTCTCCGGGGTGTCCGGCAGCACGCGCAGCGCCCGCCGTGAGCCCTCCCGGTGCGGGAAGATGGCGATCGCCTGCTCCTCGGCCGAGACACTGAGCGAGCGCAGCACCACCGCGTCAGAGAGGATGGTGTCGGACTGATTCTCGGGATAATCCTCGAGGCGCTCGTCGAAGATCTTGAAGAAGAGCGAGATCTCATCCGTCCCCGTCCACTTGATCCGCACCGTTCCCCCCGGCTCGCGGGTCTCCCACGGCGCCGTATTCCAGGTCGGAAGGCCCGCCGAGAGGGCCCCCTCCCAGCCATCGAGCGGACCGAGATAGCCGTCGACGAGCCGCTCCGCCATCCTCTGCGCCAGAATCCGGTGATGCATGAGCCACGGCAGACGCCGCTCAACGGTCACTGGGCAGCGGCGGCCCCGGCTGTCCTCGAAGGTGAAGGTGAAGTCGAGCTCCGGCTCCACCTCCTCCGGTTCATCGTCGCGCGGGCGGCTGAATGTGACGGCGATCTCCTCGCTGGCCCCCGGCGCGAGCGAGCGAGTGACCACGCGGGGCTCCATGACCCACTGATCGCCCCGATCCGTCTCGAGAGCGATCTCGACGGAGACGGGTCGATCGTCGAGGGGATTGGTCACGATCAGTGAGAGCGGTGCGTCGTCGACCGCCTGGCGCAGCGCATACGGCAGCGGCCCCAGAGGTCCCACCTCCCAGGGTCTCACCCACCGAAAGCGTGAGGCGAGCTCCGCGTCCTCGCTCAGGACATCATCGTTGGGGATCCAGTCTCCCCCGACGCGCTTGATCTCCAGATCCCAGTCGTCGCCGTCGATGGTCAGCAGCGCCCAGTGCTGAAGCCCCCCCAGCACCGGCGCACTCATCGACTCACCCCCCGTCACCCCCAGAGTCCAATAGGCGATCCCATCGCGGTCGGGGAAGCGCTGGAAGGTGTGGACATGCCCCGCGATCACCGCGCGGGCGATGCCTGTCTCCACCAGCATCTCGTGGACCTCATCCCAGTTGCTCCACTCGCGGTCGAACAGAGGGGTGTGCATGAGGACGAAGAGATGATCCGCATCGAGATCGGCCAGGTCCTCCGCCAGCCAGTCCATCTGCTCTTCCCCGAGACCGCTCCTGCCCGAGGGACCATCTTCGGAGTAGAGCAGGATGAAGTGTGTCCGCCCCACGTCGAAGGATCCACAGAGGGGACCAAAGTGCTCCTGGAAGAGCCGCTCGTTCATGGGATCATCGATCCCCTCGGTTCCCGGCGAGGTGTCGTGGTTGCCCGCCACCGGGACCAGGGGAACGTCCAGCGGGGCGACGCACTCCCGCCACTCCTCGAACTCCGCCAGCCAGTCCTCCTCATGGCGCGTGTAGCCGTTGACCATGTCGCCGATGGTCAGAACCATCGCGGGCGACGCCTCCACCACCTCGGCGACCGCGGCGCGCAGCACATCGAGCCCCTCGGGCCACCCCATCGTCCGATCCGAGAGAATCGCGATCCGCAGGGGCTCAGACGCCAAGACCTCAGGCGCGGCGAATTCGACCGATGTGGGGGTCCCGGCATTCATCGCCAGAGTCTGGGCAGAGACCGATGGGCCCCAGGCGGCCAGGATCATCAGGGCGGCGGCGAGAGCACGCATATGCAATCACTCCTCCGTGGAGAACATCTCCCAGGGCAGACCCCCGGAGAGCCGCAGAGGATAGGTCCTCGGCGACAGCCCGTCAATCCCCAGAGCCGCGGGGCGTGAATTCACATCGGGCGGTTGGTGTGGATGATGTCCCCATCGGTGTCGTTGGGGTCATTGATGTCGAACACTTGGCTGCGCAGGCGGTCGGAGTCGGTGTTGTTGCCGCTCCAGAAGTCCCGGACCGGGTCGATGTCGTAGTCGTTGTCCGGGCCCGCGCTCCACAGCAGAAAATGGTTCGTCCGACGATCGATGAAGTACGCGTAGGGCAACGCCCGCCCCACCGCCGGCTGGCTGTAGGGATCGGTGGGCAGCGAGGTCAGGTAGGCCGTGGGGTGCGTCAGATCACCCGGCCCACCCTGCACTCGGCTCACAAATCCATACACATGGTTCAGCCGAGCGTCCCCCGGCGCCGCTCCATAGTCGGAGGAGAAGGAGACCTGCGCCGGATAGGCGCCACAGTCCGCCCGGTAGCGATCGAGCGCCGTGGCGATTGTCCGCAGGTCGGCCTGGATCTGCATGATCCGCGTCCGATCCAGCGCCTGGAGGTAATTCGGGGTGGCCGTGGCGGTCAGCTCCCCCTGGATGGCGGTGACGGCGCCGAGCTCGACAAGGCTCGGCGCGGGGCAGAGAGGCACCAGGAGCGCCAGAAGAGCCCCGGCAAACAGGCTGAGGCGGTTTCCGAGGCGGCTTCCATGAGACATGGCGATCACCTCCATCGATCAGTCTACCCCAGGCGGCGGTGGCGTGTCATCCTCTGATTCGGAGAAGTCCACAAGCATCCCGTCGCCGGGGACCCCCTCGACCGCCACGATCCGCCAGCCATCGGTCGTCCGGCGGCACCGGAACACGCGGTCGGTCTCTCCCCCCGTCCAGCGCTCGAGGACGCCCACGAGAAGCTCACCCTCCGGGGTCTCCCGGATCGAGAAGACCCGGGCGCTGGCCTCTGGATCCTGGCTCCAGGGGTGAGGCTCACCCGACTGTGCCCGCGCGATCCACGGTGCCCGGTCGGTGTAGTTCAGGAACGCCTCCCCGATGGCGTCCAGACGCCCGGCCTCCAGGTTCTGATAGACGTACAGAACGACCTGCACAGGGTCACTGAAGACCACACGCTCGTGCAGGTCCCCATCGGGATTCATCACCGGCGAGGCGCACCCCGCCAGGGCGATCAGTGTCACGCAGGCCAGCCGATTCATCGCGTCATCCTCTCGGAGTCTCACCGGAGATAGAAGCGCGGCTCCTGTCCTTTGACAAACACAACCACCTCGAGGTGCCGCATGATGGGCGAGGCCTTGACCTTCGTCATGAAGACCTCCTCCACCTGGAAAACGCCGGAGAAGTCCTCCATGTGGACCCCCACGCGGACGGGTTTCCCCTCGCCCGCGCCGACCTCGACGCGCGTGATCGAGCTGGCCGAGTGGCGGTGGATGTCACCCACCATCGGATCGCGCTCCAGCATCTGCGGGATGCGCGAGCGGCCGCGCGTCATGTCGGTCCCGTCGGCGACGAGCACCGTGCCCGCCTCGATGGAGTGGATGCGGTCGTTGGCCATGTGGCCGACGATGATCTCGTGGCAGAGCGCCCGCAGCGCGCAGCGCTTGGCCAGGTCGTCGGGGTAGAGCTCGCCCAGATACCGCACGATGAACTCGTCGGCGAAGGTCAGCGAGTGCCACTCGTGGTTCCTGCGCGTCACCCCCATGCCCAGGTCGTGCATGAAGCACCCGAGCACCACGGCCACCTGGGAGTCCTCGAAGGTCCCGATCTCCTCGGCCACCAGCGAGGTCTTCACCCCCCCCTGGTCGAGGTGTTTCAGGATCTTCAGCGCACAGTGCGTCGTGATCCTCATGTGGACCGTCCCGTGGTCGTTGAAGCCCAGGCGGCGGATCGAGACCGTGTTCGCGTAGGACTGCAGCGCGTGGACGGCCGGATCCCTGAAGAGCCTCTTCAGGAGCGTCCGGACCCTGCCGGTGGAGCGCTCGAGCAGAACGCGCTCCAGCTCCTCGGCCTTCGGGCTCAGCGTGAGCCAGTCCGTGGCCTCCGGGGCCACGGTGGAAGATTCACTCATCTTTTCAACTCTCTTTCATCTCATCAAATCGAACACCCTCTCAGATCACCCCGCGGTGAGTCAAGCATGCGTTTTCGCGTTCGAATGCCCCTCATGTGGAGTCCACACTTCCTGATGGAGCGCCGGCGCCCCCGCCGGCATTTGCCAGGGTGTGCCGGAGCCGCCTTCGCGCCACAGACACTATGGCGCCGACGCATGGGAATTCCG
>JAFGKF010000148.1 GCA_016928695.1 Candidatus Sumerlaeota bacterium | reverse complement strand
GGGGGGGGCCGGGGGGGGGGGGGTGCCGGGCGCGGGGGTGGGGGTGGGGGGCGTGCCGAAGCCAGGGGTCGGCGTGGGGGGAGTTCCGAAGCCAGGGGTCGGCGTGGGAGGAGTCCCAAAGCCAGGGGCCGGTGTCGGCTGTGTCGTCGGTGGGGTGCCGAAGCCAGGGGCCGGAGTGGGGGGAGTTCCGAAGCCAGGGGTTGGCATGGGGGGGGTCGGCTGCACCGGCGGAGTCGGGGGAGTCGGAGGGCCAAAGCCCGTGGGGGGGGTGGGACCCGTGGGCGGAGCGGTGGCGCCGCCGGGCGTCAGCGAGAGGGTGTAGCCGCCCGTCTCGCCCGGCCCGTAGCTGGTGGCACCGATCTGATGCATCCCTGAGCTGGTCAGGGTCCAATCGATCCCGGAGTTGGTCCCGGCGAAGTCATCATTGTCCTCCTGGTGGCCACCCGCCTCCATGAGGATGATGTAGGTGTCGATCTCGTTCGAGTTCATGCGAATCGAGATCGATGTGCCCGCCTCGGCGTTGAACGAATAGGCGTCCAGGTACTCACCGTCCGGCAGGGTCTGATCGCCTGGGCCCAGATTTCCATTGATGGTCTGACCGATGGAGATCGGTGTCTGAGCAAAGGCTGCGGCGCTGCAGAGCAACACAAGTGCCCCCGCCATGAGGGTCATCACGCGTGCCATGAGAGAGTCTCCTCGTAGGTTTTTTTGGCCTGTGGCCATGGCGGGGGGTCTCGCCCCGCTCATCAGAGCCGGCGCAGGATCACATGTCAGGCATCCAGGAATCAACCGTGGCTCCTCGCTGTGCATGAGACCGCCATTGGAGTGCCTTGTCCAGCCCTGTCTGTCTGTGAGTGGGGAAAAACACTGGCGTATCAGAGCTTCGAGCCACTCACACTGCCCTCGAGGGGATCTCCATCCCCCCATCGGACACTTGCGAACTTCGACAGGCTCACCCCTGAATCGGTTCCCTGCTCATTGGACGGAGAGCACGTACTCTCCGGTTTCCTCGGGGGCGTAGGAGGTGACAATGATGCGGTACTCCCCGCTCTCCGGCAGAGTCAGATCCACCTCCGCGTTGAGAGTCCCATCGCCGCAGTCGTCGTTCTCGGCGCGTCCCTCCCCGGGGTAGAGAACGATCAGATAGGTGTCGAACGCCTCGGACACCGCCCTGATGGCCACGCTCTGCCCCGCTGTGCCCTGAAGCGTCCACTCGTCCATGAACTCGCCGGTGTGGAGGGTCGAATCCCCCTCACCCAGCTGACCGCGAGAGGTCTGGCCCTGTGCAATGCCTCCCCCATCCACCATGGGCGGCACGGGACTGGGTGAGACTGTGCCTGTGGGAGGAGCCTCCCAGGGCATCACATTGGGCGCCGGAAACGGTGCACCGAATCCGCCTGAGGTCGGAGGAGTGGATGGGAAGGTGGTGGGGGCAGGGATGCTCCCGAGGCCTCCCAATGTCTCTGCGGGCTGTGTGGTGGGGGCAGGGGTGGAGGGCGTCTCCCTCTGCCATGTGATGGGTGGCGCGGATTGGGGCTCCGTGGGCTGTCGTGTGGCCCAGGGATTTGGCGGAGTGATCGGCTCGGTCTGGGGCTCTGGTGCTGTCTCAGGAGGCGCGATCGGATAAGATGTGCGTGTCGGGATCGTCTCCTGAGGCGCCTCGCCCAGCGGCATCACCCTCAGTGTGTAGGCCCCGGTGTCTCCCGGCTGATAGCTGGTCACCACCAGCTGGTACTGGCCGCTCTCGGGCAGCTGGATGTTCATGCCGGCATTCAGGGTTCCGTCGAAATCGTCGTTCTCCGTCTGGGAGCCGCCCGGGTGGCGCAGGATCAGATAGGGATCGAAATCATCCGAATCGAGTCGGATGGAGATCGTCTGCCCCGCGCTGGCGTCGAACCAGTAGACATCACAGAGTTCGCCCGAGCGGATGTGATCGTCGCCCTGCTCGAGGGCACCTGGGACAAACTGCCCGATGAAGATCATCTGGGGTGCCCCCGCCCCGGCGCAGATCGCCGCTGCGAGCATCAGGGAGATCAGTGTCAGACGTTGAAACATTCCATGCCACCTCGGCTCATGTGTTTGGTTGAATCATCGCTCCACGCCCCGCCACTGTCCACCTCGGCAGCGCGGTCACTCCACCACCAGCTCATAGGGGCCCTGCCCCACACTGCCGACGGCGGACGTGACGTCGATCTGATACGTTCCTGTCTCGGGCAGGGTCAATGAGATCCTGGCATCGCGGCTGGAGCCGTGATCGTCATTCTCCGTCTCGCTCCCCCTCGGCGTGCGCAGGATCAGATAGGCATCAAAGGCGCTCGAGCGCGCTGTGATGGTCACGTGCTGTCCCGCCTGGCCCTCGAAGACGTGGCGGTCAAACAGCTCGCCCGTCTGCATGGTTCGATCCCCGGGGGCCAGGGTCCCTCGAATCGTCTGGCCCAGGGCGATCTGGGACACCCCCGCGCTCGACGACTGGGACGACACCGTGTTCGCCTGAATCACGAACTGCCCCTGCCCCTGCGGTTCCACGGCCTGCACGGTGCAGAGCACCTGCCCCCCCTGGGGGGAGGTCACGGTGGTCTGGACCCGTCGCCCCTGGCTGCTGGCTGTGGGGCCCCTGGGGCACTGGATGAAAATCCTCGGGGTGAAGCTCTGCGAGGTGACCATGATCTCAACCCGATCTCCGGCTGAGCTGTCCACCGCGAACTGCATTGTCTGCCCTGGCGACAGTGTGGCGATGAGCGGCTGCCCCGGGATCACGGGCTGCTGGGCGGGAACCTGGAGCGCCAGCGCCACCAGGGCGAGAGCCAGTGCGGAGAGGGGGGTGTTGGCTTTCATCGGTCTCTGCTCTTCGACCTCATTGGACTCTCAGCGAGTATCGCCCCATCTGACCGGTGGTGGTGGTGGTGGCGACAATGGTGCAGGGACCGGTCTGGGGCACAGTGGCGTTCAGTGTGGTTTCCCCACCCGTGGGAGGGGAGCTCTCGATCTGCTCACCGCCGGGCAGGCGGATGAGAATGCGCGGCTCGAGATCGCCTGAGGACAGGCTGACAGTGAAGGTCTGCCCCGCCTGGCCGAACATCGAGAAGACGTCGCACAGCTCGCCGGTGGACAGGATCTGGTCGCCGGGTCCCAGCTGACCGTTGACCGTGCGGCCCCGCGTCAGGGCCGTGCTCGGCCCCGCGTTGGGAATCGCCGAGCGGACGCCCAGGGCTCCCCCCAGGCTCTCGCCATCGACCCGCAGGGTGTAGGATCCGATGGCGCCGGGGCGATAGCTGGTGACGCCGATCCTCGCCGTCCCCGATGCCCCCACGGTGACATCGAGCCCCGAGTTGAGATCGAAGTCCATGTCGTCGTTGTCCTGCTGGATCCCACTGGGGTCCAGGTAGACCAAGTAGGTGTCGAAGTCACCCGACGTGAGGCGGATCTGGATCTGCTGGCCCGACTGCACCTCGAGCTCGTACTCATCGCAGTACTCACCGTCGGTCATCGTCGGATCGCCTGCCGCCAGCACCCCCTCCACCGACTGACCGACTCGGATCGGGCCGCCGTGGGTGTTTCGCAGGGGCTCCGCGGCACTCACGGTGAGCGAGTACGATCCGGATTCGCCCGCGAAGAAGGTGGTGGCGATGATGTCGTGATATCCCGTCTCGGCGAATGTCATGTGGACCCGCGAGATGGACGTGCTCATCTGATAGTCGTCGTTCTCCTGCTGCTCGCCATTGGGCCGCCGGACGATGAGGTAGGTGTCGACCAGCTGCGATTCCATGATCACCTCGACGGCCTGACCGGCTTCACCGAGGAACGAGTAGCGATCGAACAGCGTGCCCGATGGGAGCTCCTCGTCGCCGGCCCGGAGGGTGCCACTGATCGCCTGGCCGATCTGGATCGGTGTCCCCTGACCGGTGGGGCCACTGACCGTGCGGGTGAACATCATCCCCCCAAAGGGTGGGATGGGGGGGGAAGTGACCGCAGCGGCCGCCGCGGTGGTGCGGTTGACTGCCAGGGTGTAGCGGCCCTGCTCCTCCGGCCCGTAGGAGGTGGCGATGATCTCATGAAGCCCCGACTCGGTGATGGTCGCCACCAGCCGCGAGTCGAACATCGCGCCACCGTCGTCGTCGAAGACCTCATGGCCACTGGGCGCGCGGAGAATCACATACGAGTCGACGTCGGGCGAGGACATGGTGATCTCGATGACGTCGCCCGGCACGACCGGGAGCAGATGGTGCTCGGCCCACTGTCCCCCGGAGCGGCGGGTGTCCGTGGGATCGAGGTGGCCTGTGACGCTCTGCCCCACCGCGAGCGCGCTGGCACCGGGGGGCACGGGGGGGAGCGCCGCCGCGGGACCCCCCTCGAGGCGCAGTGTGTAACTCCCCTGCTCACCCGGATTGAAGGTGGTGGCGACGATGGTGTGTGTGCCCGTCTCGCTGAGGGTCACCTGGAGAAGCGCGTTGGTCCCCTCGCCATGATCGTCGTCGGACGTCTCCCCGCCGACGGGGGAGATCAGTCGGACGAGTGGGTCGACCTCGACCGAGTCGAGCGCGATCGTGACTGCATCGCCGGTGGAGCCGGTGAATTCGAAGTGGTCCTCCCAGCAGCCGCTGCGGATCGCATCGGTCGCGGAGAGGCTGCCCTGGACAGTCTCGCCATAGGCGATCGGTGTGGCCTGGCTGGGGGTGGGAGCGGTGGCGGATGACGTGGAGGGGGCATCGACCGAGCTCTGACCCACCCGGCCCCGCCGCAGGGTGATCTCATAGGTCCCCGTCTGATCGGGGGCGAAGGAGGTGACGGTGACCGTGTGTGTCCCCGTCTCGGAGAGGACGGTGGCGATCTGGGAGTCGGTGGAGCCATCCCGCGCGTCGTCGTTCATCTCCTCGGCGCCGGTGGGGCTGCGCAGCACCAGAAAGGTGTCGAAGTCCTGGCTCGAAACGGTGATCTCGACGGGCTGATTCGCCTGCCCCACAAAGAAATAGGCATCCTGGAAGCCCCCCGACGACGAGCGCGTGTCCGAGGCGGTCAGCAGTCCCTCGGTGGGGCGGTCGGGCATCAGGAGCGAGGGGCGCTGAGCGGGGCTCTGGGTGGGCATGGCCAGGGCCATGAGTGCCACAGCCCAGCCGATCACGGGGGGCAATGCCATGTTGTCCGTGCGCATGCGCGATCTCCTGAGGGGGCGGGAATTCACCATCCGGTGCCGGCCCACCCACGCCTTGCATCGCATTGGACAAGGTCACGCGCGGGTCCGTTCCCGGTCCACCCGATGGGTTCACCGGTTCAGCGTCGGCCCCCGATTCGGGGGTGTCAAGCTCGGCGGGTCAGTGCTCGGCCTTGAGGATGTCGCTGTCGCGCAGCCCCAGCGTGCGGTAGATCTGGATCGTCGCGTCGGACTGATTGAGCGTGTAGAAGTGAAGCCCTCGGACGTCGTTGTCGAGCAGATCGAGGCACTGCTGCGTCGCCCAGTGGACGCCGACGCGGCGGATCGCATCGTCGTCGCCCTCGCAGCGCTCGATGGCGCGGAGCAGCTTGGCCGGATAGCGCGCCCCCGCGGCCAGCTCGGCCATGCGCTTCATCCCCTGGAGCGAGGTGACAGGCATGATCCCCGCGATGATGGGGACGTGGATGCCCGCCAGATCGCATCGGTCGCGCCAGTCGTAGAAGTCGTCGTTGCTGAAGAAGAGCTGGGAGCAGATGTAGTCCGCTCCCTCATCGACCTTCGCCCGGAGATGCTCCATCTCCGTCAGGCGATTGGGCGTGGCCGGGTGCCCCTCGGGGAAACCCGCCACGCCGATTCCGAAGCCTCGGGCGTCGGGGTGGGCGCCCGACTCGTTGTAGCGCCGGATGAAGCGCACCAGATCGGAGGCGTGCTGGAAGGCGTCGCCCGAGCGATCGTACCCCGAGCGGCCGACGGGCGGATCGCCCCCCAGCGCCAGGATGTTCGAGACCCCCTCGGAGGCATAGCGGGCCAGGATCTGCTGGATCTCACCCGCAGTGTGGCAGACGCAGGTCAGGTGCGGAATGGGATGGAGATTTGTCTCCCTCCTGATGCGGAGCACCAGGTCATGGGTCTGCTCGCGGGTCGATCCCCCCGCGCCGTAGGTCACGGAGATGAACGAGGGCTTGAGATCCTCGAGCTCGCGGATCGTCGTGAAGAGCCTCTCCCACCCCTTGGGGGTCTTGGGGGGGAAGAACTCGAACGAGCAGGTGGTTCTCTGGTGTTCGAAGATGTCGCGGATGTGCATGGGCCTCTGTCCTTCGGAGGGGAGATCAGGGTTCACACCGAGGCGCCGAGGGTCAAGAGGCTTTGGGCGGCCCGCCCACCCCGATCTCCTCCAGGTGCCTCGCCGTCTGCGATGCGCAGAGGGTGATCTCGCGGGCGCCGAGGCGGTCGAGGTGCTCGAAGGCCTTCGACATGCGGGGCACATGGCCGAGGCGGGGGCGGCTGTTCACGACGAAGTTCCAGTAGAGATAGTTGAAGGGGCAGGCGTCGGGGCCCTCGCGCGTCGTGTGGTCGAGCCCGCAGTGGGCACAGTGGTCGGAGAGCCGGCTGATGTAGTTCGCACTGGCCGCGTAGGGCTTGGAGGCCATCACGCCGCCGTCGGCCCAGAGCGCCACCCCGATGGTGTTGGGCACGGCGCACCACTCCCAGGCATCGGCGAACACGGACCCGAACCACTCGCAGGCCGCGGCGGGATCGGCGCCGATCATCAGGAGATAGTTGCCGAGCACCATGAGGCGCTCGCTCCGGCTGGCGTGGGCGGTGGCGAGGCTGCGGTGGATGATGTCCGCGAGGCAGGCGCAGCGCGTCTCGCCGGTCCAGAGGAACTCGGGCAGGGGCCGCCGAGCGTCGAAGAAGTTCGACTCCGCGTGGCCCGGGCTGCGCGTCCAGTGGACGGTGTGGACGAACTCGCGCCACCCGAGCAGGTCGCGGATGAATCCCACCGCCGCGGGGAGCGGGACGCCCCCGGCCTGGTAGGCGCGCTCGACGCGGGCGGCAACCTCGAGCGGACCGAGCAGCCCGAGATTGAGCGCGGGCGACAGCATCGACTGCGAGAGGACCGATCGCCCATGCTCCATGGTGTCATGGTGATCGCCCCATGTCGGCAGCCGCTGCTCCACGAAGTCCTCGAGCCACTGGAGCGCATCGTGGCGGCAGACGGGATAGCCGAACTGGTCGAGGTCACCCACGCGGTCTGGGAAGCGGGCCTGGACCGTGGCGATGACCTCCCGGGTGATGTCGTCGGGCTCGATGCGAGGGATGGAGGGGCGCTTGCCCTCCTCAGGGCGCTTGCCCTTCGCCTCGAAGAACCACTGACCGCCCTCAGGCTCGCCCTTGGCGTCGACGAGGATTCGACAGCGACGCCTCAGCTCGCGTGTGAGAGCGTCGGGTGACATTGCGGGATTCGCCTCGGCGGCTCTCTCGGGAGTGCCGTGCCCGCTGACGAAGTGCCGGTCGGAGGTCACCTCGATGGCGATCCCCAGGTGCCTCCGCGCCTTCGCGATGTAGCCGTGCATGGTCCAGTCGGCGGGGGCCATGACGAGCAGGCGCTCGGTGCCGCGGCGCTCGATGTGCGTGCGGAGGATGTCGACGAAGGTCGCCTCATCGCCGGGCGAGGGCTCCCGCCCGACGGCGTGATACTCGACGGCGCGCCCCTCGCGGCGGAGCTCCTGGGCGAAATGCCGCATCGCACTCCAGATCAGGGCGATCCGCATGCGGCTGAAGGGGCGGCTGAGCGCCTGGGGGAGCGACTCGATCATCACCACCGGCGCATCGCGGGGGGCGGTGCGCAGGGCGGAGTTGTCCTCGTGGCTCAGCTGATTGCCCAGCACCCAGACGGATGTCACGCGATCTGCCATGGCCCCGAGAGCATCGCCCTTTTTTCACGGCCTGTGAAGCACATAACATCCTTGGCGTCGCACTCCAGGCAGGGTCATGCTCTCACCGCACAGCGGAAAAGGACGTGACTGAGATGCTGGGACTCCTGACCGGATACACACGATGGCTCCACACCATGTGGCCCGCGGGGAGGATCGAGCGTCTTCCCCGAGTGAACGATGACCTCTCCACCAATGTCCCGGGGCTTTTCATCGTCGGAGACCTGACGGGCATTCCCCTGCTCAAGTTTGCCGCGGATTCGGGCACCCGGGCGGTGCAGACGATCGCCACGGACCCGGCATTCGCCGGGCGCAGCCGGGGGGAGGGCGTTCTCGACCTCGTGATCATCGGCGGAGGGGTGTCCGGCTTCGCCGCGGCCCTCGAGGCGAAAAAGCGGGGACTGAGCTTCGAGATCCTCGAGTCCTCCACCCCGTTTTCCACCATCGTCAACTTCCCGCGGGGAAAGCCCATCTACACCTACCCCACGGAGATGACGCCCGCTGGGGATCTCCAGTTCAGCGAGCGCTCTGATGTCCGTGAGGGGCTGATCAAGGAGCTGTCGGAGAAGATGCGTGGGGCGGGCATCGAGCCCCGAATCGCCCACGCAGAGGGCGTCGAGCGGCGTGGTGGTGTCTTCGAGGTCATGATCTCCGAGGCCGAGCCGCTGCGGGCTCACCGTGTGATCATCGCCATCGGGCGATCGGGCAACTTCCGGAGGCTTGGCATCCCCGGTGAGGAGCTCGACAAGGTCACGAATCGCCTCCATGACCCGAGGGATCACTGCGACCGCGACGTCGCCGTGATCGGCGGGGGCGACACCGCGCTGGAGACAGCCATCGCCATCGCCGAGTGCGGTGGCCGTGTGACGCTTTCGTATCGGAAAAAGGAGTTCTCTCGCCCGAAGGCGGAGAGCGTCGAGCGGCTCGAGGCTCTCCGGGCGGAGGGTCGCCTGACCCTGATGATGGGGAGCCGACCGCGGGAGATCACCGAGGACGCCATCGTCATCACGGACAGCGGGGGGAATGACCAGCGCCTGCCCAACGACGCCGTCTTCGTGATGATCGGGCGCGAGCCCCCGCTCGATTTCCTGCGGCGCAGCGGAGTGCGCATCCACGGCGAGTGGACATGGCGGTCTCACCTCAGCCTCGCGCTGGTGCTGACCGCAGCGGTCTTCGTCTACCACTGGAAGAAGGGCGGGGTCTTTCTCCCCATCAATGAGATCTTCGCCCGCAACAGCTGGTTCCCGTTCGCTGTCCCCACGTGGTGGCAGGGGCTGGGCAAGGACTTCGCCAATCCGGCACATCTTCTCGGGACGCTGAGGGTCTCCCTCGGCGAGCCGGGCTTCTATTACTCCCTCGCCTACTGCCTGTGCGTGATCCTCTTCGGCATTCGCCGCATCCGGCGACGGAGAACGCCGTACGTCACCGTCCAGACGCTCACTCTCACCACGATCCAGGTGATACCTCTCTTTCTCCTGCCCTACATTCTTCTGCCGTGGGCGGGGAACAACGGGTGGTTCGACTCGGGGTGGATGAAGTCAGTCGCCGACGAGCTCTTCCCCCAGGTGAATTACGGCCATGGCCGTGAGTATTGGCGGGCGTTCGGTCTCATCCTCGCCTGGCCGCTTTTCTTCTGGAACGTGTTCACCTCTCAGCCGATGTGGGGCTGGCTGATCATCAGCCTCGTGCAGACATTCGTGATCATCCCGCTGCTCATCCGAAAGTGGGGCAAGGGGGCTTACTGCGGTTGGATCTGCTCATGCGGTGCGCTCGCCGAGACGATGGGCGATGCGCATCGCCACAAGATGCCGCACGGGCCCGCCTGGAATCGCCTGAACATGATCGGGCAGGTTTTTCTGCTCCTCGCGTTTCTCCTCCTCATCACCCGATCCCTGTCGTGGATCTGGCCCGAGTCGGTCTTGGGGAAGGCGTACGAGCTCGTCCTCCATGGCATCCCCGCGCTCAACTACGTCTGGTTTGTCGACCTCTTCTGGGCGGGGATTCTGGGCGTGGGACTCTACTGGCACTTCAGCGGCCGCGTCTGGTGCCGCTTCGCCTGCCCGCTGGCCGCACTGATGCACATCTTCGCGCGGTTCAGCCGGTTCCGGATCTTGGCGGACAAAAAGCGCTGCATCTCCTGCAACGTCTGCACCTCGGTCTGCCACCAGGGGATCGACGTCATGGGCTTCGCCAACCGGGGAAGGCCCATGGAGGACCCCGAATGCGTCCGCTGCTCCGCCTGCGTGCAGTCCTGCCCCACGGGCGTCCTCCAGTTCGGCGAGGTCAACCCCCGGACGGGCGAGACGCTGCGGCTGGGGCACTTGGCCGCCTCGCCGGTGCTGATGAGGGAGAGGGGAGAAAAGACCCCATCTTCCACATGACCACTTGACTCCAACCCTGCATCACGGTGGGCTCTGAGCTCAGAGGAAGTGATCCCATGCCCGACCGTGTCCTGGCCGTCATCTCCGTCTCTGGCAAAGACCAGAAGGGGGTGGTGGCGCGCATCTGCACCCATCTGGCGGAGCGCAGCATCAACATCGAGGACATCGAGCAGCACGTCGTCGAGGGGCTGTTCGTCATGCACATGCTGGTCGACATCCGCGACATGTCGATCAGCCTCGACGAGCTGATCACCGACCTGCTGTCCATCGGCGAGCAGATCGGGATGAGGATCAAGGTCAACCTCCACAGCCGGCCGAAAAAGACGAGGCTCGGCATCCTGGTCACACGCGAGCCCCACTGCCTCGAGCAGATCGCCGCCGACATCACCTCCATGCAGATGGCCGCGGAGATCGTCTGCGTGCTGTCGAACCGCGAAGACCTGGCGGAGATCGCCGCGCGGCTGGGTCTGCCCTTCGAGTGGCAGCCCGTCGCGAAGGAGGACAAGGAGACACACTTCCGCTGGATCCAGGAGCGGCTCGAGGCGAGCGGGGCGGAGCTCGTGGCGCTGGCCCGCTACATGCAGATCATCCCCCCCTGGATGTGCGAGAGGTGGAAGTGGCGGATGATCAACATCCACCCCTCGCTTCTCCCCTTCTACCCCGGCCCCAACGCCTACCTTCAGGCGTACGAGGCGGGGGCGCGGGTGGCTGGGTGCAGCGCGCACTACGTGACCGAGGTTCT
>JAFGKF010000147.1 GCA_016928695.1 Candidatus Sumerlaeota bacterium | reverse complement strand
GCACCAGGGCTGTCTTCTCTCGCACCCCGGTGAGACGAGATGCCTTCTCCAGAACGGCGTCATCGATGTTGAGTGTTGTTCTCATGCAGATCAATATGCATCCTGCGGATGCATCTGTCAACGGCCAACAATGGTCATATGGTTTCTCGATAACACCTTTGGGCCGCAGCATCGCGGCATAAAAGCCCTGCGGCTAGACTCGCACAAGGCCTGTATTCACAACACAGCAGGCCGTCCCGAGCGCGGGTTGCGGGGGGATTATGTGGTTTCCGCCCAACACGCTCGGCCCTCTGCTCCGGAGGTCGTCCACAGGGCTCCTGATCCCTCCGCCCCTGCCAGTTGCCCCCAGTCGCACAGTCCTCCCAACTGACCGTTTCCGTCAAGACCAGTGGAATGCTCGGGCGGGTTTCCCAACGCTCCTCTCGGGGTCTCATGGCAAGCCCAGCCACAGCCGCTCCACGAGATCGGCGGCGTCCAGCACCCCGTCCCCGTTCACGTCGGCCTCGGCCTGCTCGGCCACACTGAGAGTGCGCTGACCCAGCAGGGCGTCGACCATGTCGCTGAGGGTCAGCGTGAGGGAATTCGATGCCTCAGGGGTGGGCAGGGCCGTCGGGACGAACACCGATCCCCCGTCGGGAAATCGCGCCCATGCCACGTCGGTGACCTGTGCGCCGAAGACCACCGAGTCGATCACTGTCACCCCATCGGCCGCCACGAGTGCGACCTCCTCACCCGCCGCCGAGAGCTTGAAGCTGGTGTGCAGCGGGCCGTCGGGGGGATTGTTGTCGTCGTCGGCCCAGATCAGGAGATGGCCCCCCGGCGGGATGGTGGTCTCGGCGATCGTGGGGATCTGCCAGCGCATCAGGTTGTCGAAGCTGTCCGTGAGCCACATGCCTCCGGCGCTGAGGGGTGTCGCCGTCGGATTGTGAATCTCCACCCAGTCCTCGAAAGCCCCCGTCTCGTCCTGGCCGAACGAGTCGTTGGAGGCGAGCAGCTCGTTGATCACCAGGCCGCTCGGAGTGGAGAGGACATTGGGAGCCCCCGGAGTGGGGGAGGGCATGGCATACAGTGTCGATGCCCCATCGGGGAACCGCCCGTGCGAGACGTCCACGGTCGGGTCGGGGTGGGCGATCTGATCGATCAGATAACCGTCGCTCAGGCGGTGCAGGGCGATCACCCCCGCCTCGGGAGAGACGGCGAATGAGGTGTGCAGAGGACCGTCACCGGTCTCTCCATCCAGCCAGACGACGAGGTGGCCGTTGGCCTCGATCTGTGTCCCCGCCGGGAAGGGCCAGAGACCGGGTTGTCCGAGGTCGTTCGTCAGGCCCATCCCATCGAGGATGACCGGGGCGCCCACCTCGCTGAAGATCTCGAGCCAGGCATCGGTCTCTCCGTGCTCATCGCGGGCGCTGTGGCCGTTGAGCGTCATGATCTCGTTGAGGAGGAGCGAGAGCGGCTGCGCGGGCCCCGTGTTCACCGCAAGGGGCGTCGGCGACTCCGCCCGGATCATGTTCAGGCGGCCATCGGGATAGCAGCTCAGCGACTCATCCGGTCCGAGGGCGGGCAGCGCGATCTGGCTCAGGATCGTCACCCCATCGGCGGCCGCCAGGGTCAGATCGGCTCCCCCCGAGGGGAGGAGAGTGAAGCCGGTGTGGAGGGGGCCCTCGGCCGGCTCGCCATCCGCCCAGACGAGTGCGCGTCCACCCGGCGGGATGATCACCGTCGTGGGGAACGTCCAGCGCGTCAGATCCGAGGCGTCGTCTGTGATGTGCAGTCCCGCCAGGTCGACCGCGGTGTCGCCCGTGTTGAGTATCTCGATCCACGGATCGAAGTCGCCCATCTCATCGGCCTGGGCCGCGAGACCGTCGGCCACCACCTCATTGATCAGCAGCGCTGCCGCCGGGCCGAGGTCGGGCATCTCCAGGGGGAGCTGTGCGGTGACATAGTCGTTCCGATAGCCGATCCAGCGGCCCAGATAGCCGGTGATGTACTCCATTTTTCCGGGGTCCTCACGCCCCCCCTTGTGCGGGTCACGGAGAGCATCGAACTCGATCTCTGCGTGATACGCGTCGATGAGCGCATTCATCGCGTCGGGGTGGGCCAGGCCCGCGCTCAGCTCCGCCTGGCGCAGAAGGTGTGCTCGGCGAAGGTGGGGTGTCGTCATCACGCGGTTGAAAATGTGATTCCAGGCGCCCGTGCCGATCGGTGAGGGCTGGGCCTGAGTCCCGGAGTTCAGCGGGAGATCGGAGAAGACAAATCCCGCGGTGTGATCCCAGTTGATCCACTGCCAGCGCCCGGTCAGCGGGTCGTTGAGGAGAAACGTGTTGTTGAAGATGTCGTCGGGGTCGGCCACCGCGTTGTTCGCCGCGTAGAAGGCGAAGACGGACTCGAGGTTCACACCGGCAAGCAGCGCCCCCCCGATGCGGCTGTCGGGCGTGTCATCGATCAGGTGCGTGAGCGCCGTGATGTCGCTGTGATCCGCGGTCTCCTCGTTCGTCTCGAGCTCGTAGTGCTCGATGTACAGCTCGGGGGAGGGCAGGGCCTGCAGGTTGGTGGTGATCATCTGATAGATGGTGCCCGTGGTGTCGAGCCCGCGCGCCGCGAGGAAGTGCTCGTCGATCTGCTCGACGCTGAGATAGACGCCTGCGAATTCCCCGTTGATCACCAGGTGAACCGGCTCGGTGTGGGGCGTCAGCGAACCCGCTGAGTCGCACACCGCGTAGCCGAGGCGGTCGATCAGCATCGAGGAGTCGATCATCTCGGACTGCAGGTTGAGCTTCCGCCGCCCGAAGAAGAGGTCACCCGCGGGGAAGCGGATCTTCCAGTTCTTCTTGTCCAGATCGCGCGTGGAGTGACCGCGGAATCGGACCTCCACCTCCCACTCGCGTCCCTCGAAGCGGAACAGGGCGGGCACATACTCCTCCGCCCAGATGTCCGCGGTGAGCTGAGCCAGAGCGCTCTCCGAGATCTCCAGCTCGTAGACGGGCAGCGAGGACTCCGTGTGCTCGAGAGCCGCGGCCTGCAGGATCGACGTGGGTGCGCTCTCGTTGCCCCAGAGATCCACCGAGGTGACCGCGTACGAGCAGGGGACGCCTGTGGTGACGGCGGTGTCAAGATAACGTGTGACACGCGTCACATCGGTGTTGATCTGCTCGATGCTCCCCCCATCGGCCTGGCAACAGATGTTGTATCCCCACAGGTCGGCCTCGGGCACCGGGTCCCAGTTGAGGATGTTCATCTCATAGCCGCCGATCACATCGAAGCCCTCAGGCACGGCTGGGGCCACGCTCTCCGGCGAGACGCTGACCACCGAGATGCCCGAGAGAATCGTCTCCCCCACCGACGCGGTGGAGGTGACGTCCAGCGTGCCGTCGGTCACCTCCGCCGAGACACAGATGGGAAAGGCGTAGTCGAGACGCACCTGGTCCCAGATGTCGAGGTTCTCGATCACCGAGATGCCCTCGACCGCGATCGATATCACTCGCCGGCCATGGAAATGATGCTCGGTCTCCATGAGGTGGAGCTGGACGGCATAGAGATCCGGGGGGACGTCGAAGCGGTAGGCGGTCCACCCGACGCGGTCCGCGGCATAGAGAGCCCGGTTGTTCTCCGTCCCGCCCATGGTGTCCACATGGACCTGCTCCAGAGTGTGGATCGTTCCCCCCTCATAGCCCGGCTGGACACCGGCGATGTACGGCTGATCCGGACTGAAGATGAGCCCATCGGGCGCATCCTCTGCGGAGACGGCCGAGCCACAGTTGATGGCGATCTCCCCCTGGGCGGGGAGAGCAGCTGCGAGGAGCGCCATGAGAAGCAGAGCTGGGCCCTGGGCTCGGAATCGCGTCCCAACCATCATCGAACACACCCGAAAAACTGTGGCCCCACGTGCGCCACATCGCCGCACCCTTTCAGTCTATGTCATTGATGTCAAAGGGCTTTGGCGTTTTCTTGCGAAGGGGGGATTTGTGAAGGGCGCACGGGGAACGTCAACCTTTGACAAATCAGCAGTTCATCTGAATAAAAGATCGTCCGGAGTGGCTCATCACTTCAGGAAAACGCGGCACGTCCCTGTACAGGGAGGGCAGCAGAGAAATGGTGAAAGGATGGCTGTGCGGCTTGGGTCGCTGGGCAGGCTCCGTCCTTCTGCTTGCCAGCGCTCTCCCGGGTGCCGCGGCAACGGCTGATCTCTTCTTCCCCGCAGTGCCCCAGGGCTCCTCGATCGTCGAACTCTCACAGGATTCCCCCGTGCTCCGCCAGCGCGCCGCGACAATCGATCTCGCGGGCTTGGACTCGGCCGCGCCCCGCAGAGGGGGCTCACTCAGACTCAACCTGTTCGACGATGCCAGTCTCGATGCCGCCTTCGACTCCGGCGTGAGCCGCGCCGCTGACCGTTTCACCTGGTTCGGCCATCTTCTGATCGAACCGGAGAGCACAGTGGTTCTGACCCGCGAGGGAGAGGTCGTTGTCGCAGAGATTCAATCGGCCACGCAGGGGCACTTCCGCGTGAGGCATCGATCTGATGGGACCTCGGTGATCCAGGAGATCGACCCGGACCGGATTCCCCCCGATGCCCTGGCCCTGCACTCCGAGCTCCCCACTCTCCCTGTGTCGCAGGACTTCCCCAGTCCTCCGGACGAGGGCGCACAGATCGATGTGATGGTGGTCTACACCCCCGCGGCCCGCGAGGATGAAGGGGGGGAGACGTCAATCCTGGCCGAGATCCAGCAGGCGGTGGATGTCACCAATGACGCGTATGAGAACAGCGGGGTCACCCAGCGTCTTCGCCTCGTTCACACTGAGGAGGTCGAGTACACCGAGTCCGACGACATGG
>JAFGKF010000146.1 GCA_016928695.1 Candidatus Sumerlaeota bacterium | reverse complement strand
TCAGCTCCGCGCTGGCCGAGTGTCCCAGAGTCGCCTCATCGCTGATCTCGAAGGAGGAGGTGACAAAGAGCTCGGGCGTGACCACGACGCCGGTCTCTGAGATGGTGAGCAGACGATTCTCCACCCAGTTCGTCCCATTCCAGCGAAGCGTGAGATCCGGCGCGGTTGCATCGGTCAGCGCCCCCAGGACATTGGCCCACTGGGGCTCTCCCCCGACTCCGAGGGTCTGAAGCACCTGGCCCGAGCTGCCGGGGGGCAGGCGCGTCCACTGCGCGCCGTTGAAGTAGAGCACATCGCCCCGGATCTCTCCGGGGATGGTCAGCGCGCCGACGTCGACGCTGCCAGCCGGGGCCACGGTGAGCGCATCGCTGACCTGCGCGTCGCTCAGCCCCGCACCGATGAGGCCGGCATCGATCATGTCGTCATCCACCGCATCGCCCGCCAGGCGGTCGGGGTCGAGATCGCCGATCACCTCGGCGGCGAGATCCACCGTGGGGCCGAGGAGCGTGACGCTCGGCGGCAGCGCGGAGACATCGACAGAGGACCCTGGCCCCACCGTCAGCGTGTCACTGATCTGGGAATCTGTGACCTCCCCGCTGACGGCGGAGAAGGTGATCTCCCCACTTGTGAGATAGGCACTGGCCGGCAGCCCCCCGAGACTCTCGGCGTCCTCCGCCGTGGAGGCCCTGTGGGCGATGAGCGCATAGGCGGCCGGGGTGATCAGAGTGCGAGGCAGAAGAGGGCTGCCGTCGATGCTCACCGCGACATAGACGAACTCATCGGTGTCGAAAGTGTGCGCACTGAGAGGGGCCCAGGGAGCGACGATCGAGCCGGTCCCGATGCTGTGGAGAAAAATCCCCGTGGCATCCGGGGTGATGGTCGCGTTTTCCTCATAGACCAGCTCTCCCCCTCCGAGATGGGGATCACCGCCGTGGTAGATCTTGAAATTGACCACCGTCGTGCTGGTGATGGGAAGACCCGCGGCGTCGATCAGGCGTCCCTGAAAGGTCAGGGCCTCGGGGGGCTGGGCGGCGGCGAAAGAGCCGAATCCCAGAAGAAGCGCGAGCGCAAGGGTGGAGATGGGGCGGATGGACATGGTGGGGCATCCCTCCTGTCAGGCACGGGCCCTCTGCCATCGAGTGGCGCTTTGAGATGTCGCTGTCATGGGGATCTCACCGAAGGCCGACGATGATGTCGGCGATCCCCTCCAGATCGTGGGGAGTGATTCTCATGTCGAAGTTCACATCGGCGCTGAGGAGGCCCTCGATCGGCAGGGGCCACTGGCCGGGCCGGCGCAGATGGTTGCCCGCACAGACAATGTCCGCGGCATCGATCAGACCATCGCCGTTGGCATCGCCGGCTCGCCCCCGCGGATAGAGCGTGGGGATCAGGCCGGGCTGAATCGCATGGGTGCCGCCGTGAATGGTCACCGACCCGGAGGCCAGGGGGATCCCCGGCGCCACTGAGCACCAGATCTGATGATGGGGCGAGAGAGCCGTCGCGCCTCCCCCGGTGAGCGCCAGGGTCTCGAGCTGCCAGCTCTCTGAGCTGGCGAGCTGCGCGGACACGCCGCTGCCGAGCATGAGAGCCCCAAGGATGAAGGGGAGTCTGCTCATGGGTGATCCCTGAATGTACCGGCTCAGCCCCCTCTTCGACCCCCCTGTGGTCTTTCTTGAGGCAAATGAGTGCGTTGCGGCGGTCAGCTCGGGAGCCCCCGCCCCGGGGTTGTCATCCGTCTCTGTCTCCCACTCCCTCCATCGGACCGGTCTTATCCCTCTGAATAGACACATGTTGGCCTGAAACCAGAGATCACAGAGCAGTTGTCTCTCATGTTCTCAGTGATTCCATCCGATGGAAAATTCAGTGGGCGGATGGCACTCCCCATGGGCCGCCCTGCGGAACCGCCTCAGGGAATTGGGTGCATCCCAATGGGGAGCGACGCAGAGGTCACGCATGTTTGAGATCGAGAAACCGCGTGCTCAGCTTCTGGCAGAGATCTCTGCCCTCAAAGAGCGTGTGAAAGAGCTCGAGGGCAACGGGTCGCAGGGGCATGAGAATCTCGACGAGATGCTTCGCCAGAACCAGAAGCTGGAGGCCATCGGTCAGCTGGCAGGCGGAATCGCTCACGACTTCAACAACCTGCTGACGGTGGTCATCAACGGCATTCAGCTGCTGAAGATCACAGAGGACCCCGACAAGTGCCGCCAGCTCCTCGCGAATCTGGAGCAGGCCTGCCAGCGGGGCATCGATCTGGTTCGGCAGCTCCTGGCCTTCGGACGGAAGTCCGAGGTCGAGATGCGGCCCATCGACCTCCGCGAGGTCATCGCCGAGGTGGTCAGCATCACGAGCAAGACCTTCGACCGGCGCATTGAGATGCTGATCGAGGCCGAGGATAGCCTGCCCTGCGTGCTGGCGGACCCGGGGCAGATGCACCAGGTCCTGCTCAACCTCTGCGTCAATGCCCGCGATGCCCTGGATCAGATCTCGCTGAGCGATCCTCCGCCGAAGCTGAGAATCACCATGGGGGCACGGTGCGTTCACATCACCGAGCAGATGTGCCGCAGCAACCCGGAGGCCTCGCCGGGGGACTATGTCCTTCTCTCCGTCTCCGACACCGGCGCCGGCATCGATCCTGAGACCCAGAGACGCATCTTCGAGCCTTTCTTCACCACCAAGGGGCGAGGGAAGGGCACAGGCCTCGGCCTCGCGACGGCCTACGGCATCGTCAAGCAGCACTCGGGATGGATCAGCGTCGAGAGCGAGGTCGGGCGCGGGACAACCTTCAGCATCCTGCTGCCCGTCGTGGACGCAGCTCTCGCCTCAGCCGAGGAGGAGGACAGCGAGCCGCTGACAGGTGGTGATGAGACCATTCTCCTGGCAGACGACGAGGAGATGATCCGCGACGTGAGCCGAATGATCCTGGAAAATCTGGGTTACCACGTGATCCTGGCCGCGGACGGGCAGGAGAGCGTCGACACATTCCTGGCGAACCGAGACGCCGTGGGCCTGGTCATCCTCGACATCTCGATGCCCCGCCTCTCGGGGCTGGAGGCCATGCGGCAGATCCTCTCGAACGCCCCGGACACGAGAGTGATTCTCTCCAGCGGCTACTCGGAGACCGCCCTCGGGCGGAAGCACATCCGGCAGCTGGGCGCCGCCGACTACATCCTGAAGCCCTTCACCCCCCCGATGATCGCCCAGATCGTCCGAAAGGTTCTGGACTCTCCCAGCCCCGCTTCAAAGCGAAGGTGACGTGATCGCCGCGCGCAGGTGGATCGCACTTCTCCTGCGATTCCCACATCACCTCACACCACTCTCGCCCTCAGGGGACAGGAGGTGCCGGAATGGGAATTCCGGCACGATACGGGGGGGGGGAATGCACCCCAGGACTCCAACCATGTGGAGTCCATGAGCTTGCTCATGTTCCCCAACTCTGCGGCAAGCCGCAGGACTC
>JAFGKF010000145.1 GCA_016928695.1 Candidatus Sumerlaeota bacterium | reverse complement strand
CTCGAGCGCTGCGGCGTGACGCTCGACCCGGAGACGCGTCAGCCGCGCGTCGATCCTGAGACGCTCGAGACCGACGTCCCGGGCATCTTCTGCGCGGGGGTCATCGTCGGCGGCAACATCAGCGGGATGATCTTCATCGAGAACGCCCGTTTTCATGGCGACCAGATCGTGGAACGGGTGCAAAGTCTTCATGAGGCTGCAATAGGCCGCAAGTAGTTGATAAAAAAGAGGTTAGGCCTTGATTTACGCATGTCCAGCTTGACAACTGGGCAGGATGTTCTACACTCATACTAGCTACCTGACGAAGTGGAGAACAGAGAGGAAGAGGGCTGACCTGAAAGCCCTTAGCAGAAACCAATGAAATCACGTCTCTTCTCACAGTTTGATCCAGTGGCAGAGGGCAACAAGGAGCTTGAACGGCATCTAAAGCTTTTCATCAACCTTGAGCCGGACAAGCGGAAAGCTCTCATAGAAGTATTGCCTGAGCGAGAGGGCTCGAAGACCAAAGCAGTTTCTGCTCTCATCATTGAACGC
This sequence comes from Candidatus Sumerlaeota bacterium, assembly GCA_016928695.1. Classification (GTDB taxonomy): domain Bacteria; phylum Sumerlaeota; class Sumerlaeia; order JABWBI01; family JABWBI01; genus JAFGKF01. Next base: position 8,238 of record JAFGKF010000145.1, on the reverse strand, counting down.
CTGCAAGAACAAATCCAGAGATCAAGTGTTGAAATAGGATACATATTTCGGCTTTTACGGTTTTTTCTTGAGGCTATGATAGACGAAAAAACGACAGACGACACAGAAGACCAGTGGGCTGAAGATTTGGGAAGCATTGGTTTCTTAAGCCCCCCAGAGAAAGAAATATTTATCCAGGCGATGTCTCAAATTCGTGAAGCTGTGTTGCCGTCCGTGGTGGGCGAGTATAAAAGACGCCTATATGGAGAAGGTGTTTTTCCCACGCTATCGGGTGTTTATACAACTGTTGAGCTGAGGGCAGTTCAGGATAAACCCTATGCCTTGGGCACAAAGGTGGAAGACTATCAACCACAAATCCATGATACTGTGGGCGTTGTATCGATACGAATTAGAGTTGATTCAAAGAACCAGAGCGATTTTTGCTTTCAAATGACGGAAGCTGAACTTGATATATTGATCGATGCACTTAGAGCAGCAAAGACAGACTTGTCGGCATTGCATGATTCCATTGTCTTTCAAGAAAAGGGGTGATACCTATGGCAATTGGCTATGCTGATGATATCCAGAACTTGCCGCAATCACTACTGAGTGTAAGCGCCAGCACAATGGATCGCGGAGCACCCCGCCTTGTGAAAGAGGACAAGTTTCTTAGGCTCGATATGCAAAGAAGCCAGTGTCTACCTCCGTTTGGTAATCGCTTTCAGTTCGATAGCGATTGGACAGGGAAATCGCTTGTGCCACCACGCGGTGAAGATCAACCGCTTGAAAGACAAGCCCCCCCAAAAGCGACGCCTGAGGAGAAGATCGAACGCGAGCTGGCGATTTTTCAGAAGAAAGAACAAATGTGGCGTCAGCAATATGGACAACAATATGTGGCAGTTCACAACGGTGTTGTGATCGACACTAGTGAGGATCTGGGGGAGCTGATTGCAAGACTTGATGCTCGTGCGAGACAAGAGGGTCCCATCGCATTGTGTTGGTTGGGAACTGGTCCACAAGCCGATGCAGAAGATGTTGACATGTATTTGAGATTTGACTCACCGGTTTTTGAGGAAACGGAAGAGTGATTTTCCATGCTAAATGGAATATTGTTGGGTTCCTAGAAAACCATGCTCCGGTTGTTTTATTCAAACCATTCATAGAGAACGTCAGATTACTCGCATGGCCCGGGGGTGTTGCCTGTACAGAGAATGGAGTAGAAAGAACATGGGATGCTCTCTGGGATACAGGGGCGCCCATAACCATTATTCCTGAGCGCTTCGTAGTTGCAACGGGATCCCCGCCATGGGGCAAATCAAGACCGATGGGGAGCTTTGATCCTGGGACTGGAATGAAAAGACATAATTGGTATTTCGTGACAGTATCCATCCCTGGAATGCCAGACATTCGGATAGAGGCGATTGCTCCGCGAGATCCAGACAACAAACGAAAACACATCACGCTTGGATGCAATGTTCTTTCGCGCCTCACAGCCGAGGCATCATCGAACTTGGATTGGCAAACAGGAGAGCCACAACCAGGCCAAGATCATGAATGGAGATGGAGCTATCAGTAGCTGTACAAGTGAGCGAATTTGATCCCCTTGGCTCTCAGTCTCGGTGCTCGGGGTTGACCAGAATCCCATCGAGCTCGTAGGCGAAGAGCGCCCACAGCCCCCAGATGAGGGTGATGGAGAGCACGAAGTCGACGGTGTCCATGCCCATGGGGGGGTGGAGCAGGATGTACTGAAAACCGTCACTGAAGATCATCAGGATGATGACGGTGGCGAGCGGAGTGAAGGCGAGCGCTGGGAAGAAGGTGTACTTGATCAGGCGCGTCGCAAAGGACGGGGGCTCCTCCCAGATCACCTCCTCGTCCTCATCGCCGCCGGGGTAGGTCTCGAGGGCCGCCTCGATGTCGGTGAACGACGCGATGACGGGGCGGATGCGCAGCCCGACCTGAGCCTTGAGGTTGTCGAGGATCACCAGGTCCGACGGGTCCTCCATCGCCACGACCAGGGTGTCGCCCTCCAGCTTGTAGGGGATGACGCGGAACTTCATCGCGGTCGAGCGCGTGAGGTAGGTGTAGAGGATATCGGGGATCTCATGGTCGCGCAGCGAGACGACGTCGTGCCCGAAGTGCTTGTGGAAGAAATTGAGTTTCACCTGCTCGGTGATGGCGTGCATCTCGACGAGGACGCGCCCCAAGGGCTGGCCCGTCTCGCGCTGACGGCGGAGCGCCTCCTCGAGAGCCTCGTTGGTGACAAGTCCCTCGCGCAGCAGCATGTCACCGAGGTGACCACTGTATGTCTCAGGTGCCATCAGCCCACGTGCCCTCGAGCTCCTGGGAGCACCGATCCCCCCGAATCAGCTCCCTCGGCGAAGCTAGAGATTGCCCCCCACCCTGTCAAGAGGGGATGGGGGAGAGCCACGCACCACCCCTCGCACCACTGTCTGTTGGGGGTGGTCAAAGGGAGATCCCTCGGGCGATCGACGCGACGGCCTCGATCCAGGCCTCGAGATCCTCGTCGCTCATCATCACGAGGCGACGCTGGATCTCGAAGATCAGTGTGATGTGCTCGGCGGAGGAGGCCGATGCGGCGATCTCCTCGCCGGTCACTCTCTCGGGGTCCAGGCCGCGCTGGGCGATCACGGTGTCGAACGCGCCGCGCGTCGGCTCGAGGGTGAAAGCGGCCGCGAGCATCATCTCCCCCGCCATGTTCAGAGAGTGAAGGCGGTTTCCGATGCCGTCCCATCGCTCGACCCAGCTCTCGCTCGGGGCCAGTGCCCTGCGCTCCTCCTCGCCCAGGGCGGCACATGCCTCGGCCCAGGCTTCGGTCTGTGTCTCGGGGGGGAAGGATGACATCTCCACCGCGATCCAGGCGGGGGCGACGCTGTCGGGCCGATGGCCCTGGAGATAGGTCACCTGGCCGGTGATCACAGGCCATGCGGCCCCGAGGGCGCTGGGCGTCTCGGCCAGGGCGAACCAGCAGGCGGCGGGGGCGTGATGGGCCAGCCACTGCGCAGGGGGCAACGCCGATGTGTCGGGGATCTCAGTGGCCTCGCTGGGGGGCGGTGCCGTGGGGGATGGTGAGGTCTCCGGGGTGGTCGGGGCGGCGTGTCGCTCCACGGCGGGGGCGCATGCGCAGAGGCAGATGAGAGCGGACAGTGCGGCCAGCGATCTCATGGGATTATTCGTCCTCGTCGTCGGACTCCGTCCCCGGCTCCCCGGGTGCCGAGGGGCTGTCCCCGGTGGGCAGGCCATCGTGGTGGGTCTTTTTTTTCCCCTCACCGCCCTCGGCCTGGGTGGCCATGGAGTGGATGTAGAAGAGGTCCGCGTACTGGCGGATGTAGGCCATCACCGTTTGCCTTCCATCCTCGATCCCGATCGGATCGTTGGCATCGATGGAGGCCTCCAGCTGCTCCAGTGCCTCCCGCATCTCCTTTTTGTCTCGGTCGTCGATCTCGTCTCCGTGGAGCGTCAGGAAGTGGTCGAATTTGTCCCGCAGCACGTCTGCGTTCTGGCGCGCCTCGTAGCGCTTGGCGAACTCCTCGTCCTCGATCGAGTGCGTCTTCGACTCGAGGATCATCCGCTCGATCTCGTCGGGGGCGAGCGCGGCGATGGACTCCACGGTGATCTCCTGGCGGGCGGCGGTGGAGAGGTCCTCGGCGGAGACACTGAGAATGCCATTGGCGTCGATGTGAAAGGTCACCTCGATCTCAGGCACATCGCGCGGCGCAGGGCGGATCCCCGTCAGGCGGAACTTGGCGAGGCTGCGGTTCTCCATGGCCACCTTGCGCTCCCCCTGGAGCACGTGGACGGTGACCGCCCGCTGGTTGTCGCGCATCGTGGTGAAGGTCCGCGATGCGGTGGTGGGGATGGAGGAGTTGCGCGGGATGAGCACCTTGAAGAGACCGCCCTCGAGCTCGATCCCCAGCGAGAGGGGTGTGACGTCGAGCAGCAGCACCTCCTGGATGTCGCCGGTGAGAATGGATCCCTGGACGGCGGCCCCCATCGCGACGACCTCATCGGGATTGACCGTGTGCAGCGGCTCCCGCCCGAAGATCTGGGTGACCAGCCGCTGGACCATCGGGATGCGCGTGGAACCCCCGACGAGGATCACGCTGTCGATGTCGGCGGGGATCAGGTTGGCGTCGCGCAGCGCCTGCTTGCAGGGAGGGATGATGCGCCTGGCCAGGGGCTCGATGATCGCCTCGAACTCCTCGCGGATGATGGTCCGGACGAAGTGCTTGGGTCCGGTCTTGTCTGAGACGATGAAGGGCAGGTTGATCTCGGTCTTCTCCAGCGAGGAGAGCTCGCACTTGATCTTCTCCGCGGCGTCGCGGATCCGCTGATGCGATTGGCTGTCGGTGCGCGGATCGACGCCCACCTCGCGCTCGATCTCGCCGATGATCCAGTTGGCCAGGGCCGCGTCGAAGTTGTCGCCCCCCAGGAAATTGTCGCCCGCCGTGGAGCGGACCTCGAAGACGTCGTGGTCGATCTCGAGCAGGGAGATGTCGAAGGTTCCGCCGCCGAGGTCGAACACGGCCACCGTCTCATGCCGCTCGTGGCCCAGCCCGTAGGCCAGCGCCGCCGCGGTCGGCTCGTTGATGATGCGCAGAACGGTCAGCCCCGCCAGGGCTCCGGCGTCCTTGGTGGCCTGGCGCTGGGTGTCGTTGAAGTAGGCGGGGACGGTGATGACCGCCTGGTCGATCTTTCTGCCGAGTCGGCTCTCCGCGGCTTTGCGCAGTGAGCGCAGGATCTTCGCGCAGACCTCCTCGGGGGTCAGCACCCCCTCCCTGAAGGCCACGGTCACCATCCCCGCCTCATTGGGTTTCAGCGGGTAGGTGATCCCCTCGCGCTTGGCCTCGCTCTCCTGCCAGCGGCACCCCATGAAGCGCTTGATCGAGCGCACCGTTCGCTCGGGATTGATGATCTCCTGGCGCTTGGCCAGATCGCCGACGACGCATTCGCCGTCGGGGGGGAAGAAGACGACCGATGGGGTGGTCTTCGAGCCCTCGGGGTTGATGATGACCTCCGAGCCGCTTTCCTCGCAGATGGCGACGACGCTGTTGGTTGTCCCCAGGTCGATGCCGATCACCGTGCCCATGCGGCCCTCAGCCCTTTCGCCTGAAGAGGCGGTTCAGAAGGCCGGCGAAGGGAACGCTGGAAGCCACGCCTTTGCCCCGGGTGAGCTCGCTGATCTTGGCCTGGGCCACCGCGCTGTGGGCGTCCCACTTGAGAACCTCACGGTACGCCTCGAGGGCGCGGCTCTTCACGCCCGCCCGCTCAAAGATCTTCGCCAGCGTCAGGCGGTGTCTCACGTTCCAGGGGTCGAGGTCGATCGCCCTCTCCGCGTGCTTGGTGGCGCGCGTCAGGCTCTTGCCCGCCAGGAGCAAGGCCTCGGCCAGCCGGGCATGCGCCTGGGCGTCCTCGCCGTTGTTGGCCACGGCCGCCTCGAGGAACTCCAGGGCGCGCACGGGGTCATCCGCATTGAGCAGCTGAATGCCCCGGGCCAGCGCCTTTTGCCCGATCTGGGTGCGGCGGGCGACCGCCGCGGCCCCACCGGCCTCCTTTGAGTCCGTGGCCCCCTTCGCCTTCGGGGACAGGGGCGCCGGCGCCTTCGCCGAGGGGGGCATGGTCGCTGCCTGGGCCTTCGCCCCTTTCAGCTGGGCGTCGTAATCCGCCCGCCGCTTGGGGTCCTTGAGGATGTTGTAGGCCTGGCTGACGGCGGCCATCTCCTCCTCGAGGCGCTTGGCCTCCCCCTCACCGGAGGCCTTGTCGGGGTGGAGGCGCTTGGCGAGTGAGTGGTAGGCCCTCTTGATCTCCCGATCGTTGGCGTCGGTGGGGATCTCGAGGATCTGGTAGAGGGTCTTGGGTGGCATGGTGTCAGAGAGCTCTAGGGACGATCCTGTATCAGCTCGTAGTCGATCTCAGCCTCGCCGTCGGGACGCCAAACCGTCAAGCGGATTGGCTCGCCCACCCGCAGTGTGGTGAGATACGCCTCCATCTCCTGGGAGTTGGTGACGGCCTGCCCGTTGATCCGCGTGACGATGTCGCCCAGGAGCAGGCCCGCCTGGGCCGCGGGGCCGTTGATGTCGAGGGCGGTCACAATCGCCCCGGGGCGGTGTGTCACGCCGGTGCTCTCGGCCATCCGGCGGCGGAAGGTGTGCGTGACGAAGTCGCGGTAGACCGGCCGGACCTGTCCGTAGCGGGCGAGGTCGTCGACCACCCTCCGGACGCGGTTGACCGGGATGGCGAAGCCGATGTCGGCCGATGTGCCGCTGGGGCTGATGATGAACGAGTTGATGCCGATCAGCTCGCCCTGGGCGTTGACCAGTGCCCCCCCGGAGTTGCCCGGGTTGATGCCCGCATCGGTCTGGATCATGTCGAGCGAGATGCGGCCGGTGCGGGCGTTGCGGAAGTCGCGGTTGAGCGCGCTGATGACGCCGATGCTGACGGTGGGCTGGGGATCGTCGATCAGGTCGCCGAAGGGGTTTCCGATCGCCAGGACCCACTCGCCGATCATCAGGTCATCGCTGGTGCCCAGGGGGATCTCGGGGAGGTCGCTGGCGGGGATGCGCAGCAGCGCCAGGTCATTGGAGGAGTCGTGTCCGACCAGTGTGGCGTCGAACTGGCGTCCGTCGGGGAGGGTGACGAGCAGCTCGCTGAGCCCCGCGATGACGTGGTCGTTGGTGACGATGAGCCCCTCGTCGCCGTCGATGATCACCCCCGAGCCGACGAAGGGGAAGGGGGCCAGCTCCTGATAGGTGTAGAGCGAGTGCCCGCGCAGGAACCCGCGCTCGATTCTCTCGACGGTGCCGACGGCGACGATGGCGGGGCTGGCCCGCTCGGCGGCGATGACGATGGCGTTGCGCCGTGAGCTGTCGATGTCGACGGTCTGGTCGGCGGGGGTGCTGGGTGCGCTGGCGAGCACGGCGGCGGCGATCAGCGCGACGAGAAGGGGAGGGCTGAGGAGCAGCAGTCGTCTCATGAAACACTCCGGGGACAGGGCGATCTTGCGAGGGGATCCGCGCGATCCCCTTTCCCATGCGACACCGGCGGCTGGCAATCCGTTGCAGAGCCCCTCAGAGCTCGAATTCCTCACCGGCCTCGTCGAGGACCTCCTCACTGGCGAAGATGGGGGCCTTGGCCCGTGCGGCCAGGGCGATGGCATCCGAGGGGCGGGAGTCGATGATCACCTGGCGCGGGGGGTCCTCGCCGTTGACCTGGAGGACAAGCTTTCCGAAGAAGGTCTCCTCGCGCAGCTCGTCGATGTAGACGCTCAGCAGCGTGGCCCCCAGCCCCTCGAGCACACTGAAGATCAGATCGTGGGTCATGGGGCGGCGGTCGATGTGACCGATCACCGCCTTGTCGATGGCGCGCGCCTCGCTGTCGCCGATGTAGATGCGCAGGATGCGGCGCCCGCCCCTCTCCGCCAGAACAACGCCGCCGCGGCGGTGCTCGATGTTGTTCTCAATGACGCGGAGCTCCATCTCGACCATCGGCGATGCCCCCTCAGCGCGAGAACTGGTATTGGATCTGCGCCAGGTGCTGTGCAGCGCGCCCGACCAGATCGATGATGCGGGGATTCTGGGAGTCGCGGTGGCGCTCGATCAGCAGCTGATAGCAGTGCTGCGCCTCGGTGAACTGCTGCTGCGACATCTGCACGCGGGCCAGGCCGTACAGCGCGGCGGCGCTGAGCACCTCGTCGTCGCCGCAGATGTCCAGCACCTGATTGTAGCGCGAGGCGGCCATGAAGGGGTCGCCCGCGAGGTGGTGGAATTCCCCGAGTCGGACCATGGCGATCGGGGTGAACTCCGTGTCGTCGGGGAAGCGGTTGACGACTCTCTCGAAGGCCTCGATGAACTGCTGATAATCGCGCTGCCGGTATCGGGTCAGGGGAGGCTCGAAGTACGGGCTCTCGACGTCGGTGACCCGCCAGTGCTCGTGGGGATTCTCCACAGGCAGGGGACGGGTGCGGCTGTAGATGCTGTCGGCGAACTGATACTGCTCCCGGGCGGTGGGAAAGTCGGGGATGGTCTCCCTGCCGAACAGTGAGCAGCCGCCGAGCAGGGCAGCCACGGCAAAGGCCAGGGGAATCAGTCTCACGGCGTTGCTCTCCTGAAAAAGTCGAGGATCAACCCTGGCACGGGGCGGCGGGAGGCGTCAACGTCTTCCACCGCCGGGGGAAACTCTCTCGGCTTTCGCTTGTCAGCTGCCCTGAGGTCGGTTGATCATCACCCCACATCCTTCGGG
>JAFGKF010000144.1 GCA_016928695.1 Candidatus Sumerlaeota bacterium | reverse complement strand
TAGCCGATGATCGAGAAGGGGATCAGGTTCAGAGACGACGTGCTCAGCGCCAGGAGCATCACCTGGTTGTCGGTGATCGTGTCCTTGCCCGGATTGAGCGTCTGGAGCTCCTGCATCGCCTTGATGCCCAGCGGAGTCCCCGCGTTGTCCAGCCCCAGGATGTTGACCGACATCGACATCAGCAGCGCCCCGTTGGCCGGGTGATCCTTGGGAATGCCCGGGAAGAGCATCCTCAGAATCGGGCGCAGCAGATTGGCCAGCCACTGGACGATGCCCGCCTCCTCGGCCACGCGCATGATGCCCAGCCACAGAGCCATGATGCCGATGAGGCCGATTGCGATCTCCACGCTGAGGCCGGCGCGGCCATAGAGCACTGTGGTCATCTCGCGCGCCTGCTCGGCCAGCGAGACGAGCAGCAGCTGCCCCTGGCTGATGTCCGACGAGGCGAGCACCTCACGGTGTCCTGAGCCGAGGGCGGCCAGCGATCTGCTGACGTTGATCAGCACCGGCCTGTTCGTCATCTCACCATCCGCGACGCTGATGAGAATCTCACTCTCCAGAGCGCGGCGGAGAACGCGTGTGCGATGCTCCATCGCGCTCAGAGAATTGATCGCCTCTGAGGGGAACCCGGCCTCGGGATCGGTGAGCTGAGCCACAGCGGCATCGAAGGTGGCGAGCGCCTCCTCGAGCCCCGCGGGATCCCCGGGGCCGGGGGGATCCACCATCAGCCCGGCGAGGGCATTGACGCTTGCGGCTGTGCTCTCAGCGCTCGGTCGCCCCATGATCTCCGCACTCACAGGTGCGAGCGTGAGCATCACCTGCGACCAGTCGCGCTGCATCGCCTCGATGGCGCTGACGGACTGATCGAAGTTCTCGCTGGAGAGGCAGGTCTCGAGAAGGTCCAGCTGATTTGCCATGCGGTCGAGCCCCGTGGAGAGTCCCCGCGGCACACGCATCCCGCGCAGACTGTTCACGGGTGGACGGACAGCCCCCAGGGCCTCCTCCAGCGCCGCGGGATCCGCCTCGCCGGGCAGAGCGGCCATGGCCGACTCCAGCTCGGCGAGGGTGGTCTCAACCGCCCCGAGATCCGCCGTCTCCTCTGTCGCGGTGATGATCCCGAACAGGATACCCACGACAAACAGTGCGGCGATGATGTGATTCAATGGACACCTCCCTCACATGAGAATGGATCAGGTCCCTCCCATGGACCCGGGCCAGGCAATGGGTGCTCAGAGCAGTGGATGGCATCAGATGCCGCGATGCGCGGAGATCGCACCGACGGCTGAATGAGAATCAGCGATGAGGCTGGATCAAATGATCTGACAATCGTCACCCGCACCCACCTGGCGTGCACAGATGGGGGAGTTCAGCAGAGCCGAGTGCCAGTGTCAACGGGTGGGACGGGTCTCAGCGCTGCTCCCAGGGCGGAATGCTCACCTTGCCCCGCGACGGGGAGGGTGTCTCCGCCGCGGCGGGTGCCGGGGTCGCGGCGGGCCTGGGTGGGGGAGAGGGGGCTTTGCCGCCCTCCGCGCCGGTCAGCTCCTGCATGCGGCGATGCGTGATGTCGTCGCGCACGTGCGGCTTGGCGATCTCGTAGGTGATCTTGCCCGCCTCCAGCAGATTGAGCAGGGACTGATCCATCGTGATCATGCCCTCCCGCGAGCCCGTCTGGATCGCCTGGTAGATGGCGTCGATGTTGTTGCCGCGGATGTTGCTGCGGATCGCCCCGTTGGCCTTCATCAGCTCCAGGCAGAGCACGCGCCCCGAGCCGTCCGCCCGCGGCAGCAGAATCTGTGAGGCGACCCCCACCAGGTTCTGCGCCAGCTGGACCACGATCTGCGGCTGCTGGTCGGTGGGGAAGACATCGATGATGCGTCCCACCGTCTGGGCCGCGCTCGAGGTGTGAAGAGTGCCCAGGACGAGATGGCCCGTCTCCGCCGAGGTCACCGCGATCCCGATCGTCTCGTAGTCGCGCATCTCGCCGACCAGGATCACATCGGGATCCTGACGCAGCGCGTACTTCAGCGCATTCTTGAACGACAGCGTGTCGCCCGCCTCGCCGACCTCGCGCTGGGTCACATAGGCCTTCTTCGAGTTGTGGATGTACTCGATCGGGTCCTCGATCGTCAGGATGTGCTCCTCGCGCGTCTCGTTGAGGCGGTCGATGATCGCCGCCAGCGTCGTCGACTTGCCCGAGCCCGTCGGGCCCGTGACGAGGAACAGCCCCTTCTTGACATTGCAGATGCTCCACAGCCCCGGGGGAACCCCCAGCTGCTCGAGGGAGGGGATCTGGCTCGACAGCGCCCGGACCACCGCGCCGATCGTCCCCCGCTGACGGTGGACGTTGAAGCGGAAGCGCCCGACCCCCGAGAGACCGAAGGCGAAGTCCAGCTCGTTGCGCGAGTCCGGGTCGTTCTCGAACTTGTCGATCTGCTGCTTCGTCAGGACCGAGTAGACCAGCTCCTGCACCTCCGCGGGCGAGAGGTCTTCGGTCCCCTCCACCGGCCTCAGCCGACCGTGAATGCGGCAGGCGGGGGCGAGTCCCGAGAGGATGTGGAGATCGGAGCCATCCGCATCCACCAGATGCTTGAGAAGGCTTTCCATCGTGGGCATGCGGCAATTCTCCCGCTGGGAAAGTCGGGGGCGCAGGTGGTCCGTCCCCTCTTCTCTCTGTTCGGCCTGTGAGGGGGGGAACTTGAATCCAGCGGGGTTGGGGGTCACTCCCCCCGCGCGAGACGCTCGGCCAGGGTCGCGTGGCCGCTGATCATGCGGATCTTCTGCTGCGCCCTCGCCACATCATACTCCACACGGTTCAGGGTGATCGTGCCCTGGGCCAGGTCCCAGATCACGGACGAGGCGCGCGGATCGCGGTCGCGTGGCTGGCCCACGCTGCCCACATTGACCAGGTGCGAGGTGTTCTCGCCCAGGGTCATGACATCCTCGCGGATGTGGTCGATCTCTCCGAAGCGCAGGGTGATGAAGAACGGCTGATGGGAGTGGCCGAGGAAGCACAGCGGCTCCTCGATGGCCTTGAAGGCACGGCGCGCCTCCCCATAGGTCAGCACATAGTTCCACTCGGCGGGGTCGGTGGGGGAGGCGTGGACGAACAGTGATCCGTACCGTGAGATCGTCATTGGCAGGCTCGAGAGCCACCGGCGGCTCTCCTCGGTCAGGACGCCGCGCGTCCAGAGGGCCGCATCGCGGGCCATCTCGTTGAAGAACACCAGCTCATCGTCATTGAGAACGGCCGCGTCGTGATTGCCCAGCACCGTGGGGATCTCCCGCCGGCGCAGGAGCTCGATGCACTCGTTGGGCGAGGCGCCGTAGCCCACGACATCCCCACAGCAGAAGATCCGATCCACCCTCGCCTCCGCAAAGGAGGTGAGAACGGCCTCGAGGGCCTCCAGATTGCCATGGATGTCGCTGATGACGCCGACTCGTCGGGCGTTGCCATTGTCAAGTTTCATACCGCACGCCGGTCAGTTTTTCCAGCTGCCGTGCGGCATGGCGGCGCAGGGCCGGGCGTTCGCTCTCCAGGGCCTGGAGCCACATGGCAACCTCGGGGTTGACCCCCTCGGCTGCCTCCCCGGCGTCGTGATCGATCTCGGCGTCGGTCGAATCAGCATCGGAGTTCCCATTCCCGTCGGCGGGCTCGGCGATCTCCGCGGGGATCAATTCCTGCGAATCTCCCTCAGACCCCAAGGCCTCGTCAAGTGCAGGGTCATCCCAGGACTGGAGCACCGCCTCTCCCTCCTCGGCCACAGGGGGCGACTCCTTGATCAGATCGGCCGCCGTGGAGACCGCGAGACGATATCCCCGCCCATCGTCACTCTCCACCGTCTCCTTGTCCGCCTGTGGCAGAGGGAGCGAGCCGACCGGCACGCTCCGAACACCCGAGGGCAGCAGACGGAATGTCATGCGGGTCCCACCGATCTGAATCAGATCCCCCTCGCGCAGCATGGTCTCTTTGACGGGTGCCCCGTTGACATGGATCGCACCCCACGTGCCCAGATCCTCGATCAGGAAGCGCGGCCCGCGCCGCAGCACGTGGGCATGGGTCTTCGCCACACGCCAGTCCGACAGCTGGATGTCGCACTCCGGGGATCGACCGATCATCGTCCGCTCCCCGTCGAGGATGAACTCCTTGCCGCGCTGCTTGCCCTTGACGACCGTCAGACACCCGCGCGGATCGGAGCACTCGCTGAGCACCATCGTCCGCTCCTCGGCGCTGTCGCAGATCATCTGATCGTCCTGCTCCATCGGGGTGTCGAAGAAGTGCAGATGCATCTTGCCGACGGTGATCGTGTCGGCGTGGTACAGGGGAACCGTCGTCACCCGCTGGCCGTTGACGAAGGTGCCGTTGGCGCTGTCCAGATCGGCGACGAGCCAGTGGCCGTGGTCGTAGTGGATCTCGGCGTGGCGGCGCGAGACACTCAGATGATCTATCACAATGTCGTTGTCTCGACCTCGGCCGATCCGGATGCATTCCTGGAAGAGGGTGTGGGTGTCCACGACTTTGTTGCCGAGTTTGACCACAATTTCAGGCATCGTCTCTCACCTCGAGCGGACGTCGGGTGGCAGCGCTCACCCGCGGCGTCGGTGTTTCACCTGATCTCTCAATCGGCAAAGACGGTGTTCAGCTTGAAGGATGTTTGAAATTCTGTGACGCACGGAGGACTGATATCAAAGGCTTTGGGTAAATACTTACCCATGCTGTCACAGAAAATGGGACAGTGAATCAGCTGTTCCGCCAGATCACTCCCTCATCGCTGCCGAGGGGGCGTTCTCGCGCCAGGGCCGCATCGGGTGGGTCTCGAAGTGAGCCAGGATCCCCTCGAAGATCGCGGTCGCCTCCTGTTTGGCGCGGGCCGGATCGTTGAGGCGCAGGTCCTCCTCGGGATTCGTCATGAACGAGGCTTCGACAAGCACGGCGGGGAGATGGGTCTCGCGCAGCACATGGAAGTCGCCGTGAGGCACACCGGGGCTGCCGGCAGCGGGCGGAGCGGTCGGGAGGCCGAGATGGCGCACGAGGGCCTCCTGGATCGAGAGCGCCAGATCGATCCGCTCCTGATTCAGAAGCGCATCGGGATGGCGCTGCGCGTAGGGGGCATCGGCATTGTAGGCATCGTCGCAGTGCGAGGTGTCGAAGTAATAGACCGCGGTGGTGTTGGTGTCGATCGACTGGCCGCCGCCGATCGCATTGTGGTGGATCGAGACGAAGTGGTCACACCCCGCCTCCTCGGCGATGGCGACGCGCCCGTGGAGCTCCTCGCGGGCCCCTGAGCCCGCCGGGGTCACCCGCTCGGGACGCGTCCGCGTCATCACGACCTCGGCGCCCGCCTGCGTCAGAAGATCCCAGAGGAAGAGCGCGGTGCGGAGGTTCATGTCACTCTCGGTGAGGCCGGTCTCGCGCCCCCTCGTTCCCCCCGTGTAGCCATGGGTCGGCCCCCAGATCTGGCCCCCGTGGCCCGGGTCGACGCAGATGCGGAGCCCCTCCAGGGGGCGGCCCTCCGGCACCTCACAGCGGGGATTGGGCATCGGCTCCCAGTCCGCGGGCAGATTGGGATAGGGCCCCTCCGGCGTGCGGGGGCGGACGGCGAGCCACTGCGCGTCGAAGTGCTCCGGGCCGGAGAGGGGATTCACCCCCTGGGCTCCCAGGGATGCGACCAGGGCGGTGAGCAGCAGGGTCAGGGTCGGGGTGCGCATCAGTTCGCCTCCTCCTCGGTCTCGGTGGTCACCCCGTGGGCGGCGAGAATCCCCTCGAAGATCGCGATGGCCGCCAGTCGATGGTACGCGAGGTTCTCCATCCACTCCGCCTGATCGGGGTTGGTCATGAACGCGGCCTCCACGATCACCGCGGGCAGCGAGGTCTCGCGCAGCACGTGATAATCACCGTGGCGCGCAGGGCGCGACCCCACCTGCAGGTGCTCATCCAGGCTCGCGACGATCGCCTCGGCGAGACTCCGAGCCAGCGCGACATTCTCCGCGGGGTGCTCGACAGGTGGCTCCGTTCCCTCGTCACTCCGATACTGAACCGGATCGAAGAAGAACGCCGTCGAGAAATTCACGGAGGCATTGCCGACCGCGTTGTGGTGGATCGAGATGATGCAGTCGCAATCGTTGGCCTCAGCCACGCGGCAGCGGATCCCCAGCTCCCGGCTGCGGTTCTCTCTGTAAGCCTGCGAGTTGGATGGCTCCAGGCAGTCCTCACTCAGCCGGGTCTCCTCGGTCCGCGTCATCACCACCTCGGCGCCCGCCTGGGTCAGCAGGTCCCAGAGGAAGAGCGCGACCCGCAGGTTCGCATCGCTCTCGGTCTGATCCGAGACCGCGCTGCGCGTCCCCCCTGTGTAGCCGCGGGTTCGGCCCCAGCTCTGCCCCCCGTGGCCCGCGTCGACGCAGATGCGCACCCCGGCGAGAGGCTCGCCCTCAGGGGCGGTGCAGCGGGGGTTCTCGGTGACCGGTGCCGAGGACGCGGTCAGGGCAATCAGGGTGATCAGGGAGCACAGAGTTCTCATGCGACGGATTCCTCGTCCGGTGAGATGCATGTGAGGCGGCAGTTTCTCACGGCCATCGGAGGTCGGCAAGTGGTGAATCTGTCTCAGCGGATGCTGAAGCCCGTCAGCTCGGCGGGGACGGTGGCGCCGAAGAAGGTCAGCGCGTCGGCCATGACCTCTGCGCGGGCGGAGGCGGGGAAGATCGTCTCGAACGGGAAAGAGAGATGAACCAGTCGGCCCGTCGCGGTGCCGGAGCCGAAGAGCCCCACGCGCTGGATGGCGCAGATCTCGCCCTGGGGAGACTCGAGGGCGGCCACGGCGCCGTTCAGGGGCAGGATCCCGTCGGGGTGCTCGACGCGGTAGATGCCCCGGCTCCCCTCATCGAAGCGGACGGTGCGTGTGCCGAAGATCCCTCCGCTGCCCACCACGTCGTAGTCGTCGATGTCGTCCTTCACATAGTCGGCGCACAGATAATCACTGTAGAACGCGCGGTCGGCGGTGCTCCCCTGGCTGTCGAGATCCCAACCGATCTCGGAGCCCGACACGAACAGATTGCCCCCACCCTCGAGGAACGCCTCCACCAGATCTTGCTCGGAGTCGCTGAACGTCTCGTCGCCCGTCGACTCATCGCCGAGAACCCAGATCACGATGGAATAGTCCGCGAGATCCACCGAGGACCCCACCATCTCGTTGCGGCATGAGTCGAACGCCGCGCCGTGCCCGGCCACGGCGATCGCGTGATCCCCCGCAAAGCGGTGGTTGCTCCCCTGGGCGATGTGCTTGCTGTTCCAGCGGTCGTAGCCGTCGACGATGAGAACCTCGGCGGGCACGCCGCGCGTCATCACCCCGTGGACGTCTGAGGGGCCGCTCTCATTGCCCGCGGTGTCGACATTCGTCAGGCGATAGAGTCGCAGCTGACCCGGGGGTGGAGCGGCGAAGGAGTGAGATGTCATCCCCGCCGTCAGCGTCGACTCGTCGAAGAGCAGAGACCATGCCTCACCCTCGGTGCTCTCACAGAGGCGGTGACCTGCCAGGGGACCGCCATCGAGAGCGATCCACCGGATCTCGACGACGCCCGGGCTCAGGCTGCGGACCGTGTCGAGCGCAGGTGCATGGGGTGGGGTGATGTCCTGGGGGGTCGCGAAAGTGGTGAATGGGATGTCGGCTGACATCGTCGTCAGGCCCGCCAGATTCTGCGAGACGGCCCGGGCGTGATAGCCGGTGCCCGGGGTCAGCCCCGAGAGGCGCACGGTGTGGGTGACATCGCGCAACTGGTCCGGCTCCTCGGAAACACCGTAGGCCGTGGTCGTCCCATAATCGACCAGGCGAGTGGACGGATCGTCCGTCACCCATGTCAGCGTGGCCTCGGTGTCGGAGAGGCCGACCACGGAGACGTCGGAGATCACGGGCGCCGTGGCATCCTCGCCCTGCCCGAGCGCCCACTCGAGGAACATGAGCGCCCCCTCGATGTTCTCGCTGACGCTCGGGGCGATCGACGCCCCCGTCGGCGCGAAGTCGCCCGTCGCACCGTCCCCCGGGCGAAGCTCCAGCGTGAGAGTGGGGATGCCCAGCGCCGCCTGGAGGTGATCGTTTGTCGCGCCTCCTCCGATGTAATTCAGCGTGATGGCCCATGAGCCGTTTCGCATCCGCTGGCCGTTGACCGACTCGATGGCGAATGCCATGTCCCGCGCCAGCGGACCCATCATGTCCGCGTTGGGGGGGAGGTCGAAGGTGTGCGCCCAGCCGTGCATCACCCGCGTGCCGTAGGTGTGGTAGTTGAGGCATCCCACGACCTCGGGGGAGTGGGGGAGAAGCCAGTTGTTCAGAGCCTGGGTCTCCGGCTCGCTCAGAGGGCTGGGGCCCCCGACTCCCACGCCCCAGGCGTACGGCCAGTTGCGGTTGAGATCCACGCTGCCGTCGGGGCGACGGTTGTGCCGCCAATAGCGGTCCGCCACGTGGGAGTAGACGTAGCCGTCGGGATTGCACACCAGCACCACGTGGATCTCGAGGGCGTCGACGAGCGCGGTGACCCGCGGATCGGAGCCGTATTGGGTGATCAGATGCTCCGTGATCCCGTGGAGGGTCATGCCGGCCAGCCACTCCCGCGCGTGCTGCAGGCCAAGCAGCAGCACCTCGGGCTCATCCTCGTCCACCGCCACGCTGTCGCTGATCTTCAGCATCCAGATGTCGCGCCCCTCCCACGACAGGCCGAGCGAGGTGAGGCTCACGATGCCCGGATGGGCGAGCACCCACGACTGCATGTCCGCCTCGTACTCGGCGAAAGTCAGGTAGCCGTCCACGGCCGCGCGGGTCGGCGGCGCGAGCGGGATCTCGCGGACGGCGCAGCCCCGTTCTTCCAGGAGAGCCCGCTGTGCAGGGGTCACAAAGGCCGTGCTGCGGTGATCGCCCCATTCGAGGATGTCACCACCCTCCCGCGCCAGCTCCTCCATGACCTGCCGCCCGGGGTCCTCCCCGTGCTCCACCTCGACGAGGGTCAGGCTGGACTGAGCCCCCAGCGGGGAGACGATGATTGCGATCAGGGCGATCAGTGAGAGGCGAGCCATGGCGCGCGATCCTCAAAAGACATTCTGTCACAGGGCGGCCAGTGGAGACAGCGGAAAGTGGTGCGAGAAATCCCTCATCCCAGGCTCAGGCGATATCGCCCTCCCCGCGCCGTGACGCGGCAGGGCCGCCCCAGCGCCCGGGTGAGAGTGGCCGCGCTGATGACCTCACCGACACGCCCCTGGGCGAGGCACTCTCCCCCGCGGAGAATCATCGCATGGCTGACCCAGGGGCCGATCTCCTCGAGGTGATGCGTCACCAGGATCAGCGTCGGCCCGCCGCGGCGCTTCCCGAGCGTCTGGAGATCGACCAGCAGATCCTCCCGAGCGGCGGGATCGAGCCCTGCGCAGGGCTCGTCGAGAATCAGCAGCGTGGGGCGATGGATCAGCGCACGGGCGATCAGCACGCGCTGCTGCTCGCCCTGCGACATGGTCTCGAACGGCTGATCGGCCACCTGCGAGGCGTTGATGTCCCTCAGGGCCCTCTCCGCCTGGCGGCACTCTGCCTCCGAGAACTCGCGGTACAGCCCCAGCGAGGCCTCGAAGCCCGAGAGCGCGATCTCCCAGCCCGTGTCGCCTCCATGGACGCGCCGCTCCAGCGCCGCGCTCACCCATCCGATGCGCCGCCTCAGCTCCCGAAGGTCACAGTCGCCGTGGCGCTCGCCCAGGACACGCACCTCCCCCCGTGTGGGCCACTCGTCGCCCGTGATGACCTTCAGCAGCGTGGTCTTGCCCGAGCCGTTCGCCCCCAGAAGCGCCCAGTGATCGCCGCGCTGCACGGTCCAGTCGATGCCGCGGAGAATGGTCTTCCCCCCGCGGACGAGGTGGATGCCCTCGAGCTCAAGAGCCGTCATGGCGTGGGAAAGCGGGGGGCGCGGGCTCGAGCTGGCTCCGCCGCGGGAAACACAGGGGCATCAGGGCGAGACTGACCGCGCAGAAATACACGACGTCGGTGAACCGGCCAAACAGAATCATCAGAACAAGCCCATAGATGGAGATCGCCTCGATGAAGGCCGCGCGGATGACCAGGGAACCCATGGCCAGCTGCGCACGCTCCGGCGCAGCCTCGGTGCGCTCGATCTTCCGCGAGAGGATGACCGCGAACATCTGCTGGAGCACCAGCCCCATCGCGGCCAAGAGGACTAAGATGAGCCGGAAAAGCCGATAGGAGGAGCTCGTCTCCCACGTGGGCTCCTTCTCCCCGAAGATCAGAAGGGCCACCACGAGGTAGATGATGGGAGCCAGGAAGAAGGCGCCCCAGACAACACGCATCACCCCCAGCGTGGGTGGGGGCGAGGCCTGCGGCCTCTGATTCATCTCTTGGAGGCGGGCTGAGCGGCGGTGGGCTCGGCGAGCTGGGGACCCTCGATGAGAACGCACCGCGCCTGGTGCCCCTCGGCGACCTGCCGCATCGCGATCATGCCCGACTTGCACTCCTCCCTCACGAAGGGGCAGCGTGGGTGGAAGCGGCATCCCGGCGGCTGCTCGGTCGGGTCGGGGACGTTGCCGCTGATCGGCTCGAGCTTTTGGCCCCTCTTGATCTCGTCGATCTTCGGGATCGAGCGGAGCAGTCCCTGCGTGTAGGGGTGCGAGGGATTGTTGAAGATCGTGTACACGTCCGAGTGCTCGACGATCTGCCCGGCGTACATCACGACGACCTCGTCGGAGACCTCGGCGATGATCCCCAGGTCGTGCGTGATCATCATGATCGACGAGTTGAACTTCTCCTTGAGATCCTCCATCAGCTGGAGGATCTGCGCCTGGACCGTCACGTCCAGCGCCGTCGTCGGCTCGTCCGCGATCAGCAGCTCGGGGTCGCAGGAGAGCGCCATCGCGATCATCGCCCGCTGGCGCATCCCGCCCGACATCTGGTGCGGGTACTCCGACGCGCGGCGGCGCGGCACGGGGATCTTGACGATTTCGAGCATCCGCACCGCCTCGTCCCACGCCTCGCGCCGGCTCAGATCGCGGTGGACGCGGAAGACCTCGGCGATCTGCTCGCCGACGGTGAAGACCGGGTTCAGCGACGTCATCGGCTCCTGGAAAATCATCGAGATCCGATTGCCCCGGATCTTGCGCATCTCGCGGGGCCGGAGTTTCAGGAGGCTCTCGCCCTGGAAGAGGATCTCGCCCGAGACGATCTTGCCCGGTGGGATCGGAATCAGGCGCAGGATCGTCAGCGCCGTCACCGACTTGCCGCAGCCCGACTCGCCCACGATGCCCAGCGTCTGCCGCCGGCCGACGTCGAACGACACGCCGTCGACCGCGCGGGAGACCCCATCGCTCGTGAAGAAGTGTGTCCGCAGATTCTCGACCCGCAGCAGCGGACCGCCGTTGGAGGAGGCCTTTGGTCTCATGGTG
>JAFGKF010000143.1 GCA_016928695.1 Candidatus Sumerlaeota bacterium | reverse complement strand
ACTCGATCACCCCCGAGAGAGTTGTCCTCTCTGAGACACAGGTCACTGATGCTGCAAAGGATCCGGCCCTGTTTCACCAATCTTTTGTTGGCCCCCGACGGGGACAGTGTCGATAAATGAACTTGATCATTTCACAGGTCCGTGAAGAGATGACCTGTGAAGTGGGTGGGATCAACAGCATGGGGAGGGTTGTCATGTTCTTTCTCTCGTCGCAATCAGGACTCCACTCTGCCGCCAGGGCTCTTGTGATCCTGGCGATGCTCTTTGTCATGGTGATGGGACCCCTCGCCCAGGGGAATCCCTACGCTGCTCCCGCCTCCACTGCTCTCGAAGAGATCAAGGGTGAAGAGGCTCCCTGTGCACCGGGTCGTCTGCTGGCGGGTGCGCCCGACCCCTATGGCTATCAGTTCATCGACTCCAGCGAGCCGGGTGGTCCCACGTTCTCTTGGGTGGACATCACGGCGACGGGGACGCCGCTGCTGCTCGCCGATGATCAATACGTTGGGCCCTTCGGGATCGGATTCGACTTCCCCCTGTACGGCGATGTGTTCACTTTGTTCTGGGTCTCCTCGAACGGCTGGATCAACTTCGTGGCTCCCACCTCCAGCAATTTGAACAACGCCTGTCCCATCACCGCCCCGGATCCCGCTGCTCAGCCCAGCCGCATCTCGATCATGCATGACGACCTCGATCCGGGAGACACCGGGGATCTCCTCCACTGTCAGTCGTTTCCCTCCAGCCCTCATCCGGACTTCGAGGGCCGGTGCCTGGTGGTGACCTACGACGACTACATGCACTTCAATGGCTCCAGTGGCATAGTCGCCGGGACGTTCCAGGTGCTCATCTTCGAGTCAGGCGAGATCCTTCTCCAGTTCCTCGACGCGGGTGATGAGGAGGGCTCGGGCTCGACCACGGGCATCATCAACGGCGACATGACCATCGGCCTGACCTATGCCTGCAACACGCCGGGCTCACTGACCGACAATCTGGCAGTGCGCCTCTTCCGCGAGGACCCACAGGAGCGGGCTCTGTACTCGATCGATGCGAGCGACCCCCTGCTGCACCGCATCAGTCCGATCGACGGCCGGACACTCCGCTCCACCCCGATCACTCTGCCGGGGCTGGAGATCAGCGGCGGAACCGGGTTGGCCACACACCCTCAGACGGGGGATCTGTGGGCCCTGCTGACCCTCGACAGCACGGCCAGCCGTGAGCTGGTGACCATCGATCCCGTGACGGGCCTGGCCACGAGCATCGGCAGCACGGGTGATCGGTTCTCGAGCATCGATTTCGACTTCGATGGAACACTGTACGCCGTCTCAGGGAATGGCGCGGACAATGTCACACCCGAGGCCCTGTACACACTGAGCACGGTGGATGCCACATCGACCTATCTCACCGACGGAATCAGCGGTGGTGGTTCTCAGAACATCGCATACAATCCTGACGACCGGCTCATGTATCACACGGCGGGTTTCGGTGTCCCGAACGTCAGCGAGCTCTTCGAGACCATCACACTGCCCGCTGGCCCCACCGTGAACATTCCCCTCTCGGGATTCGACTACCAGAGAGTGCTCGCTCTGACCCATCAGAGCTTGGGTGAGTTCATCGCCTCAGAGGGCGCCACCTTCCCCCCTGCCCTCTTCACGATGAGCTCCACGGGCACAGTGACGGTCATCGGCCAATTGGATCACTTCTCCCGCGGCCTCGCCTTCAAAGCGATTCCAGAGTCGCGACTCCACTCCGTCTCGGTGAGCGACGAGCTGATCCGGCAGATCGACCCGGCCACCGGTGCGACGATCGCCAATGTCGCGATGATCGTCCCGGGCGAGACGGTGCTCGCCGGAACCGGCCTCGCCACACATCCGCTGACCGGCGAGATGTGGGCTCTCCTGACGCTCGACGGTCAGTTCGGCAGCGAGCTGGTCACCGTGGAGCCTGGCACCGGTGTGGTCAATCGCATCGGTGACACCGGCGACATCTTCGCGGGCCTGGCCTTCGGCAGCGACAGCACCCTCTACGGTGTGACGGATGACACCGCCGCTTTTCCTGAGGTGCTGTTCACTCTCGATCAGACCACCGCCGCTGCAATCCCCATCTTGGTGTTTGGCGTCGGGAACGACGGGGAGACCATCGCCTCCAGTCCCCTCAGCGGTATGATCTACCACGCCTCCGGGCGCGGTGTGCCGAACTCCGATGAGAGGCTCCAGGAGTTCGATCCCTCCGTGCCCAGCATTGCGTCGATTCCTCTCCTGGGCGACGACTACGATGAGATGCTCGCCATGACCCATCGGGGAGGCAACCTCCTCCTCGGCGCCGATCGCGGCCCTCAGCTCATCAACCTGACGACCGATGGTCGGGTGACTCTCCTCGCCCCCCTTGACCACCTGGCCAAGGGTCTCGCGTTCACCAGCCTGTCACCGCCTCCGGTGCCTCCCTCAGCCTGTCCAGCCGCGGGGACACTCTGCGGGATCACTCACAGCGGTCCCGATGGCCTCAGCCGGCTGTGGCTCATCGACCCGAGCACGGGTGCCGCAAGCCTCGTGGGAGACATCGGATTCGAGGCCGTCACCGGCTTGGCCTTCTCCTCCGATGGCCTGCTCTTTGGCATCGGAGAGCGAGCCGATGGCTCGAACACCAATGTCCTGATCACCATTGACCCGTGCACAGGCGCGGGCACCGAGGTCGGGCCCACGGGGATTGAGGGGCTTGGTTTCCCCATCGCGCAGGACCTCTCATTCCGCCCCTCCGACGGCACTCTGTTCACATCTCTGGATTCGCTGGGTGGCGATGCCCTGGGGACGGTCGACACCGCGACAGGGGCAGTGACAGTTGCCGGGCCCATGAATCTGCTGGTCCCCAGCCTTGGCAACGGGATCGCTTTCAACTCCGAGAGCACCCTTCACCACGCCAACGAGGCGAGCCTCAACGAGATCGATCAGGTCACGGGCAACGCGGTGTCGCTCGAGAATCTGATCTTCTCCCCGCCGGCCGACAACCTGCCCCGGCTCAATGGCTTGGACTATCAGCCCGGGACGGGATTCCTCTTTGGATCGCTCGATGATGGCAGCTCGGAGAACTATCTCGCCAACGTCACTCCGGGCACCGGAGACGTCACGATCATCGGTCCCACGGTGAACGACCTCGATGCACTGGCGTTCGCGCCAAGCGCCGATCTCGAGATCGTGAAAACAGACGATGTCGACCCCGTGCTGGCGGGTGATCCGCTCTCCTACACCCTGACAGTTTTCAACCACGGCCCCTCGGTTGCAGTCAGCACCGAGGTGATCGACACTCTGCCACCGGGTGTGACCTATCAGTCGCACACGGCGAGCCAGGGGACATTCACCCCTGGAACCGGCGTCTGGGCGGTCGGCGACTTGGCCGCCGCTCCGTCTCTCACGAACGGCAGCTTCGAGACGGGCGATTTCAGCGGCTGGACAGCTGTGACCACTCAGGGTGCCGGGTCTGTGGAGTATCTGCCCTATCGGATCGCCACCGGCGGAATGGGGGCGGGCATCGTCCTGCCTGGCGTCCCGGCCGATGGCACCTTCTTCGCCCAAAACGGATTCGATGGTGGAGCCGGCCTGATGTACGACCTCTATCAGGAGATCGCCATCCCCGCCGGCGCCACGCGGGTCGAGCTCTCCTGGGCTGAGCGGATCCAGTGGGACATGTTCAACTTCATGGGCTCCACTGTCTCGAGAGAGTACGCGGTGACAGTCCAACCCGGAGGTGGCGGCGCACCCCTCGCCACACTGTTCGAGATGGAGCTGCCCCCGGCCACACTCGGCGACACAGGCTATGTCAACCACACAGAGGATGTCCTGGCCGCCGTGCCGGGGCTGCCTGGTCAAACCGTGCGCTTCAACTGGCACGAGATGATCCCGGAGACAATGACTGGCCCAGGGCAGTTCGACCTCGACGCCATCAGTCTCCTTGTGGAATCACCAGCGGCGACGCTGGTCATCGATCTCACCGTCGATCCGACGACTGTCGGGACAATCACCAATGTCGCCACAGCGACGTCACCCTGCCCTGACAGAAACCTGACGAACAACACGGCGACGGAGGAGACCACGGTGATCACACCCGAGATCGAGGTCAATCCGCTGGCGCTGAACTTCCCGACGACGAGCGTCACCGGCCCGGCCACCGGGCCTCTGCAGGTCGTCATCGAGAACATCGGCACATCCCCTCTGAACTTCACGGGGATCGGATTCGAGATCGCTGGGCCACAGGCCGGCTCGTTCCTGCACAGCGGTCCCCCCACCACGCCTCTCGCCCCCGGCGCCAGCCGCGAGGTGCTCGTCACCTTCGACCCGATCACCGCCGGGCCGCAGAGCGCGGATCTGATCATCACCACCGATGATGCCGACGAGGCCACAGTGGCCGTGTCCCTCACCGGCACCGTGGAGGTCAACGTCGGCGACATCGAGGCTGCACTCCTGGGCCTGATCCCGGCGACGCCGTCGCCCGAGTTCAACATCAACGCCGACTCGACCTTCGACGCCGCCGATCTCGTGACGGAGGTCAACGCCCCCTGAGCCGATGCCCGTCGGGGGTATCACGAATTGGTGGAGCACCGGCGCTTTGGCCGGTGCTCCATTCACGATTTTGGACTCCTCGCCATCCTCACCAGCTCCCTCGCCGCCAGCCTGAGGGGATCGATGAAGATCTCCCCCTCGCACTCGGTGAGATCGTCGTGCAGGATTGACAGCTCGGTGCAGCCGAGGACGAATCGCTCGCATCCGGTCTCTCGCATGTGTGAGATCACTCTCACGAGCCGTGTGATGAGCGCTTCGCCCTTCACCCCCCCCTTGATGTCGTGGATCACGGCCATCACCTCGGCTTGGAGAGCCTCGCTGGGAACCTGGGTCTTGTCGGGCTGATCGGGGAGGGCAAACAGTCCACTCCTCACCGTTCCATGGGTGGCGAGAATCCCGACGTTCCCGTCGGTCGCGGCGATCTCACGCTTGGCCAGATCGACAATGTCGAGCAGCGGCGTCCCCACGCTCGCCCGGATCTCGGGCAGTCGCGCGTGGGCCGTGTTGCAGGCCATCACCAGAATGTCGACACCCGCCCTGTCCAGCAGCCTGAGCGACTCGATGACCGCTCTCAGATAGGAGTCGCCGCCGTCCCTCGCCAGCGACTCGGTCCGATCCGGCACGTGGGGATTCGTGTAAGCGATGACCTCCAGGTGATCCTGGTCTCTCTCGGCGGATGTCGCCCGGATGATCAGGCTCTGCAGCAGCACGCCGGCCTCGGGCCCCATTCCGCCGAGGACGCCGATGCGGAAGTGCTCACGCATGGCCACGCTCCGGGAGATGCTCTCTCAGGATCTTCACGACTCTCTCCACAGGGATCTGCTCCAGCCGGTTGCCGTCTCGCCCCACCACGGTCTCGCTGGCGAACAGTGAATCGTAGACACTCTCCTCCACGGCCTCCACCACCGCCAGGAACAGAGGATTCATCTCGCTGTCCGGCAGGCAATCCCCAGCCCCCGCTCCCTCGACACCCGCGCGGTCGGTGCTGAAGGCGATGGCGTAGTCTCCGCTGCCATGGGCGAGGATGGAACCGGTGCGGGCAAGCCCCAGCACGGCTCGCCGCGCCAGGCGGCCGAGCTGGCGGGATGAGAGCGGCGCGTCGGTCGCCAGGATCATCATGCAGGAGCCATCCCCCTGGACCGGCAGAAAGCGGTCGAAGCTCGTCTTGCCGAGCATGGTGCCGATCGGCACGCCCATGATCGTCAGTGCGCCGCCGAAGTTCGTCTGCAGCAGAGCGCCCACCGTCCACTCCCCCTCTCCGATCTGCACTTTTCGCGAGGCGGAGCCGATGCCCCCCTTCCATGCGAAGGCACATGTGCCGGTTCCGGCGCCCACCGATCCGAGGTCGAACTCCCGCGTGCGCCTCTCCCAGGCGGCGTTGACATCATCGGCGCCGACGACGATCTGGTGCATGTCGTTGACGATGCCGTCGCTTGTCTCGCCGACGACCGCGTTGAGTGTCGCGGTTGGCCCCAGGTCTTCGGTGATCCTCAGGACCAGCTCCACCAGGCCGTGCATCACGGCCCCCACAGCCAGGGTGTTGGTCAGGGCGATCGGGGTCTCCAGGGTCCCCAGCTCATCGATCTGCGTCGCGCCGACCATCTTGCCGAATCCATTGCCGACGGAGACGGCGGCGGGCAGTGGGCTGTGAAGCAGGTTTCTCGGCCCTGGGTCGATCACCGTCAGCCCAGTGCGGATGTCATCGCCCTCGACCCGTGTCCGATGCCCCACCAGGACGCCCGGGACATCGGAGATCCGGTTGAGCTCACCTGTCGGCAGCAGGCCAGGCTGAAATCCATGCTCGCGAAACCTCTTCATTGGCGCCGTCTGTCTCCCGCTCTGTGGATCTCAACCCGAGGAGGGGTCGAGCGGGCGATATCTCACCCCGACAGACACACTTTGCAAGTCAGTTTCAATCCGTCTGACTTTTTCCCTCGCCCCCACTCACCGCGCCATTGGCTCCCCTCCCCCCCCGCAGCGCGCGGCGCAGGGTTTCGATCCAGAGGAACACCACGGGCACCAAGATCAGGTTGGTCATCGTGGCCGTGATCATCCCACCGATCGTGGGGGTGGCGATGGGCTGCATGATCTCAGTCCCCGGGCTGTGATTGGGTGTGATGATCGGGAGCCAGCCGTCCGCGAATTCAAAGTGAAGAAAGATCGGCAGCAGCGCGAGGATGGTCGTCATCGTGGTCATCATGATGGGCCGAACACGCAGAAGCGCCCCCTCGATCACGGCCTGGCGGAGATTCTCCTTCGCATCGGCCGCCTTTTCGCGGAGGCACTCCAGCATCACGATGCCGTCCTCCACGGCGACACCGAAGAGGGCGATGTATCCGACCCAGACAGCCGTCGAGAACTTGAATCCCAGCCACCACTGGAGAACCAGCCCCCCGGTCAGGGCGAAGGGCAGCGCCGTGAACAGCAGCAGGGCATCGACAAGTGATCCGAATTTGAGATAGAGCAGGAGGAATATCACCACGAGGCAGATGGGCAGCACGACGCCGAGGCGCGCGCGTGACTCGAGCTCGGCCTCCCACTGTCCGCTGATGGAGAAGTGATATCCCGGGGGGAGATCGGGGCGGATCCGCTCATCGAGCGCCCGTTGGAGACTATCGACGAAGTCGACGACTCCGACCCGGTCCGTGTCGACCGAGACGAAGACACGGGCGTAGGTCCGCGTGTTCTCACTGGCCACCATGGTGGGGCCGAGCGTGCGCTCGATGCGCGCCAGCTGCTCGAGCGGGACCTGGGCTCCCGCCGGTGTCGGCACCAGGATGCGCCGGATCGCATCGATGTTGTCACGCAGCTCGCGGGGGTAGCGGACGCGGACGGGGTAACGCTCGCGGCCCTCGACCGTCCAGGTGACGTTCAGCCCACCCAGAGCCGACATGATGACCGACTGCACATCACTGATTGTCAGGCCGTGTCGAGCGATCGCTGTGCGGTCGATGTCGATCTCCAGATAGGGTCGGCTCCCCACACGCTCAGCATAGGGGCCCACGGCCCCTGGGATCGTGCGCACGAGCTCCTCTATCTCAATGGCGATCCTCTCGATCTCGTGGATGTCGTCGCCGAAGACCTTGATGCCGACGGGCGTCTGGATGCCCGTCGCCAGCATGTCGATGCGGTTCTGGATCGGCTGCGTCATGATGGGACTGAGGCCCGGCATCTGGGTCATCCCCACGATCTCGTCGATGATGTCCTGACGTGTGATCCCCGGTCGCCAGGTCGCGGGCGGATGGAGCTGGATGATCGTCTCGAACATCACGATGGGCGCGGGGTCGGTCGCCGTCTCGGCCCGCCCCGCCTTGCCCACGACACTGGCCACCTCGGGGATGGTCGAGATGAGTCGATCCTGCATGCCCAAGATCTCCGCCGCCTCGGAGAGCGAGGCCCCAGGCAGGAGGACCGGCATAAAGAGCAGGTCGCCCTCGTTGAGCGGTGGCATGAACTCGCTGGGGATGAGCGGGAAGATCATCACCGCCACGGCGATGAGACCGAGCACGATGAGCGGGATCACGATGGGTCCCAGGGTGATCGAGAGGCGAATGACAGGGCGATAGAGACCCAGGAGGATCTTGCTCTGAACCCAGGTCAGCGGATTGCGCTCGGGGTGCGGGAGCCATCCCCGGAGAAGAAGGGAGGCGAGCACGGGCAGCAGCGTGATGGCCAGCAGCGCCGCGCCCGTCATGACGAAGGTCTTGGTGAAGGCGAGGGGGCGGAAGAGGCGCCCCGCCTGCCCGGTGAGTGCGAAGACGGGGACAAAGGCGACGATGATGATCAGGAGGGCGAAAAAGATGGGTGGCCCCACCTGCCTCGCCCCCTCGAAGGCCACACGGAGACGGGCAACTCGGTCGCCCCTGTACTCCTGTTTTCTCTCGGAGAGATGGCGATACATGTTCTCGGAGACCACAATGCCCGCGTCGACCATGACGCCGATTGCGATGGCGATGCCACCGAGGCTCATGATGTTCGCCGGCATCCCCATCGCCTGCATGAGGAGGAAGCCGATCAGCATCCCGATGGGCAGCACCGAGCAGATGATGATCGCCGAGCGCAGGTCACCGAGGAAGAGCAGCACGACGGCCAGCGTGACGACGAGCTCGATGATCAGCGCCTCCCTCAGCGTCGACTGGGCCCGCTCGACGATCTGAGTGCGATCATAGAAGGGGGAGATGCGCACCCCCGGGGGAAGCCCGGCCTCGAGCTCGCTGATCTTCGCCTCGACGCGCTCGATGACGGCGAGGGGATTCTCGCCGTGACGCATGAGAACCACACCGCCCGTGGCGGGGACGCCCGCGTTGTCGAGCACGCCGCGGCGGAAGTCGGGGCCACGCGTCACCTGGGCGATGTCACCCACGCGCACCGGTGTGCCGTCGGGGTTGGTCTTGACCACGATGCTGCGGATGTCGTCGAGCGATTCGATGAAACCCAGGCCGCGAATCACATACTCGACCTGCCCCTCCTCGACGACCTGGGCGCCGACATCGATGTTCGAGTCGCGCACCGCCATCTTCACATGGTTGATCGAGATCCCGTGGGCAACGAGTGCATCGGGGTCGACCTCGATCTGATACTGCTGGACGTATCCCCCAACCGTGGCGACCTCACTGACACCCTGGACACCGTTGAGCTGGTACCTGATGTACCAGTCCTGGAGCGAGCGGAGCTGACCGAGGTCGAGGGCTGAGCGCTGAAGTGGAAACCCATCGATCGGACAGGTGCCGCCCTCGTCGAAATGCGCACGCTCGAGCACGGTGCCCTCAGGGGCCTCATGGCGATCGGCGAAATACGCGACCTCCTGCTCCTCCGCGGGGACGCTCTGCCAGATCCCCCGTGGGTGCGCCTCGCAGAACCAGCCGTTCTCGACCGTGTACCAGAAGACCTGGCCCAGGGCGGTGGCGTCGGGGCCGAGCACGGGCACGACGCCCTCGGGCATCTGCCCCTGAGCCAGGCTCAGCCGCTCGAGCACACGCGTGCGCGCCCAGTGGTAGTCGGTCCCATCCCGGAAGATGATGTTGACCAATCCGAAGCCGAAGTTGGAGGAGGAGCGCACGACCTTGACCCGGGGGATTCCCATCAGGGTGGTCGTCAAAGGGTAGATGACCTGATCCTCGACGTCCTGGGGCGAGCGACCCGGCCAGTCGACGTAGACGATCACCTGCAGATCGCCGTAGTCGGGCATCGCGTCGATCGGCAGGGCGAGCATGGCACGCCAGCCGAAGAAGACAGCGACCCCCGCGCCCAGGAGAACGAGGAGCTGGTTGTGGAGACACCAGTGGATGATGCGGTTGATCATGACGGCATCTCCTCAGTGCTGATGACCGGCGAGCGTCGATGTCCTCTCGCCGGTGTCGAGCGCGCTGCCGTAGGCGGCCGCCGCCCCACCTGTGAGCGTTGTCTGGGAGTCGAGGAGGAAATTCCCCCGAGTCACCACGCGCATCCCCGGCTCCAATCCCGCGAGCACGGGGACGTAGAGCTCGCGCTGGCCGTCGATCATCACCACACCCGTGGGGCCGGTGATCACCTCGCGCCCCACATAGACGCCGGGCTCCTCCTCGACATAGACCACCTCGCGCTGACCCGTGCGGAGAACTGAGACATCGGGGATGGCCAAGACCGTTCCCTCCGGTGCGGGCTGAGCCATGGGCTGAGATGTGGGTTGAGACGTGGGGAACATCTCGGGGTGCATCGCGATGACCTCGTCACGCGGCATCAGGACCATACCGCAGACAGGGCAGTGCTGACCGGGCTCGTCCGCCTCACCGCCCTCGCAGAGCATGGGGCAGAGATAGGCGGCATCGGGCACATGGGCGGTGTGATCCTCAGGCTGCGAGGTGGGCTGAGTGGCTGAGACCTCGAGGGGCTCGCTGCGCTCCCACCGCTCTGCCCACTGCCGCTGAGCGCTCTCACGCAGGCGAGCGAGGACCTCGTTGGAGCGATCGAGGGGGATGCGGATGCGCGCATCGACCCACATCTCAGGTCGCAGGTCGCCATCGGGATTGTGGACGTCGACGCGCACCTGGACGGAGCGCGTCTGGGGATCGAGTGTCGGATCGATGAAGGCGATCTCCCCCTCGAAAACGCGGCCGGGAAACGCGCGTGTGGTGATCTCGACGCGCTGCCCCTCCTGGACCCAGGCCATCTCGTACTCGTAGACGCTGGCCTGCATCCAGAGCGTGGAGAGATCGGCCACGGTGAACAGGCGATCGCCCCGATTGACCCGGTGCCCCTCGACCGCCAGGCGCTCGATGACCACACCCCGCGGGGGCGATGCGGGGTCGGGATCATAGAAGATCGTCAGGTGCTCGCTCGGCTGACCCGTGCGCGCGAGCTCGTCGATCTGCTCCTGTGTGATCTCCCATCGCTGGAGACGCAGGCGAGCGGCCCCGAGCAGGGCCTCGCTGCTCTCACGCAGCCGCTCCGATGCGCCGGGCGCGAGGCGCTGAACACCGCGAAGGACCAGCAGATACTCCTCCTGGGCGGTGACGAGCTCCTCGCTGTAAAGGGAGACCAGGGGATCGCCTGCGGCGATCTCCAATCCCGTGAATTCGACGAAGACCTCTCCGATCCAACCGCCGATGCGCGAGTGCACGTGGGTCACACGCCGCTCGTCGAGCGTCAGGCGACCCGTGGCGTTGATCTCATGCTCCAGTCGGCGATGGGTCACCGGCACCGTCTCGATCATGGCCAGCGCGCGGCCCTGCTCACTGACCTGAAGGCGCGCCAGGATGTCCTCGCCGTCGCCTCCGCCCTGATCCGAGGCTCGGATCGGAACCAAGTCCATGAAGCAGATCGGACACTTGCCGGGCTCATCGCTCCGCACCGAGGGGTGCATGCCGCACGTCCAATAGAGAATGTCATCCTCTGCGGCGGAGGGGGCGGTGGTGGTCACCGACTCGGGGTCAGTGGGCATGCGCCACCATTGCAACCCAAGCAGACCTGCAATCCCGAGCGCCACGCCGAGGATCAGGGTGAGGAAAAGCACTGAGAAGCGATCTGAGGCACGGGCGGTCATGGCTGGGTCACCTCCTGGGAAGCGCCCGCGGTTGAATGAGAGTGTGGGATCAGCGCGGCTCCGACAGCGCGCTCGACATCCGCAAGGGCGAGCAGATAGTCGCGCCGCGCCTGCTCGTGGGCGAGCCGCAGCCTGAGAAACATCCGCTCGGCATCGACGAGATCGAGAAAAGTCAGCTGGCCCGTGGCGAACCCCGCCTCGGAGGCCTCGAGTGTCTGCTCGGCGAGGGGAATCAGCGTCGAGGCATAGAGATCCATCAGGTCGGAGGCCTCGGTCATGGCGAAGTGCGCGGAGAAGATGTCGTTCGAGATGCGGTTCTCGGTGTCTCGCAGACGCTCCTCCGTTGCCGCGATGTTGCGCTCAGCCTCCTCCACCGCGGCGCGGTAGGCCCGCCACCAGAGAGGGATGCTGGCACCCACCACGACACTGTACGCATCCTGTCCCTCGTCGGGGGGGCTCATCGCTGGATTGTCCGGGCGGCCACCGACCGCGATCCAGTTCGCCCCCAGCGTGAAGTTGGGGAAATACTGCGAACGCGCCAGCTGGCGCTCTCGCTCATGTCGACTCAGACGGTGGCGGAGCTCGGCGATCTCCGGTCGCAGCGCCTCAGCGCTGGCGATGAGAGCAGTGAGATCGAGCTCGATGGTGGGGACATCGGCTGCTGACAGGGGAGGGATCTCCACAGGGGCCAGAGGATGACTGTCCCTGATCGAGTTGAGATCTGAGGTCAATGACGAGATGCGCTCCTCGATCGTGATCAGCTGCTCCTCAGCCCGGGAGATCTCCAGCTCGGCCCTGAGCACAGCCTGCTGTGATCCGATCCCAGTGGAGTACCGGGAAGCCGCAACGTCCGCGAAGCCCTCGAGCAGATCGATCTCCTCGGTGGCGATCTGACGCGCTGACTGCTGATAGGCGATCTCCCACCAGAGACCCTGGACTCTCCGCACCGTGTCGAGGAGATCCGTGAGATACCTCTGAAGTCTCTCCTGGGCCATCTCCCAGGCCACCTGCCCGCGCAGGTCAAGCACACCGAACCACGGAAAGCGCTGCTGAATGCCGAGGATGAACTCCTGCGGGCCCGTGCGTGTCTGGACCTCCTCGATGGGAATCGTGGCCATCACCTGGGGATCGGAGAGAGATGTCACCTGGGGGATGCGCTGGAGCGCCGCCTCGAAATCAGCCCATGAGGCCCAGAGAGCGGGACTGCGCTCGATCGCCTCACTGACAATCGCATCGAGGCCCCCCGTGGAACCCGAGATACCCGGCAGCGGCTCCGGGGCCGTTGCCACAGACAGCGCCTCGCGCCCCAGCGGTCGATCACCCGCCTCTGGCGCGCGCATGGGGAGGCAGCCGGACAGAGTGATGACGACCGCTCCGAGCCCAAGGCCCAGGGCAGGCTGACATCTGCACCTCTGGATGATCCGAATCACATTGCACACTCCTCTGTGCCACGCATGGGCACACGCAGTTCACCCCAGCGCGTGGGGTGGAGATCACAGGGTGGAATGTGCGCGAATCAGGTTCGCGAGACGCAGAGCTGGATGCTGAGAGAGCCGCCCTCGGGTTCGAGGGACAGCACCCACGGCGGGGCACGCTCCCCCACTCCGAGATCCCATGCAAAGGGTTCACTGCCGAGGGGAGCCTGAGTGATGAGCAGAATCAGATGCTGACTGCTGGGAGAAACGGAGTCCACAGCGGGCGGGACAGCATCGGGGGTCGTCGGAAGATCATTGGAGATGTGACACTGACACCTGTGAGATGGATCCCGGGCGGGATTCTCGGCTGGAAGACTCTCCTGAGAGGTCCCGCAACAGGTGGCTGTGACCTGCTCCATCTCACAGTGCGGCACAGCGGCCACCGTCCGCTCGACTGAGCAATCATTGCTTTCTTGGCAGTCGGCGCAAAGGCACACCGATGCCATGGGCAGGGAAACGCCCATGAGCGTCACGCAGAGCAGCGCGACGATTCCCGGTGTCCATGGCTGGCGATTCGAGCGGTTCACGGTCGTCCCATGTCATTCACTTCATCGGTCCGTGTCAATCTT
>JAFGKF010000142.1 GCA_016928695.1 Candidatus Sumerlaeota bacterium | reverse complement strand
GCGCAGTACCCCCAGCCCCCGGTATCCCATGCAGCGCAGGAGGCGCAGGGGTGGGTCACAATCTACCTGCACTGTTCCACATCGCCCAAGTTCAGGCTTGATTCAGCGCTCCTCCCATGCCAGACACAGCGGCGATTTCGCCCGAGAGAGGAAGACCGAATCATGGCCAAGATGACCGTCCAAGACATCGATGTGCGGGGGAAGCGCGTGCTGATGCGGGTCGACTTCAATGTGCCGCTCGACAAGGAGACGCTCGAGATCACCGACGACAGCCGCATCACCGCCGCGCTGCCGACGATCCAACACGTCCTCGGTGGCGGTGGACGGCTGATCCTGGTCAGCCACCTGGGGCGGCCCAAGGGCCAGGTGAAAGACGAGATGCGCCTGACCCCCGTGGCCAAGAGGCTCAGCGAGCTGCTGGCCAAGGAGGTGAAGATCGTCGATCCCTTCGCCGACGGATGGGACGCGGCCACCGCGGCGTCGAAGGCCCTGGCCGAGGGCGACGCCATGCTGCTCGAGAACATCCGCTTCGACATCGGCGAGGAGAAGGGGAGCGAGGAGCTCGCCCAGCGACTCGCCGCGCTCGGCGATGTCTACGTCAACGATGCCTTCGGCACCGCGCACCGTGCGCACGCCTCGACGACCCTTGTGGCGCGCATCCTCCAGCCCGCCGTCGCGGGCTTTCTGATGGAGAAGGAGCTGAAGTTCCTCGGCGAGGCGCTGGACGACCCGAAGCGCCCCTTCGTCGCCATCATCGGTGGGGCGAAGGTCTCGACCAAGATGGGTGTCCTCGAGGCGCTTCTCGCGAAGGTCGACAGGCTCATCATCGGTGGCGGCATGGCCTACACCTTCTACCGGGCCAAGGGCTGGGAGATCGGAAAGTCCCTGGTCGAGGAGGACTTCATCGACGAGGCCAGGCGTGTCATGGAGAAAGCGGGCGACAAGCTCGTGCTCCCCGTCGACACCGTGGTCGCCGACGCCTTCAGCGAGGAGGCGAACGTCAAAACCGTCCCCTCGAATGCCATCCCCGAGAAATGGGAGGGTCTCGACATCGGGCCGGAGACGATCTCCATCATCGAGGACATCGTCATGGCCGCCGGAACCGTCGTCTGGAACGGCCCGTTGGGCGTCTTCGAGATGGAGCGGTTCGCCGAGGGCACGGAGCAGGTCGGACGCTTCATCGCCGAGTCCCATGCGATCAGCGTCATCGGCGGCGGAGACTCCGCGGCGGCCATCAAGAAGTTCGGTCTGACAGACGAGGTCACCCACGTCTCCACCGGCGGAGGAGCCAGCCTGGAGTTCCTCGAGGGCAAGGAGCTGCCCGGCGTGGCGGCGCTGACCGATCGCTGAGGTTGACCGGTGTTTCAGAGTTGACTTCGGCAGATCGAGCTGAGACAACCCTCAGCCTTTTCGCACCCCCCGATGGGCGCCCGACGGCAGGTCGGAGACCTCGCTGATGCCAGAGACCACTGATATCACATCGGTTCCGACACTGGCACTGGTCCTGCTCGTGGTCCTCATCACGGCGGTCGTCGGGGGACTCGTGGCGAAACGGATGAAATGACGGAGAACACATCGAAGGCACCATGAGCACGCTGTTGACTCTTCAGACCATCGGGTTTTTGCCTCTGCTGGCCCTGTTTGTGGTCTTTTTCATCATCTGCGCCATCCTCATCTTCTTCATTCTCATGCAGAAGGGAAAGGGTGAGGGACTGGCCGGCCTGATCGGCGGCGTCTCCGCCGCCGATGGGATGGGCACCCCGGAGGCCCAGAAGGATCTGGCCCGCTACACCAAGATCCTCTCGATCGTGTTCTTCAGCATGTGCCTGCTGCTCTCCATCGTCTCCTCGATGTGCGGCGCACCCACCGAGCCGGACTACGGCGGCACCGATGAGGAGGCTCCCCTCGAGGCCACCGCACCGACACCCGAGGACAACATCCTCGACATCGACATCACCGGCGAGGACATGGCCAGCCCCGAGGCCACAGCGATGGAGCCGGAGATCGAGATGCCCGTCTCGCCCGAGATGGAGATGGAGCCCGTGCTCGAGATCGAGATGCCCGTCTCGCCCGAGATCGTGGCCGAGCCCGAGATGGAGACCGAGACGGCCGTCTCACCCGAGCCGGTGCCGGAGCCCATGTCCGAGGTCATACCTGAGGAGAGCATCTTGCCTGAGGTGAGCGCCTCGGCGGCGACCCCCGAGGCCTGACGCGCATTCGGGCTTGCCTCACGAGAGGCTTTTCGTCAGAGGTTTCACTGTGGCGTGCGTGCCCGGCTGAGCGGGAGTGAGAGAAGTCCAACACGGGGGATGGTCTGGGGACGTGTCTGAGCGACAGGTTCAATGTGATCGCCTGAGCAGCGGTTTGACGGTGCTGCGCATCGACAGACCGGGCTGGCCGGTGGTCACCGCCGATGTCTGGGTGGCGACCGGCTCCGCCGACGAGTCCCCGGATCAGGCGGGGATCTCCCACTTCCTCGAGCACATGATGTTCAAGGGCACCGAGCACCGGGGCCCCGGCGAGCTCGATCGCATCGTCGAGGGCGTCGGCGGACACTGGAACGCCGGGACCTCGAAGGACTTCACCCACTACTACCTCACGCTTCCCTCCGAGCACCGCTCGCTGGCGCTCGATGCGCTCAGCGACGCCGTGCTGCGGTCGGTGATCGACCCCGAGCAGGTCGAGCGCGAGCGCCAGGTGATCGTGGAGGAGTGGCGGCGCGCCGAGGACAATCCGGCCCATCTGCTCCACATGAGACTCTACGAGACCGCCCATGCGGGGGGCTCCTACCGCTGGCCCGTGATCGGGTCGAGGGAGACGATCGAGTCGATCACGCGGGATCAGATCGCCGCGTATCACCGCGGACGCTATCGCCCCGAGACCATGGCGCTGATCCTCGCCGGACCGGTCGGGGACAATGGAATTCTCGGTGAGATCGGTGAGCTCTTCACCTGGCGGGAGAGCGGTGGAGAGGGAGATTCCCACATGGAGGCGCCCGTCTGGAGCCCCGGCGGGATGCGCGTGGTGATGAGGGAGGTGAGCGAGGTCTACCTCGCGGTGTCCTGGCCGGCGCCCGAGGCCGCCGATCTGAGGGCGATGCTCGCGCTCGACGTCGGGCAGTACGTGCTCGGCGTGGGCCGCGCCTCACGCCTCTATCAGAGACTCCACGAGGAGGAGCGGCTCGTCACGACCATCCACTGCAGCTATCCCGCGCACAGGCGCGGCGGCATGTTCACCGTGCTGGCGACCTGCGAGACCGAGAGGGCCGAGGCCGCCCGCGAGGCGATCATCCGCGAGGTCTGCGCCCTCGGCTCCGAGCGCCCGACAGCCCCTGAGGCGGCCCGCGCGCGGCGCCTGCTCTGCAGCCATCACACCTTCGGGCGAGAGACGACCTCGGGCCACACGTCCTCCGTCGGCTACCATCACACGCTGACGGGCGATCCGACGTTCGACGACAGGTATGCGGAGCAGATCGGCAAGATCACGGCGCCCGCCGTCGCCAAGGCCGCCGCCCAGTGGCTGAGCCCCGCGGATGCGGTCACAACGGCCGTCTGGCCGGCAGAGCATGCCTGCCCCTGGAATGGGGGGGTGCCCCAGTGACCGAGATGCAGGACATCCTCTCGCTCCCCGTCGAGGCGGTGCGTCTGACCAACGGCATCCGCTGCCTGATGCGCCCGCAGGCGCACAACGAGATCGTGGCGATTCTCGCCCTCCTCGACATCACGGTCTTCGACGAGCCGGACAAGCACCCCGGCCTCGCCACTCTCGTGCAGCGGTCGCTGCGCCGCGGCACCGTCAAGCGCAGCAATGCGGAGCTCGCCCTCGCGCTCGAGTCGCTCGGCGCCTCGCTGAGCTCGTCGATGTCGCAGGACCTCGCCCTCGTCGAGCTCCAGGTGACCCGCGACGAGATGGAGAGGGCCATCGCACTCATGGCCGAGGTGATGTGGGAGCCCGCCTTCCAGCCCGAGGAGATCGCCAAGGAGCGCGAACAGATCCTCGCGGAGATCCGGCTGCGCGACGACGATCCCTTCAGCCTGACGCAGAGGCACTTCCGCCGGGCGCTCTACGGCAGCCACCCCTATGGCCGACCGGTGGAGGGGACGGCGGAGAGCGTCCCCCGCCTGAACACCGGGCTGTGCCGCCAGTGGCACCGCCGCCAGTTCATCCCCGCCAACACGCTGCTCGTCGCCGTGGGGAATTTCGAGCCGAGGGGGCTCGTCAAACTCCTCAACCGCCACTTCGGCAAGCGCGCCGCCCCCGAGTCGGAGACCGCCTCGGGCGGGGACCGCCTTCGCACTCTGACGACCTATCGCCCCCGCCGCACATCGATCGTCCGCGACGTCGAGCAGTCGATCAGCATCGTCGGCTGGCCCGCACCATCGATCGAGAAGATGGATGATGCGGCCGCGCTGCGTGTCGCCTCCGCCGTGCTCGGCGCGGGGATGAGCTCGCGACTCTTTCAGGACCTGCGCGACAGGCAGGGGCTCGCCTACAGCGTCGGCTGCTCCTTCGCCCTTCGCCGGTCGACGAGCTGCCTCGTCGCCCACATCGGCACAGATCCCGAGCAGACCGCACACGCCACACGCTCGATCGTTCAGGCGGTGCAGACGCTCGGCCGCGAGCCGGTCGGCGAGGAGGAGCTCACCCGCGCCAAGACCTATCTCCGCGGGGCTCACCTGAGCGCTCACCAGACCAACAGTGCCCAGGCGTGGTATCTCGGATGGGGGCAGCTCACCGGGCTCGGGCACACCTTCGATGCGCAGTGGCCCGCTCTGATCGACGCCGTCGCCGCGGAGGACGTCATCCGCGCCATCAGGCGCCATGTGACGACACCCACGATCATGACGCTCCGCCCCAGACAGCAGTCTCCTCGCTGATCTCCTCCTCTCACGGTTTCCCATTGCCCGCCCCGCCGGGGATTGCTCTGATCGGACATCCCCTGCGGGAGGCGTTGCCATGGCATCCGAGTTCGAGTTCCGCTTCCACCTCGTCAGCGGCGCGATTCACCGATTCGCCCAGAGCGACTCCGAGATCGCGCAGCAGATCCTGGCCCACGTGCCACCGGAGAAGATCTTTCAGACGCCCCAGATCACCGTCTGGAACGAGCACAGCATCAACCACTTCCGTTCGGACCAAGTGCTGAGGCTCGACCTGATCACCGACGAGGTCCCCAAACTCTGGACGATGCCCGCGGGTTTCGAGAGCTTCCATGTCATCACCGAGGAGAAATTCCTGACCCACATCGAGCGTGGGGTCCGCGGCAGCACGGCCCTCAACCCCGACGAGACGTTTGTCGGCTTTGGTGAGCTGCAGTTCATCAACGGCCAGAGTCTCCATCTGGAGGCGCGCGGTGAGGTCTCGGCGCTGAGCTACCGACTCCACAACGTCACCCGCATCCTCTTCTTCCCGAGCATCTTCGCCCATCTGCCGGCAGGGGGAGTGACGCTGATCAACATGGCCAACGTCGCTGGCCTGCGCGCTCTGCCCAGCCCCCCCGAGGCCCCCCACGATGCCTGGGTGGGTCGGCGACTGCCAAATTGAGATCCTCTGCATGGCAACGGATTTCTCGATTCTCCCCGATCCCCCAGATGCGCTGACCCCGGGCACGGCGCTCGCCCGGCTCGTCGACGGAATCGGCTTCCGACTCCACTGGGCGCTCGAGGGGCTGCGCCCCGAGGACCACGACTTCGCACCGACGCCCGAGGCGATGACCATCCGCCAGATCGTCTCCCACATCCTGAGCATGATGCAGTGGATCGATGGCGCGCTCGGGGGAGCGGCCGGGCAGGAGCCCCCTCAGGATTTCGAGGCACTCCGCTCCATGACTCTCACGCGGCTACAGGCTCTCCGCGATCGCCTCGCGGGGATGAGCACCGAGGATCTCGAGGCCTTTCGCATCGTGCGTCCCCAGGGCGAGTATCCGACCTGGAACGTCATCAGCGGCCCCCTCGCCGACGCCCTCACGCACGTGGGCCAGATCAACACCTGCCGGAGGATCAATGGCAATCCCACCCCCAGAGTGAACTATTTCTCGGGGGAAAGGCCGGCAGGTGGGGAAGAGATTTCGCGCAGAGAGCGTGGAGTGCGCTGAGACAGAGCAGAGAGATCCGAGTCTCTCAGCGCTCTCAGCGATCT
>JAFGKF010000141.1 GCA_016928695.1 Candidatus Sumerlaeota bacterium | reverse complement strand
CTCGAGACCGCACGGTCCGCTCGCGTCAAGTACGCCGACGCCCGCGTGGTTCTGCAGCGGACACAGCATCTGGAGGCGAAGAACGGCGACCTCGCGGAGTTCGAGGAGTCCGAGAGCCTCGGCATCGGCGTCCGCGTCCTGAGAGGCCGCGGCTGGGGTTTCGCGGCGACCAACGATCTCTCGCGCGAGGGGATCGACCGCTGCGTGGGCCAGGCGCTGGCCCTGGCGAAGGCCTCCGCCTCCGTGGCGAGGCGGTCGGTGCGACTGGCGGAGCAGGAGCCGTCACGCGCGAGGTGGCAGACCCCCGTCACCGAGGACCCCTTCACCGTCCCGACATCGGAGAAGATCGATCTCCTCGTCCGCTGCTCGGAGGCGCTGCGGATCGATCCGCGCATCACCGTCGCGCGGGCGGAGCATCTGTGCGCGCGCGAGGAGAAGGTGTTCGCCTCGACCGAGGGATCGGAGATCGAGCAGACGCTGACGCGGGTCTCGTTCCTGATGCAGGCGCGGGCGACCGAGGGCGGCGAGATGCAGCAGCGCACCTGGCCCGTGGGGCTGGAGGGTCTGGCCGCGGGCCGGGGATATGAGGCGATCCGTGAACTCGACCCGATCGCCGAGGCGCCGTGCGTCGCCGGGGAGGCACTCGAGCTTCTCTCCGCCCCCGTCTGCCCGCCGGGCAGGCGCGATCTCATCATCGGGGGCGATCAGCTCGCGCTCCAGATCCACGAGTCGTGCGGCCATCCCGTGGAGCTCGACCGCGCGCTCGGCCATGAGCTCAACTTCGCGGGGTATTCGTTCCTCACACCCGACATGCGGGGCTCGCTCCGCTACGGCTCGCCGATTGTGAACCTCGCCGCCGACGCGGTGACGCCTGGCTCGGTGGCGACGTTCGGTTTCGACGACGAGGGTGTCCCCGCGCAGACGTGGGACATCGTCCGCGACGGTGTGTTCGTCGGATACCTTGACAGCCGCGAGACCGCCGCCGCGCTCGGGCTGCCCCACAGCCACGGCTGCATGCGCGCGAGCGGCTGGAACCGCGTGCCGATCGTGCGGATGGTCAACGTCTCGCTGCAGCCGGGCGACTCCTCGCTCGACGAGATCATCGCCGACACGCGCGACGGCGTGCTGATGGAGACCAACCGCTCGTGGTCGATCGACCACCTGCGACTCAACTTCCAGTTCGGCACAGAGATCGGCTGGGAGGTGAAAGACGGCCGACGCGGGCGGATGCTCCGCAGCTGCACCTACCAGGGACGCACACCCGAGTTCTGGGGCTCGTGCGACCGCATCGCCGGACCCGACGAGTGGCAGATGTGGGGCGTTCTCAACTGCGGCAAGGGTCAGCCCGGGCAGGTCATGACGACCGGGCACGGCTGCGCCCCGGCGCGGTTTCGGGATGTGAACATCGGTGTGACCTGAGCCGGGTCAGCGCGAAGCGCGAGATCTGATCAGAGGAAAATGCAGGCAGCGGCGGTCAACGGCCCGGCAGGGCGGACTCATACAGGCGCTCGCTGATGTAGACCACGCCGCCGTGGCAGTCGCGGGCGAGGGGTCCGGGGAGAATCTCCTCCACAGCGCACCGGAAGGGCCACATCGAGCCCTCGATCTCCTCGATGAACGCCAGCGCGGATTGCTCGTCGGGCGCCCAGACCTGGTAGGTGCGGCGGAAGCGGTGGCTCTCGGAGCGCTCGGGGGGGACAGCGTCGGGGAAGAGGTACTGTCCCGTCAGCGTGATCTCCCACGATCGGGCGATGTCCAGGTGGGAATGATAGGTCTTCGCCAGGTGGTCGAGCAGCTCCTCCTGCTCGCTGTTCCAGAAGACGGCGCGCCTCAGGGTGGCCAGGGCCTCCTCGGGGTCGCCGATGTGGTCGCAGACATAGGAGAGCCCCTCCCACGCCTCGGCGTACTGCTCGTCGAGCTGGACGGCCCGCAGCAGCTTCTCGCGGGCCTCGTGCCAGCGGTGCAGCGTGATGTTCAGCTCGCCCCAGGCCAGCCAGACCTCGGGCAGGTTCTCGTCGATGGTGAGCGCGGCTCGATAGTGATCGATGGCGGCCGCGAAATTCTCCTGGCGGGCGAGGCACATGCCCCAGCCGTGGTGGGAGCCCCAGGCCGCGGGGTCGAGCTCCAGGGCCTGGCGATAGACCTCGATCGCCTCGTCATCGCGCTTCAGCGCGCCCAGCACATCGCCCAGCGTGACGTGCAGCAGCGCGTCGTCGGGGTGATCGGCGATCTCCTCCTGGACGAGTGGCAGGGCCTCGGCATGGTCGCCCTTCTCGTGGAGGGCAAGGGCCATCAGCCGCCTTACGCGGGGCGCATCGGGCTCGGACTCGAGCACTGTCCGGCACAGACCGACCACCTCGGCGTGGCGACCCAGCTCGAAGAGCGCCTCGGCCAGCTCCGCGTCGATGGCGTGGTTGTCCGGCTCGGCGTCGCGCGCCTCCTGGAAAAGGATCACCGCCTGCTCGACCTCATCGATCTCGAAGGCCTCCCAGGCGCGCTCGAGCAGGTCCAGAGCCTCCGGTCCGAAGTCCGAATGCTCCTCCTCGGGCAGCCCGTGCTCGCTGTCGCTGTGGTACTCGCTCATCTCTGATCCGCAGTGGGGAGTTGCCGCCCCATTGGGCACCATCCCACGCTCCACGGTCAAGTGAGATGAGGGAAATTCGCGGCGCGGTCAAGAGCGATGCATGCCGCGCCGCGGGGCACGCGGCCTCAGTCCTGGGCGATCTCCCCGACGACCTCGGCGGGGGTCATGATCTCCACGTGGGTTTCCTCTGTGACCGTCGCGGGGTCCGGGGCCTCATGGTGATGGATCTCCCGGTTCACAACGATCGCGAAGCAGCCCGACAGAACAGCGCTGAGCGCCACGGCGCCCAGCAGCGCAGTCAGTTTCCGCATGGCTCTGTTCTCCTCCTGAAGAGTCCCTGCCGCTCCGCCAAGTGGGAAGGCGGAGCGTGATTGAACAGACACTTTGACAACGCGATGTGGCAGGGGGTTCCCTCTCCCCATCAGCACAGATGGGAGAGAAACCTCTCCAGGGGGGATTGAGACCGATCAGCCTCCCCAGCGGATCGGCAATCCGACCAGCCAGAGCGTCCGCTCCGGGCCGTGCCGCTGCCACTGGGCGAAGCGCCAGAGGAAGGAGAACTCGGCCTCGCCCGCCTCGCGGTCGCCCGACCAGAAGATCAGCGGGAAGACCTCGACCGTTCGGCGCGATCCCTGGCGCGTGTGGCGGAAAGCGCGGCGCAGAACGCGCAGCTCCGAGCGGTCGTCCTCCGCCTCGCCCCGGGCCACCTCCCAGAGGACACGCCAGGACGTCGCCCCCTCCCCATTCCACGATTGAAAGAAGAGCGGGAACGCGATCCCCCGGTGGCCGGCGCCCCCCTCCACCCCGCTCCACCAGGTGAGCAGGGGGGGAATGATCCCCGTTCGCCGCCAGACCATGTCATCGTAGTAGCGATGACTGAAGTGGAAGAACAGCGGCGCGCCGACGGTGTGCGAGTGCATCAGCTGGTCATAGCGATCCCAGTCGCGGTGTCGCCAGACAAGGGGCCAGAGAAAGTAGGTCGTCCGCCGCCTCGGCACCCGGCCATGGGCCCAGACATGGCGCCGCACGCCGATCAGCGGCCAGACCCGCCAGCGATATCCGTAGGTCTCGACGCCGAGCGCGAACAGGGGCCAGAGGAAATGCTCGGTCTCGATCTCGATGTCACTGGTGTGGACATAGAGGGGAAAGAGAAAGAAGCAGTTGCCCTGCCCCCCGAGTCTCCGCCCCATCAGGGGAAAGGAGGCCAGCCAGTCGCCGTCGCGCCACAGCAGGGGGAAGATCCCCCAGTGCTCGCGGTCGTCCCACCAGGCCAGGGGGAAGAGCGAGATGCTGTCGAGCCGGTTGTCGACCATGTTCCAGACCAGCGGAGGGATCCCCGCGCTCCAGCGGTGTTCCCCCTGCTCGAACCAGAGCGGCCACAGCGCCCAGAGACGGTTGCCGCCGTCGTCGCGGAGCATGAAGTTGCCGAGCCAGTGGAGCCCCCGGTCGGGGTGGCTGCCCGCCAGCGGGAAGAGCACCCGGTATCGGCGGTCGGGGGCCGTCTGCCCCCAGAAGAGGAAGGGGAGAATCCAGCGGTGGCGCTCCTCGCCGTCGCGGACGAATCCCGTCAGTGGCCAGAGCACATGGACGCGGCTGTGGTCGTCGCCCACGCGCTCCATCTGGAAGGCGGGCCAGAGCACGTCGAGTTCGAAGCGCTCCTCGTCACGGTGAAAGACGAAGAGGGGCCAGAGCGAGACATCCTGCGCCCCAGCGGTTCGCACCGGGATGAGCAGGAGCGCAGTCAGAGAGATAGCCCAACGCATCGGGAGCACTCTGGCGGAAACTCTCCGAAGAAGTCAGCTTCGAAAATGGCAGTGACCGGTGAGGTTCAATTCACGCCAATGGTGCGGGGTGCCGGAATGGGAATGCTCCGCCGCCCTCCGGGCTGAGGCGCACAGGTTCCGGCACGATCAATGACAGAGTTTCGTCGGGTCCGGGAACCGCCTGCGCGCCACAGCCGCTTCGGCACCGGCGCGTGGGACTCCCGGACCATCATGAAGATGTGGGTGAGAGGTTGATTGGCCGAGGGGACCCTGGTAAGCAGTGAGCTCCTCCGGAGGAGCGACCCCATGCGAGCGATCCCGCTGTTCACTGCGCTGGCCCTGGCAACACTGCCGCTGCGCGCCGAGGAGATGCGCCTGAGCTTCATCCTCGACGAGGCGTCGGACTGGTGTGAGGCATGCCGTGTGTTCAAGGAGCGTGTCGAGGAGCGGACGGCGGGCGAGATCACGGTCCGGATCGTCACCAACGCTCAGCTGAGCGGCAACAGTCAGGCGACCGAGCTCGAGATGGTGATGAGCGGAGGGCTGGAGGCGACTCTCGAGTCCTCGATCCTTCTCTCGAACGTCGACTCCGCGATGGACGCCTTCACCGTGCCGTGGCGATTCCTCAACCACGACGAGGCCGAGGCCTTCGCCGACGGCCCCGAGGGTCAGGCTCTCCTCGGGGCGCTCGAGCCCCATGGCCTCATCGGACTGGCCTGGGGCGTCAACGGCTTCCGGCAGCTCACCAACAGCCGGGGCCCTGTCGTCACCCCCGAGGATCTCCGGGGTCTGCGCGTGCGCGTGCCCGACTCACGGCAGTTCATCGGGATCTTCCGGGCGCTGGGCGCCGACCCGGTGACGATGAATTTCGGCGAGCTGATGATGAACCTCCAGACCGGCGCGGTCGAGGCGCAGGAGAATCCCATCAGCGTCATCCACTCTCGCCGCCTCTTCGAGGTGCAGGACCATCTGACCGTCTGGAATTACACCTACGACCCCATCGCGCTCTGTGTGAACGCCGCGTGGTTCCGAGGGCTGAGCGAGGAGCGCCAGGCGATCCTGCGAGAGGCCGCGCGGGAGGCGATGGCCGCCGAGCGGGCCTTCAGCCGTGA
The DNA here is from genome assembly GCA_016928695.1 of Candidatus Sumerlaeota bacterium. Classification (GTDB taxonomy): domain Bacteria; phylum Sumerlaeota; class Sumerlaeia; order JABWBI01; family JABWBI01; genus JAFGKF01. The sequence continues at coordinate 14,116 of JAFGKF010000141.1, read as the reverse complement.
TCGCGAGGCGCAGCTGCTCGGGGAGCTGCGGGGCCTGATGGAGGTGGTCGAGCTCACCCCCGAGCAGGTGGCCGCGTTCCGCAGCGCGTATGCCAATGCGTCACCGGCGGTGTCCCCCGCTCAGGTGGGCCGCGTGGCGGTGATGTCCATGGCTCTTCTCATCCTCGCGCTTCTGGTTCTCATCATCTCCGCCGCTGCCGCGCGCCGCGCAGGGGGACGGGGTTGAACACGCCCCAGAGCGGACCCCGCGAGCCCTGGCGGACGCTCGGGACACCGGTCGTCCTGCTGGCCGTTCTCGCCGTTGGCATCTGCGCCCTGGCGGGTGTGGCACTGGTGACGGGTCTCGCTTGGCTCGGGGACCAGTGGCGACGCATCGAGCGCTGGGTGCTCGGTGCGGTGATGGGCGCGCTCGCCGCGCTGATCTGCGTCCAGGCCATCGGGCAGCAGATGGGGCTGGGCATCACGTGGACCGAGGAGATCTGCGTCATCGCCGTCGCCATCGCCGTCTGGCTCGGTCTGCCGATGCTCCTCGCGGGCGGGGAGATGCTCAGCGTCGAGGCGGGGCCGCTGGCGCGCTGGCCCATGGCCCGCTGGATCACAGGCGCCGCGACGGTGATCTTCCTCCTCGCGCTCTTCGTCCTCGCCTGGCGGGCGATGCCGCCCTGGGCCCTTCAGACGCCCACGCTTCACATCCCACGCCGTCTGCTCTGGATGCTGCTGCCGCTCGCCATCATTCTCTCCGCCGCGGCGCACGTCTCGGTGTCAGGTGATCGCCATCCCCGTTTCACCCCAGCCTCCGTGAAGAAGACGAAGTGACCCCCGCGCTCGTCGCAGCGCTCCTGATCGCCGCACTCGCGGCTCTCCTGGCCATCGGCGCGCCCGTCGCCGTCGCGCTGGGGCTCAGCGCCCTGGTCACGGTGCTGATCGCCTCCCCCGGTGATCTCCCCTCGCTGGTCAACGTGCTCTTCGGGGTCCCGCTCCGCCCCACTCTCCTTCCCGTGCCGCTCTTCATCGTGATGGGACTCGTCCTCGGGCAGAGCGCACTTGTCCGCCACCTGATCGACTTCGCCGACCGCCTGGTGGGGCGACTGCCCGGCGGGCTCGGCGTCGTCACGGTCGTCACAGGCATCTTCTTCGCCGGCATCAGCGGATCGGGACCCGCCGACGTCGCCGCGCTCGGTGCGATTCTCATCCCCGCCCTCGTCGCCTCGGGCTATGCGCGGCCGCGGGCCGCGGCGCTTCTCGCCGCAAGCGGGGGGCTCGGCATCGTCGTGCCCCCCTCGATCGCTCTGATTCTCTACGCCTTCGTCGCACAGGGGGGCGTTCAGGACTTCCTGATGAATCACCCGGGCACAGTCGCCACGGCCCCGAGCATCGAGCGGCTGTTTCTCGGCGGCGTCATCCCCGGGATTCTCCTCGGGCTCGCGATGGCGCTTCTGCTCGTCTTCACCGCCCGGCGCCATGGCATCGGCCGCGGCCGGCCCCGCGCCGAGGGGATTCCCACCTCCCACCTCGCGGTGCGCGCGCTCCCCGGTCTGCTCGTCCCCGTGCTCATCCTGGGGGGTATCTACTCAGGGCTCTTCACCGCGACGCAGTCAGCCGCGGTGGTCACTCTCTACGCGCTGATCGTGGAGATCGTGCTCTTCCGAGAGATGCGATGGAGGGCCGTCGGCGATGCGCTCTGGCGCGCGGGTCGGACGACGGCCCAGGTGCTGCTCCTCGTCGGGTGCGCCTCGATGTTCAGCCACGCGCTGGTCCTGCTCGAGCTCGACCGCCCCGCCGTCGAGGCGCTGCGCTCCCTCGCCCACTCGCCGCTGACCTTCCTGCTCGCGCTGAATCTCGTGGTTCTCGCGCTCGGCTGCGTGATCGATGCCATCTCCATCCTCTTCATCATCACCCCCATCGCTCTGCCTGTCGCGCTGGGGCTCGGCGTCGATCCCGTTCACCTCGGTGTGATCCTCGTCGTCAACCTCGCGATCGGTCAGATCACTCCCCCCGTCGGCGTCAATCTCTTCGTCGCCGCCTCGGTCTCCGGCGAGCGCCTGGGCCCCATCTGCCGGGCCGTGGTGCCGTTCGTGATTGTCGAGCTGATCGTGCTCGCGCTGGTCAGCGCGATTCCGGCGCTGTGCCTCGCCGGGTGAGAGGAATCGTGGACGACGCGAAGGTCTCGAGCGCCCCCTCGACACTGGGGTGAATCGGCATCACCCGGTGGAGATTCGTCACACGCAGCACCTGCTCCACATTCGGATCGGGGGCGGCGATCAGGATATGACCACCGCGGCGCTGGGTGAAGCGCTGATGACTCTGCACCAGGGCGCCGAGTGCCCTCGAGCAGAGCATACCCACCTCGGCGAAATCGAGCACCACGCGGCCGCCATCCATCCCCAGCAGATCCCCGAGCTCTTCGACAAATTCATTCATGGCCTCATTGCCGAGATCCCCGCAGATCCTGAGCACCCGCGCGCCTTTCTCGGGCACATCTCGTGCTGTGATCAACACCCTTGGCTCTCCATCTATCTGGTTTCCCACCCGTCCAGTGATCTGATCGGCAAATGGCTGTGCTCTGATGAGGGTTTCACGAGAGAAAAACTCCTGAATCAGTGCCCCCGGGGAAAAATCAGGGAGGCCCCGACATAGGCAGCCAGACCCACCCCAAGGGCCACCTGGTATCCCCCGGTCAGGGCGAACAGCGTCGCCAGCGGTGCGGCGAGGACCGATGCGAAGCCGTTGACACCCCAGGCCCATGGCACCAGGGGGGGCGCGAAGCGGTCGAGTGCCTGAAGTCCCCGCGGAAACGGCATCCCCAGGAACCACGCCATCGGCAGCATGAGCAGGGCGGCCAGGGCGATTCGCACCGGCAGCCCGAGGCCCGCGCCCTGGTGGATCAGCATCTCCAAGAGCGCCACAGCCAGACCGGTGCCGAGCAGAATCCCGGGGAACACCCAGCGCACCCGCCGTGACATCAGGCTCCCGAGCCCCGAGCCGACGAGGAAAACGGCCAGCGTGACTGTCGCCGCGAGCACCGGCGTGCCCAGGTATCGCCGCGCCATGAAGATCATCAGGATCTCGAGCGTCAGGTAGCCGACACCGATGCACCCGAAATACCCGAACGCGCGCAGTCGCGATGCGCTGACTGCCCCCGCGCGGAGCCAGAGAAGAGGGAGCAGGATCAGCACCAGCGCCGCGAGGGCGAGTGCGCGGATCTGATAGATCAGCGCGAGCACGGCGTTGGCCTCGGGGATCGTCTCCAGCCCCCCGGGTCGCAATCCGATCAGCATCCCCCAGACAGTCGCGGGCTTGAACGGCTGCCAGAAGAACGGCCACCACTCGGTCGGCGGTCTCAGGTCGAAGGGATACTCGCGATAGACCTCCTCGGCCTCGCCCGCGAAGATCCGCCGCGCGGTCTCATAGAAGATCGGCTCATCGAGGATGTTGAACTGGTTCACCTCGTCGGGGGAGATGTCCGGGGCCCAGACGAGGTCGAAGTTCCAGCGGTGCGCCGCACCTCGGATGCGTCTGAGCTCTCGCGCATGAAAACCGGAGGGGCTCAGGACCACCGCCATCTGGGAAAAGGACCGGATCGCCACGAGACGATCCCCGTTCTCTTCACTCCAGAGAGCCCTGATGGACTCAGCCACCAGTGCAAACAGACGGAGTGACGTGCGGGCGGGAAGCGAGACCGGCGTGGCCAGGACCAGCACACCCCGTTCGTCCAAGCGCTCAGCGGATCTCCGAACTGCCTGCTCGGTGTGCAGAGAATCCTCCTGAAGGGCCTCTGCGCCCTGAGAGACAGACACGATGAGATTCCAAGGCCTGTCGCCCACACGCAGCATCTGCAGCGCAGCGGCGACTGCCCAGCGCTTGGGAACGAAGACCGACTGTCTGCGGGCGGCCTCCCCATGGGGATTGAGCCTTTGCCAGTTGGGATCGAACACCTCTGCATTTCGGAGGACGTCAAGCACCCGTGAGTTGGGATGGCAGAGAGTGACAGAGGCAGAGGGCCAGGGATTCTGTCCCTGGGGCGTGCGAAGCCGAGTGATTCTCCAGAGCTCGAGCTCGCTGCCCGTGTCGAGAAAGAGAGCGCGGCCAAAACCCCGCAGCTCAGCTGCCGCAGCCCACGGCGTCGCACAGAGGAAATCTCTCAGCTGAAGTGGATCACCCAGAAACTCTCCCCACACCAGATCACCGACAAGATTTCCATCGAGAGTGATCGCCGTCTGTGTGAGACCCGATGCGGGGGTGCGGAGACTCTCACCAGGGGTCCAGTGAAACGCAGGGGTCATGATCAGATCGACACGTCCCTCGGGCTCGATCCAGGTCAGCGCCATGTGCTGATCGGGGAGCTGTCGAAGAAGCCAGAGATCGCGCGTGTCGGAGATCCGGATCTCAGGCATTCCGATGTGGATGAGCTGATTGATCCCCACAGCGAAAAGGATCAGGAGACACAGCCCCACCTGCCGGCTCCAGGGGAGAGCCATCAGCCCCCCCGCCAGCGCCGCGAGCGAGGCGACGAGGAGAATTCCATCCTCGGGGCGGAGCCAGTGGAGCATCGCATACAGCCCCGCCGCCCCCAGCCCCGAGCCGAGCAGGTTCGCGGCGTAGAGCGAGCGCGTCTGCCGCGGCCACCGGACGAAGACGACCCCCAGGCCCACCGCGCCGATCAGAAACGGCACGACGAGCGGCAGCGTCCAGAGGAGCAGGTGCCAGACGTGCCGGCCGCCCCAGACGAGGAACTCGGGGCGGAAGGGGACCGACTGCTCGATGAAGAATGCCCCCAGCATCGCCAGCCCCGCCAGCGGTGCGCTGAGCACCGCGATCGCACGGGCGCGTCTCAGAGCAAATGGCCGCGCGATGGCCAGAAGTGTCCCGCTCGCTCCGAAGCCGAGCAGCGCGATTGAGATCGCGATGGAGGTGAACTCGCTCCCCTGCGCGATCTTGAAAAGCCGCAGCAGCAGGAGCTCGTAGGCGAGCAGCGAACCCGCCAGCAGCCCCAGCCCCAGGTGAAAGACAGGGATGCGGAATCGCGACATGGCAGCCACCAATTCACACGAATTCTCACGAATTGCAATTCGTGATGATCCGTGATCATCTGTGTCCACTGATCCATGCAAATTTAATGCATCACTTTCCTGTGGGAGGGGCACAGCATGCTGTGCCCGCGGGCGCAGCGTGCTGCGCCCCTACAGAGTCACACGAGATGTCTCATTCACTCTGCAGATCTCAGTGATGATCTCCCGTCAGAGGCACGAAGCGCACCCCGATCAGCGGCCGCGTCCGGATCGCCCCCTCCTCATCTTTGGTGACGAGGATGAGGTTCTGCGACCAACGCGTCGTTCCCACCGGGCAGATCAGGCGTCCGCCCGGCGCGAGCTGCTCGATCAGCGGGGGCGGTGGCTGCCCCGCCGCGGCGGCGGTGACGATGATCGCGTCGAACGGAGCGTGCTCCTCCCAGCCGTAATAGCCGTCGGCCTGGCGGCGGACGATGCCGTCGTAACCCAATCGCGCGAGACGGCTGTCGGCACTCTGGGCCAGCGCGGGGATGATCTCGACGGTGTAGACCGGACTCGCGATCTCGGCGAGCACCGCGGCCTGGTATCCCGACCCCGTCCCCACCTCCAGCACGCGGTCGTCCGGCTCGAGCTCCAGCTGCTCGGTCATGTATCCCACGATGTAAGGCTGGCTGATCGTCTGGCCCTGGCCGATCGGCAGCGGCTGATCGGCGTAGGCCAGGGGGCGGGCATCGCGGGGCACGAACTCGTGGCGGGGGACGGCGCGCATCGCCGCCAGCGTCGCGGGGTCGCTGACTCCCCGGTCCTCGATCTGGCGCGCGACCATCGCCTCACGCCGCGCCGCCCAGGCCTCAGGGGTCTGGGCGATCACCATGGAGGGAAAGAGCAGGATGAAAAGGGAACCCACAGAGGGGATCGCGAGGCGGATGGAGAGAGTCATGGCAGACCTCCTCCGAGGGGAGATCAGTTGCTGCTGACGATGTCGGCGAGGCGCTGGCGGAGGAACTCGGCGCGCATCGCATCGCGCGACTCGTCATCGGCGTCGGTCAGGCCGCGGCGCGAGGCCAGGTGCGCGGGCTGGATCTCGATCAGGAGGCGGTTGAGATCGTGGTGCGTCAGGCGCTCGTTGAAGTGTCCGCCGTCGATGCCGAGGCGCAGCCGGCTGAGCAGGCTGATCGCCTCCGAGGAGTTGATCAGCCGGGCCTGGCTCAGTGTGGCGTACGAGCGCCAGATCGAGTCCTCGATGAACGGCCGGCGCTTGGCGAAGAGCTCGTCGCGCGAGGCGTGCTCGTGCTCGATCAGCTGGTCGACCACACCCAGCAGGCCCGAGATGATCTCCTCCTCGCTCTTGCCGAGCGTCACCTCGTTCGAGATCTGGTAGAGGTCCCCCGCCGAGTGGGTCCCCTCGCCGTAGAATCCGCGCACGGCGTAGCCGTTGTTGGCGATGTCCTTGACGATCCGGTCGATCCGGCCCGCCAGGACCAGTCCGGGCAGGTGGAGCATCGCCGAGGCACGCAGGCCGGTCCCCGTGTTCGTGGGGCAGGCGGTCAGATGCCCCAGCTGGGGCGAGAAGGCGTAGGTCAGGTGGCGCGAGAGGCGGCTGTCGATCTCATCGATCGCGCGGTGTGCCTCACGCACGCGGTAGCCCGTCTCGATCGCCTGCATGCGGAGGTGATCCTCCTCATTGACCATGATCGAGATGCGGGCATTGTCGGCCAGGTAGACGGCGCAGTGATCGGCGTGGCGCTCCAGCTCGGGCGAGATCAGATGCGCCTCGCGCAGGATCGCCCGCTCCGCCGTGGAGATCTCGCTGAGCTCGATCCGCTGGAAGCCCTTCAGCCCGGCCTCAACGCTCAGCGCGTCGGCGATCCGCCGCGCCACTGCCTCCTGCTGGACCGGCTGGGCCGTCCGCGAGAACGGCACCCCCGCCAGGTTGCGCGCGAGGCGACACCGGCTCGAGACCACCGTCCTGGCCTCGGGGCCCTCGCCAGCGAACCAGCGGTCGGAGAGATCGAGCAGAGGGATCGTCATGGCGTCTCGGGCGGAGTCTCCTCCTCCCGCTCCATGTCGCGGATCCGGTCGCGCAGATGCGCGGCCGCCTCGAAGTCCTCGCGCTCGACCGCCTCGGCCAGCTGGCGCTTCATGCCGACGATGGTCTCACGCTGCTCGATCTCCTCCGCCTGCCCCTCGGGCACCTTGCCGCGGTGTGTGATCGCGCCATGGATCTTCCGCAGGTCGATCGTCAGCGCGTCGGCGAAGCTCTCGTAGCATCCAGGGCAGCCGAGCAGGAAGGTCTTGCGGTAGGTCTCGAACGGTGTGCCGCAGACCGAGCAGCACTCGGTGGGCTCGACCTTCGCCGCCAGCTCGGAGGCCCCCTTCTCCTTGAGCAGGGTCGAGAAGAGCTTCTGCAGCCCCCCGACCTCCGCCTCGCTGTGGCGGTGCAGCGGGCTGTGCTCGCTGGCACACGCCTGGCAGATCAGCATCTCGCGCACCTGGTCGCCGTCGATCCGGGTGTACTTGATGGTGGCCCGGGCCTTGTTGCAGATGTCGCAGAGCCTGTGCCCGTGGAGCGCCACGCTCTCAGCTCCTCACAGCCTCGCTGGGGTGAAGCATCACACCGTCGGTCGCCGTCCGCGCCCGGAACGCCGCGATCAGCGCGCGGGTGATCGGCCCCGGCTTGCCGTCGCCGATCGGGCGCCCGTCGACCTTGATCACCGGGATCGCCTCGGCCGCCGTCCCGGTCAGGAAGCACTCGTCGGCGGTGTAGACCTCGAAGGTGGTGATGGGCTCCTCGGCGACCTCGTGGCCCGCCTCGCGGGCCAGCTCGACCACGAAGTCGCGCGTGATCCCGCGCAGGTTGCCTTGGTAGGTCGGCGGCGTCGTGATCCGCCCGCCCTTGACGAGAAACACATTGTCGCCCGTGGCCTCGATCACGAAGCCACTCTGGTCGAGCATCAGCGCCTCGAGGCAGCCGGCGTTGTGCCCCTCGATCTTCGCCATGATGTTGTTGAGGTAGTTCAGCGACTTGCAGCGCGCGTTGAACGCCCCGATGTACGTCCGGCGCGTCGCCGCGCAGACCACCTCCAGCCCCTTCTCGTAATACTCCTTGGGATAGAGCTGGATCGAGGCCGCGATGCAGACGACGCTCGGCCGGGGGCAGAGCCACGGCGCCAGACCCATGGTCCCAGGGCCGCGGGTGACCACGAGCCGGATGTAGCCATTGGTCAGCCCATTGCGACGACACGTCTCGCAGACGACCTCGCGCATCTGGGGCTGGGGGATCGGGATCGTCAGGTTCAGGTATCTCGCGGAGTCGTAGAGGCGGTCCAGGTGCTCATCGAGCTTGAACACGCATCCCGCGTACAGGCGGATGCCCTCGAAGATCCCGTCGCCGTAGAGCAGACCGTGGTCGAAGACGCTGATGGCCGCCTCCCGCGCGGGGACGTACTCCCCGTCGATGAAGACGATCAGGTCCTCATAGGGCGCGAGGGGGTCTTTGCTGTTGTCGGGCTGGGCGGACATGGCGGTTTCGGTTCATCCTCTGAGATCTGGACTATCCAAGCCAATGTGCCCAACGCGGGCCCGACGGTCCAGCACTTTCCCCTCTGCGGCCCCGGGGGATTCAGGTGCCGCGGAGCGTCCGGCACCAGGCCTCGAGCACCTCGGACGTGTGCCGGAACGCCAGCTGCTCGGGGCGTGGCAGCTCGTCGGGCCCGAACCAGCCGATGGCATCGATGTCGTCGGTGGGCACCGGCTCGGCATCCGGGTGGACGGTGGCCAAGTAGCAGAAATTGAGCGTCGAGCGCCCCGTGGCGCCGTAGACGTCGATGAAAATCCCGAGCAGATCGCCGAGTGTGATTTCCAGGCCTGTCTCCTCGCGCAGCTCGCGCCGCGCCGTCTCCTCGGGGTGCTCGAAGGGGTCGCAGAACCCCCCGGGGACATCCCATGTGCCCCGGGCTGGATCGATGGCCCGCCGCGAGAGCATGGCCCGGCCATCGCGGATCACCAGCGCTCCACCGCACGGCTTGGGATTGAACCAGTGGCGATGGCCGCACTCGGAGCAGACAAAGATCTCCGGGCCGTGGTGCATCACGCCCGAGTCATGGCCGCAGGCGGGGCAGAAGCGGATCACGGGGCGAAGCACTCCCGCGGGGAGGCAATCTCACCGTATCCATCGATGATGCGCGTCACCCCCACGCCCTCGAGCTCCTCGCGCGCGCCGGGCCGGAAACCGACGCCGATGAAGTGGATGCCCAGTGCACGGGCTCCCTCCGCATCCCAGGTGCGATCGCCGAAATAGCAGATCCTCTCCGGTGGGAACACGGCGCCGTGCTGCCGCTCGGCCGCCGCGATGCCATCGCGAAGCAGCGACTCGCGGTCGAATCGCAGATCGCCGAATCCCCCATCGCTGAGCACATCGCCGAGGCCGATCGCCTCGATCTTCGTCCGCGCCGAGATCTCCACGCACCCCGTGGCCAGCGACACCGCGCAGCCGTCGCGCAGGGCACCGCGCACGAAGTCCACCACGCCCGGCACGGGGGTGATCGGTGTCGAGCCATCGGCGATGCGGCGCCGCAGGTGGGAGACGAAGAGGTCGAGCGCCGCCCGGACCTCCGCCTCGGTCGGATTGCGGCCCAGGTGATTCTCCAGGAGCTCGACCGCCACACCCCAGTCGGTGCAGCTGCGGTAGCGCTTCCAGTCCATGTGGGGGCGCTCACCCGTCGTCTCCTCAAAGGCCTCGGCGAAGGCGCGCTCCTCGTCCATGGTCACCAGGGTTCCATCGATGTCGAAGACCAGGAGAGAGGAGGGGGGCAAGGATTCACCGCCAAGCGGCCCAGCGCGCCGAATCAGTGGAGCAAACCCCGCCGAGGCGCAGGGGCACAGGGGATTGAGACGATCACTTCGCAGAGGTCAGAGTGTTGATGTCCACCCTTTTTTCGATCCCCCCCTGAGTCGATGGGTCACTCCTCCTCCTCCCCCATTGCGGAGGAGACCCAGAATCCGATCAGTGTCGCCTGGCTGAAGTGCCACCAGGGGAAGAGCATGAACTGTCCCACCGGCCCCATGAATCCGACAACGGTCAGTCCGCTCAGCCCCCCACAGACGATCATGGCGATCATGATCGGGCCGTTGGCCTTGCCGATCAGCGTCCCCGCAAAGAACGACAGCACCGCCGCGCCGAACATGCCTGAGAGCGCGAGGTTGAGCCAGAACAGCTCGTGGGTGAGGCGGAAGAGCTGCGAGAGATACCCGAAGGTGAGGAGCCAGAGCACGAGAAAGTAGAGCATGATCGTGCCGATGTAGGCCCCCACCCAGATCACGGGATTGGGGTTGAGAGCGCCCGCGGACCCCGAGAGGAAAAAAGCCACGGCCAGCAGGGTGGCGAAGATCACAGCGGGCCACATGTTGATCGTCGCCCTCTGGACGCCGGTGGGAATGTTCTCGAAGATCAGAAACGCGGGGAAATGGCTCCCCTTCATCAGCCACCAGCAGGCGAATCCCGAGATCAGCCCCGCGATGGCAAAGATCAACGGCTCCAGGCCGATCCCCTCCTCCTCCTGGACAGTCTCGAGCCTCATGGCACATCGCTCCTCAGGTGGTGTTTCTCCGGTGGGAGGCGGTGAGGGCCGCCTCATCCATTTAAGACGCCTCTGGACCCAAAAGGATGAGTCCCTTTTTCATTTTTTTCCACCCCCAGGTCGTCGGGGGGGGTCAGCTCATCTCCAGCATCCGGTCGATGGGCCGCCGTGCGCGGGCGAGGAGCTCCCTGTCCATCATGAGCTCGGGTGTTCGGTCCCGCATGCACAGGTAGAGCTTCTCCAGCGTGTTCAGCCGCATGTGGGGGCACTCGTTGCAGGCGCAGCCGTGGTCGGGTGGCGCCATGATGAAGCGCTTGCCTGGACTGGCCCTCTCCATCTGGTGAATCAGTCCCGGCTCGGTGACCACGATGAACTCGTCAGCATCCATCTCGATCGAGGCCCTGAGAATCGAGGAGGTCGACCCGATGTGGTCGGCCAGCCGCAGCACCGGCTCCTCGCACTCGGGGTGGGCCAGGATGGGCGCATTCGGATGCCTCACCTTGAGCTGACGCAGCTTCCGCTCGCTGAACTGCTCGTGGACGATGCACGTGCCGTTCCACAGCAGCATCTGCCGCCCTGTGACGCGGTTGATGTGCCCGCCCAGATTTTTATCGGGCGCGAAGATGATCGGCTGGTCCTCGGGGATCTGCCGGACGATCTTCTCCGCGTTGGTCGATGTCACGATGATGTCGCTCAGCGCCTTGATCCCCGCCGAGCAGTTGATGTACGAGACCACCAGGTGATTGGGGTGAGCGGCCTTGAACTTCGCAAATTGCTCCGGCGGGCACGAGTCCGACAGCGAGCAGCCCGCGGCCAAGTCGGGAAGCAGAACCGGTTTTTCCGGGTTCAGAATCTTCGCCGTCTCCGCCATGAAGTGGACGCCGCAGAAGACGATCACCTCCGCCTCGGTCCCCTCCGCGCGACGCGCCAGCCCGAGACTGTCCTCGACGAAGTCGGCGATGTCCTGGATGTCCGAGTTCTGATAGAAGTGGGCCAGGATCACGGCGTTGAGCTCGCGCTTGAGTCGCTCGATTTCCTCGAAGAGGTCGAGCGCGGGATCGATGGTGACGGCCAGTGTCTCCATGAATACGCCTCCGGCAGAGTCAGCGACCACTTTGCCACACCGCGCCTGGCCCATCAAGCGGGATCCGGGGGCGGCTCGACGACGATCAGGCACCACCGCCGATCGCGCGAGACATCGCGCAGGGTCAGCCCATGCTCCCAGGCCCACCCGCGCACGTTCCCGATCTGCCACTCGATCCAGGCGGGGATGTAGATGGCGAATCGGCCATGCCGCTCCAGCAGGCGCGTGGCCAGCTCCCCTCCGATCATCCCGAGCTCGTGGTCGACCAGACCGCTGAAGTGGGGATTGTCGGGCCAGAGAGACGGATCCTCCAGATGCCCCCGGGGCGGCCCGACGGCGTTCATGCGGAACTGGGGCGTGTGGCCATCCAGATCCAGCCTGAGGTGGACCTGAAACGGGGCGATGACCTGTGGCCAGTCGCAGAGATCGAGGAGCAGCCGTGCGCTGAGTGTGGGCACGCCATGGACGAAGAGGGGACAGTCGAGATAGCGGACCACCGAGGCATTGCGGTGATGGGCCATCACCTCGCGGCGATCCCACGTGGAGATGAAGGCGCTCCGCATGTGCCAGGGGATGCCCACCAATCCGATCGCGACGAGCAGCGCGACCAGGGCTGCGAGTGAGCGCCATCGCCCCCCGCGCCACCACGCTCTCAGCGCCTCATCCCACCCCGCCAAGCCGGCGATCAGCAGGGCGGGGTACGCGAGAATGAGGAACCGCGCCTCGAAGTGCTGGTAAAAGAGATGAAATCCCAGCTGGGAGAGGGCGAAGACGAACAGCAGCGCCATCGACAGGCGGCCCGGCCACGAGAGTCGGCGGGGGATGAGCAGTGCCACCCCCAGCAGCGCGAGCACCGGCGAGAGAATCCCCGCCCCCGTCAGGTGCTTCGAGATCCCAAAGACCTCGCTGAGGAGCAGCAGCCCCATCGGCAGCGAGTCGTCGTTGAGCGGCGGGCGCATCGGCTGAGACCAGGAGAGCCCTGTGAAGCCGGGGATCCAGTGATGATACGCCGTCACATCCCAGAGGCCCGAGACACGGTGCACATAGAGAGCTGTGGCGACAATGACGGCGGCGGCCCCGAGGCCCAGGGCGGTCAGCGGCGCGAGCGCCCCTCTCCATCCGAGGGTCATCACCGCATGGAGCGCCACGAGCACCAGCAGCGCCGCGGTGGGGGGACGAATGCACAGCAGGGCGGCCATCGCCGCGCCCGCCAGCGCCATCGATGCGAAGCCCACCGATCTTCCACGCGGTCGCCGCACGCACTGCATCGCCAGCGCCCAGGCCAATCCCCCCGCGCCGAAGAGCAGAAGCATCGAGGGCTCCTGAAGGATGTTGCGCCCGGCGGTGACCATCATTGGCAGGCGGAGGATCGCGAGCAGGGCGACAAGCCGCGCGGGGAGCGACAATCTCACCACACCGAGCCACCCATGGATGAGAAGGCATCCGAGGACAAGGGCGGCGGCGGAGTGCCAGAGAAGCCCCGCGAAGTCTCCCCCGACCAGCCGCAGCGAGAGCGAGGCCAGCAGCGGATGGACCGGGGAGAAGCGCGAGGGGTGAAGCTCGTTGGCCAGCGGCATGAGGGGGCTCTGGCCATGAGCGAAGGCCCGGGTGACCCATGCGTGCTCCACCGCATCAGGGTGGGGCTGATAGAGAAGAACCCCTGGCTCCGCGTCCATCGTCACCCGGGAGACAAACTCCAGGCACAGGAGCACCGCGAGGGCGAATCCCACGGTCTCCCGTGCGATGATCCACCGCCACCTCGCAGGGCGTCGCAGAGACTCAGCGGGCAAGTGTGAGATCGCCTGGGCCATGGGTCGGGTGATTCGACCCCGCCCTGAGGCTCCACGCGAGGGAATTCCGATGTCGAAACCGTTTGATTGGACCGGATCGAATCCCGATGATGCACTCATGACTCCCACACCCGAGCGCCTGGTCAGAGTCGATGGCTATCGGGAGAACCGCCTCCCCTTCAAGGTCGCCGTCGTCAACATGTCCAAGGAGATGAACATCGGTTCGCTTCTGCGCACCGCCCATGCCGCCGCGGCGCAGGAGGTGCTGCTTGTGGGAGAGCCTTCGTTCAACACCTACGCCGCCGCCACCGCCGATCGCTGGACGGACGTCTCTTATCTCGAGACGACGGGAGATCTGATCGCCCACGCGCGCGAGGTGGCGATGGCCCTCGTCTCCGTCGAGCGCGACGACCGCGCCGTCGGGCTCTTCGAGGCCCAGTATCCCCCCTGCCCCATCTTCGTGCTCGGCGCTGAGAAGTTCGGCGTCCCCGCCGACGTGCTCGACGCCTCGGCTCTGATCGTCCAGATCCCTCAGTGGGGCCTTGTGCCGAGCCTCAACGTCGCGGCGGCGGGGAGCATCGTGATCTACGACCATCTGGCAAAGCTCAGCGGCGCCCGGGGTCGGGCACAGGCTCCGACCGAGCTCAGCGCCCT
>JAFGKF010000140.1 GCA_016928695.1 Candidatus Sumerlaeota bacterium | reverse complement strand
GTCTCGCGCCAGTGCGAGCTGCTCGGCCTCGCGCGGTCGTCGCTGTATTACACACCGGCGCCTGTCAATACTCAGGCTCGGTGGCCAGGGCAATTTGGAGTTTCTCCCCAATGATGGAATTGCACCGAGCCACGGAGTGGCGAAAACAATCTTAGCCAGGGGCAGAGCCCGCCGAAGCGAAGCGAAGGCCGGGCAACGCCCCTGGAAAACGATCACATCAGATGATCTCAGCCCCGGAGGGGCGAGACAACTCCTCCTGTTTCGCCCCATCCGGGGCTTCTGAAGAAAGAGGTGACCAAGGACCTGGGGCGTTGCCCCAGGCTCAAATTGTGACGCGCCTCCGGCGCTCTCAGAGGGGGAGTGAGATCAGTTCGCCTCGGCGGGCTCTGCGTTTGAAATCCATCCCCCCGCTCACCGCCTCATTGACTCAGGCACCAGCGCGGGCGGGGCGTGGGTGATGTACTCCCAGATGAGCTCGTGGCGCGGGGGGTCGTACGCCTCGCCCGGGTGCGGCTCGAGGAGATCGCCGACCAGAACGCACCGGCGGCGGATGTCACTGGTGCGATCGACGTCGTAGCTCCGCGGCAGCGCGTACTCGAGCAGCGCGTTGTCGTCGGTGTTGAGCGGTCCCTCGCCGGCGAACCGCGCAACGCCGCGCGGCCCGAGGGTGAGGATGTCGATGAACTCGCGCGCGGTGGGCCAGACCAGCAGCTGGGTCATGTCGGAGATGTGCGTGTCGTCGACAATCTTCGGATCCGTGCACTCGGCCAGGTGCCGCGCGACCACCTCCCAGTCGATCTCGGGCCGGTCGGCGTTGAATCCGATCATGAAGGTGTAGCTCCCCTGGCCGAGGACGAAGATGCAGGAGCCCTCGAAGACGTCCTCGAAGCTCCGCATGTAGGCGCGGAACATCTCGGGCTCGATCCGCCAGGCGAAGTTCCAGATCACGCAGATGCCCCCGGGCGCGAGGCGGTCGCGGCAGATCTGGAAGAAGTCGCGCGTGTAGAGGCTCGCCACGCCGGTCAGGTGCGGGTGGCTCGGTTGGCTGACGATCACGTCGTAGACCTGGTCGGTCAGGGCGAGGTGATTGCGCCCGTCGGCGACGATGATGTTCGCCCCGGCGCGCTCGAGGTCGGCGTGGATCTCGGGGAAGTACTTGGCGCTGAGGTCGCGCACGGCGCGGCTGATCTCGATGACGTCGAGGTGCTCGAGGTCCGGATGTGTCGTCGCCGCGCGGGCCGTGGAGCCCGACCCGAGCCCGATCACGCAGACGCGGCGCGGGTCGGGATGGATCATCATGCCCAGGTGGATCAGGACGTTCTGCATGGCGTCGGCGTCGCTCGCCTCGGGGCGGCCGCCGGTGTAGATCATGAAGCTGCGGCCATGGCCGCGCAGGCCGCGCCGGATCACGACGGTCGAGAAGGGCCCCTCGCGGTAGTCGACCCGCGGCCCGAGCGAGTCGAGGTAGCCCTTGAAGTCCATCTCGTGCTGTAGCGATCCCGCGAAAAACTGCTCGTAGTAGAAGAGGGGGCTGGAGGTGATGATGTCCTTGTCCCAGCCGCGCTCGCCGTCATTGTTGATGGGCACGCAGACGAAGAATCCCGCCACCCAGAGCGCTCCGAGGCCCATCCCCAGCGCGGCGCGGCGACTCAGGCGGAGCTCGGGCGAGGCGAACACCGCCACGATGCCGAGTGCGACGTTGAGCGCCGTGGCGAGGATGAGCGTGCGCTCGGTCCCGATCGCGGGATGGGGAATCAGAATGAAGCCGGCGATGAACGTCCCGGCGATGGTGCCGAGGGCGTTGAAGGCGTAGGCGTGGCCGACGACGGGCCCGACGCCCCCTCGCGGCGCGAGGATGCGGGCGACCAGCGGAAACGTGGCGCCCATCAGGAGCGTGGGGAGAATCAGCAGCCCCAGGACCATCACGAAGATGATCAGCTGCATCAGCCACCACTGGTCGTGGTGGGCGATCATCAGGAAGAAGACCCAGACCGACAGCAGCCCGAGGATCGGGAGCGTCACCATGGCGGTCATCCCGATGAGCGCCTGGACGAGTCCGAGGAGCATCACCGGTCGCGGCTCACGGTCGACCATCCGGGAGAGCAGCAGCGATCCGAGGCCGAGGCCGAGGATGAAACAGGTGACGATGATCGTGAACGAGTAGGTCGTTGAGTCGATGATCAGCGAAATCACGCGCGTCCAGCCGATCTGGTAGGACATCGAGGCCAGGCCCGAGAGCGCGAAGATCGCGAAGACGACTGCGGCCACGCCACGCGACGGGGATTCGGTCAGTGGGAGGTCGACGGTCTCGGTGGGGGCGGACTCGATCTCCTCGCCTCGCCCCTCGCGGCGCGCGAGCCAGAGCGCCAGCCCCCCGGCGACGAAGTTGCCCCCCACGGCGAAGAGATTCGTCCCCGTGAAGCCGAGCAGCGGGATCAGGAGATAGCCCGCGGTGACGGCCCCGACCATCGCTCCGACGGTGTTGATGCCGTAGACGAGCCCCACGCCTCGCCCCACCTCGCCAGGGCGTCGCGCCACGTGGTCGGCGAGAAGCGGGAGCGTGGCGCCCATCAGGGTCGTGGGCACGAGCATCAGAGGCGCGCAGATGGCGAACTGGGCGAGGCTGTAGGTGAAGAGCGCGCCGGGATCGCTGCCGTAGAGCCGGTTGTAGATCACCGCGAAGAGGGGCTCGACGGCGCGCATGAGCCAGGGGAGCCCGAGGCACCAGAGCCCGATGATGATCTCGAAGGTGCCGTAGAGGCGCAGGCGCGACCACTCCGGGTGGCGCCGCATCGGGCCGGAGATCAGCCAAGCGCCGAGGCCGAGCCCGGCCATGAAGGCGACGAGCACGGTCGAGAGCGAGTAGACCGTCGCCCCCATCACGAGCGCGAGCAGGCGTGTCCAGATGATCTCGTAGATCAGCCCCGCGATCCCCGAGAGGAAGAAGCAGAGGAGGATGAGGCGGCGAATGCGGTCGGCGGGATGGGACTGGGACCGTGTCATCGGAGAGCGGACGCTCTCTGACGGCGCTCCACAAGTCAATATCTCTGACGGGTCAGCGGTTCTGCAGGAGCTCGCGGGCGGCGCGGCGGAAGGCCGACTGGTTGAAGGCGTCCTTCGGCATCCGGATCCGGACCATGGGGATATCGCTCACCCCCTCGAGGCGGCGGTCCGAGGCGCTGAGCGCGAGCACGGGGGCCGCCTCGGGGCCGAGGAGCGAGTGGAGCCCCTCGAGGAACTGGCGCCCCTGCATGCCGGGGAGCATCAGGTCGAGCGTGATGAGGTCGGGTCGATGGCTCTGGAGGACATCGAGCGCCTCCTCGGCCGAGGTGCAGATCGTCGACTCCATGCCCTCGAGCTTGAGCGACATGGCGAGGATGCGCGCGAAGTCGGAGTTGTCCTCGATGATCAGCGCCGTGCGGCGATGGGCGCGCCCCGGATGGCGCGGCAGGTGGAGGGTGAAGCGGCTGCCCTCGCCCACGGAGCTCTCGACTTTGACCTCCCCGCCGTGGGCCTCGGCGACCTGGCGGACGACGCAGAGCCCGAGGCCAACCCCGCGGGCCAGGCGCTCGGCGCCGCTGCCGCGGTGGAAGGGGTCGAAGATGTGCTCGATCTCCCCCTCGCTGATGCCCGGCCCGGTGTCCTCCACCCAGATGGTCACACCGTCGGACTCGGGCTGCGCGCCCAGCGTCACGGTTCCGCCCTCAGGGGTGAACTTGAGCGCGTTGGTGATCAGGTTCTCGACGGCTCGGATCAGGTGATCGGTGTCACCGACCACTTCGCCGATCCCCTCCTCGATCGCGAACTCGAAGTGGATCCCCTCGCGTCGGGAGGCCGGCATGTGATTCTCGGCCACCTCCTGGAGAAGAGGGGCCAGGTCGATTTTCTCCTGCCGGACCTCGAGGGCGTCGACCAGCGAGTGGTTGAGGGCCAGGAAGTTGTCGATGTACTCGATCAGGCGATGGGCGTTTCGGATCGAGCTGGCGATGGCGGAGCGCGCCTCCGCCCCCGGCAACTCCCCCAGCTGGCCGTCCTCGAGCAGCCTCAGGTGCCCCAGGATCACCGTCAGGGGCGACTTCATGTCGTGCGTCAACATCGAGACCATGTGATCGCGCTGGCGCGCGAGCGCGCGGGCCTCGACGACGCGGGCACCGAGCTCCTCGTGGAGGCGGCGGATGCGGACCAGCAGCGCGATGCGGGTGAGCAGTGACTGGCCGCGTGCGGGCCATCCGACCCAGTCGTCCGCGCCCGCCTCGATCGCCGCCACGGCGGCATCGGCGTCGCCCTCGGGGACAAGGGCCAGGATCTGGAGATCAGACAGTCGCTCGCTCTCGCGGATGGCCGTGACGACGCGGGTGGCGGCCTCCGGGTCGGTGACCGCATCGAGAATGAGCACCTCGGGGTGGCACTCCTCGATTTGTCGCTCCATGTCCTCGAACTGTGAGATGCGGTGCACTGAGTGCCCCGCCGCCTCCATCTGGGAGCGAAGGCGCTCGCCCTCCGCTTCATCGGAGGTCACAAGCAGAGTGATGGCTTTCTCCGGCATGACAGGCCCCAGCCGTCCACAGCATTGTCCGGGGAGGACTTGAGTGGGACACAGGTGCCGCGGTGTGACAAGAGATTTTCGAGGGAAAAAGCAGAGCCGCTCAAGAGACCCCCGGGTGCGCAGTGAGGCAGAGTGCACCCAGAGCTCACCGAGGAGGTGTCTTCCCATGCAGGCCTGCACCGAGCTGTGGCAGGTGAGCCGTGTCGCCGCTCACCTCGCCATCACCAAGAGGCGCGTCTACACCCTCATCGAGGAGGGGAAACTCGAGACGGTCCGGCTCGGGCCCCGGGGGGTGCGAGTGCTCAGGCGCAGCGTCGACGCCTATGTCCTGGAGCAGGTGCGTCTCGAGCGGTGGCGGCGGGCCACGGGGGATGGGAACTGACGCGCGGGGATGGGACTTCGCTTGCCGGAGGGGGCGCCGTGGCGGTAGAGGTGGTGTGGCACCCGTGGGTGCTGCACCCCGACCTCCCGGAGGCTCACCATGCGCACAGTCTGCCTGCTTCTCGTCACTCTCACCCTGACCGCCGGCCCCATGGCCGCGGTCGTCCAATCCACCGCGGAGCAGACCGAGCAGGTATTTCTCACCGTCTACAACTCCGATCTCGGGCTCGTGCGCGAGGTCCGGACGGTTCCGCTTCCGAGCGGCACACTCGACCTCGAGTACGCGGATGTCGCGGCGCGCATCGATCCCACGACGGTCCACATCACCTCGCTGTCGCATCCCGGCGAGCTGGCCGTGCTCGAGCAGAACTTCGAGTACGACCTGCTCAGCCCCGACCGGCTGCTCGAGAATTTCATCGGGCGACCGATCCGTTTCACCTCGCGCTCGAACTCCGACCCCTCGCAGGCGATGACGCGCGAGGGCACCCTGCTGAGCGTCCAGGGGGGGCGGATCATCGAGACCGACGACGGCATCGTGATCAACCCCGAGGGGGAGATCAGCGTCGAGGCCGACACCGGCGCGCTGCGGGCGGAGCCGACACTGGTCTGGCTGCTCGAGAGCGGCGCCGAGGCCGAGCACCGGCTCGAGGCGTCGTACCTGACGAGCGGCATCTCGTGGGAGGCGGACTACGTGGCCGTCATCAACAACACCGACACGGAGCTGGGCCTGACGGGGTGGGTGACGATCGACAACCGCTCGGGGGCGACGTACGAGAACGCGCGGCTCAAGCTCGTCGCGGGCGACGTGAACCGCGCCCAGCAGCCGCCCCCCATGCCGGAGATGATGTACGCACGGGGGATGGTGACGGGCGGCGCGCCCCAGTTCGAGGAGGAGACCTTCTTCGAGTACCACCTCTACACCCTCCAGCGCCCGGCCACGGTGCGCGATCGCCAGACGAAGCAGATCACGCTGCTGACGGCCGAGGGGGTGGAGATCACCAAGCGGCTGATCGCCGAGTCGCCCTGGTTCAGCGCCTGGACACGCAGCGGCGGGGCGCCGGGCGAGCCCGAGCACGTCCGCGTTGAGATCGAGTTCGACAACACCGAGGCGAACCGGATGGGCATGCCACTGCCCCGCGGGACGGTGCGGATGTACCGCGCGGACAGCGACGGCGCGCTCCAGTTCATCGGGGAGGACTCGATCGACCACACCCCGCGCGACGAGCAGATCCGGCTGGAGGTCGGCGAGGCATTCGACGTCGTCTACGAGCGGACCCAGCTCGATTTCCGCGAGCTGATGGGCGACCGGACCGAGCACGACTGGCAGATCACCGTTCGCAATCACAAGGAGGAGGACGTGGCCGTGACGATCGTCGAGCACGCGACGGGTGACTGGGCGATCACGCGGGAGAGCCAGCGCCACGAGCAGGTGACAAGCGACACGTTCGAGTACACGGTCGACGTCCCCGCCGACGGTGAGGCCACGGTCACCTACACGATCCGCTTCGACAACCGATGAGCCTCATCGGCCAGGAAGGAGTGTTTCCCATGCGACGCATCCTCATCGCCGCCGCGATCGCCGCCCTGATCGTGGGCTGCGCCTCCCTGCCCTCCCGCGTCAATGGGCGGGTCGCTCTCTTCACCGACTATGGCACCGAGGGCCACTACGTCGGGGCGCTCAAGGGCGCGATCGTCCAAGCCTGGCCGGATGTCGTGATCGATGATGTGACCCATGGCGTCCCCGCCTTCGACATCGCCGGGGGCTCGTTTCTGCTGGCCAGCGCCTCGCGCGAGTGGCCCCTGGGGACGGTCTTTGTCGTCGTCGTGGATCCCGGTGTCGGCACCGCCCGGAGAAGCGTGGCGCTGGAGACGGGCAATGGGCTGATCTTCGTGGGGCCCGACAACGGGATCTTCACGCATGTGATCCAGGAGTTCGGACTCGTCCGCATTCACGAGATCACCAATGAGTCGCTGTTCCGCCCCGGCGCCCTGAGCTCGACCTTCCACGGGCGCGACGTCTATGGCCCGCTCGGCGCCCATCTGGCGTCGGGCCTGCCGCTGAGAGCGGTCGGCCCCGCCCTCGAGAGCGCCGTGCTCCTGCGCGTGGAGGAGCCACGGATCGCAGAGGGCGAGGTCAACGGCCAAGTGGTCTTCACCGACCACTACGGCAACGTGATGACCAACATCCCCGCGGAGATGCTCGATGAAATGGGCGTCGAGGTGGAGGATCGCCTGATCATCACCACCGATATCCAGATGCGGACGGTCCCCTTCGTGCACACCTATGCCAGCGTCCCCGATGGCTCGCCCCTGGCGCTGATCAACAGCCAGGGTCTCTTGGAACTCGCGGTGAATCAGGGATCCATGGCCGAGGAGATCGGGGTGGCCACCGGGGACATGCTCCGGATTCGACCCGAGGGATTCCCCCCTGAGGGCTCCCCCTGAGAATCAGGCTGACACCACCGGGGTGGCGATATAGACTGTTGTCATGACCGATGGTTGAGGCTTGGCCCCTCTATGTCATCGCCTCACCATCACTCGTCATACTCCTGCGCCGACCGGCTCCCCCTGGGGGGAGCCGGTCACTGTCATCTGTGAGGATCATCACCTCCGGAAGACCATTGACAAAACATCGGCATATGTGAATAAGTGCCAAGGAAATGTCATGGCAGGATCAGGTGATGAAAACCCCAGACAACAGCCCCGCACTCCGAGCCCTGTCGAGAGATGGCCCTCTGCGATCACGGGATCTGGAGGCCCTCGGTCTGTCCCGAGAGAGGATCCGCCAACTCACCAAACAGGGTGTGATTCAGCGTGTCGCCAGGGGTCTCTACTCGCTGCCCGGCTCCGAACAGACCGAGCACTCGGGTCTGATCGAGATCTGCAAGACTGTGCCACACGGGGTCATCTGCCTGCTGAGTGCACTCCGCTTTCACGAGATCGGCACTCAGTCACCGACCGAGATCTGGCTGGCCATCGACAGGAAGGCATGGCTTCCCACTGCAAAGGACATCCCAGTTCGCATCGTGCGGTTTTCCTCTGATATCCTCAAAGCAGGAGCTGAGAAGCACAGACTCGAAAAGGGCCTGGTGCGAGTCACCTCCCCGGCCAAGACCGTGGCCGACTGCTTCAAGTATCGGAACAAGATCGGGCTCGATGTGGCCCTGGAAGCCCTGCGGGAGGGATGGAGGGAGAAGCGCTTCTCCATGGACGAGATCTGGAGGTTCGCCAAGGTCTGCCGCGTCGCCAAGGTCATGCGCCCCTACATGGAGGCGCTCATCTGTTGATCTCTGCACAGAAAATGCATTTCATTTCAGTGCGGACTTCGTAGGGGCGCAGCACTGCTGCGCCCGTGCCATGCGGCCCCTGAGAGGCGGGCGCAGCAGTGCTGCGCCCGTGCCATGCGGCCCCTGAGAGGCGGGCGCAGCAGTGCTGCGCCCCTACAGCGCGGTGCATTGACTGTGCAGGGATGGGAACATGGCCACCCGGAGGGACTTGGAAGAAGACCTGACATGGCGTCTCTGGAGGGACAGGGAAGGGTCAGTTGTCACTGAGGGCTGCACAGCCAAAGAGATACAGAGAGATGGTGCCGGAACTCCCATTCCGGCATCCAGATGCAGAGAAGATCAGCAGTGGATCCCCTTTTCCCTCAGCAGCTTCTCGTAGAGATCCGCATGCGCCTGGGCGCAGCGCCCGATGGTGTGCCTCTCGAGCACCAGCGCCCGCGCCGCCTCCGCCCGGCGCCGGGCCTCGTCCCCCCGCTCCAGCGCCTCGCAGACCGCACCCGCGAGGGCCTCGGCATCCCGAGGCGGGACCAGCCATCCCGTCTCCCCCGGCCGGACCAGGTCGCGGCAGCCACCGACGTCGGCTGAGACACAGGGGAGACCCGCGGCCATCGCCTCGAGCAGAGTGATCGGCAGCGCCTCCCAGAGCGAGCACAGAGCGAAGACGTCCATCAGAGCCATGAGGTCGGGGATGTCCGAGCGCGCTCCGGTGAAGACCACGCGCTCCCCCACCCCGAGATCCCTGGCCGCGGCTTCGAGCTCACCGCGCAGATCCCCCTCACCGACGATGAGGAACCGGGTCCCCGGATGTCTGCGCAGCACCCGCTCCGCCATCCGGAGGAAGTCGATCTGGTTCTTCTCGGCGGCGAGACGACCCACGGTTCCGACGACGGGCTCTCCAGGGGCGAGCCCGAGGCTCTCGCGAAGCGACTCGGAGGCCTGCGCCCGCTGGAATGACTCGAGCGGTGTGCCGTTGGGGATGGTGATCGCCTTGCCCGGCGGCAGGCGAAGGCGGCGGGCGGTGATCTCGGTGATCGTCTCGGTGCACCCGATGATGCGATCGGCGAATCGGGCGGTCCAGCGGTCCATCGCATCGCGAAGCCATCCGCTGTGGCGGGTGGTGTGAGCGTGGACAGTGGAGACGATCACGGGCACCCGGGCGCGGCGCGCGGCCCAGCGCCCGTGGACGTCGGCGCGGAAGAGATGGGTGTGGACGACCTGGGGCCGCAGGTCGCGCATCAGCCGCGTCAGCCGCGAGATGCATCCGAGGTCCAGACCCCGGCCACAGTGGACATGGTGGAGCGAGAACTCGGCGTCGAGCGCCTCGAAGGCCTCGAGCGTGGCACCCCGCCGGAGGAGGCAGACGTGCCACTCGAATCGCGAGGTGTCTGCCACCCGGATCAGCTCGCGGAGGAGAACCTCGGCCCCACCCAGTGTGTTGCCGAAGATCACCTCGAGCACGCGTGGGCGGTCAGCCACTGCTCTCGGGCTCCCGGTGCAACACAACGAGGGCGGAGACCATGCCCGCGAGGATCCAGAAGACATCCATGGTCAGCGCGGCCAGGAAGATGATGCCCGTGCAGTAGACGGCCAGCGACGCCACGATGTGGATGCTGACCGAGGAGATCAGGGGATCGGGGGGGAACTCGCGCGGCTTCTCCTCCCTCCGCCCCTCCGGACTCGGCAGGGTTCTCAGGTGGATTCCGCGGGCCGCCTGGAACAGCCACAGGAGCAGGAGGAAGTAGGGGATCGAGCCGAGCAGACCGGTCTCGGTGACGACCTGGAGATAGGTGTTGTGCGCGGCGCGCGGCACACGCCACCAGGAGTCGCGGGGCATGTAGACGATGTACTGGTCGGGGAAGTTCATCGATCCCACGCCGGTGATGGGGTGCTCGAGAAACATCGGGATGCCCGCGCGGACGTAGTTGATGCGGTTCATCACGTTCTGGGCATCGCCCGAGAGATTGCCGGGGTCCTTCGTGAAAATCTCGAGCACTGTGGCGAAGCGCTCAAGCACGTCTCCCGCGACCAGGGGCAGTCCGATCGCCGCGATCAGAACGAGGGGGAGAATCCACTTCCGATTCCACTCCCGGGCGGCGAAGAGCACGCCGCCCATGATCACGATGCCCACGAGCGCGCCGCGCGACTTGCTCTGAAAGACGCCGACGAGAAGCATCACCATGGCCAGGGTGTGGACAAGGCGCAGGAGACCGCTCGGCTCGTGCCGCATCCCCCACACGGCCAGCGGCAGAACGGTCACCAGCACCAGGCCGAAGGCGTTGTAGTCCTGATAGCTCAGAATCCCGCCCGAGCGTTGGGCGTAGACGTCGTAGCCCTGGGCGAATCCCGCCAAAACGAGAAGCACCCCGCCGCCGACGATGGCCAGGATCTGCCAGCGGAGCCAGCGGCGGTCGGGGATCAGGTTGGCGACCAGGAAGAAGACGAGAAAAACACGGATGTAGTGGCGCATGGAGCTGAGCGCGAGCCCCTGGTTGACCGCGAAGATTGCGCCGATGAAGACCGCGGCGCCGAACACGGCGATCACCCCGGTGATTCGTGTGAGATTGATCCGATGAGCACCGACCAGGACGAAGCGGATCATCAGGCCGCCCAAGATGGCGATGCCCAGCAGCCGGTTGACGTTGAGAATCGAGCTCTCGAAGAGACGGGCGGAGCCCATCATCAGATTGAGGATCATGCCCATGAGGAGGAGCTCGAGGCTCAGCCCCGTGAGCATGAAGAGCGCCGCACCCGCCACAAGGGCGAGGATCATCAGTGGCTCATCGGTCGCGAAGGCCGCGATCGAGGCGAGGGCCCCCATGACAAGCACCAGGGCGGGCAGCGCGGGAACCTCGCCCAGCCCCGGGGGGGAGGGGCGTTCCGAGGGGCTGATGGTCTGCACATCCATGGCTCAGTGCCCCAGGGCCCGGCGGCGCGCCGCGATGGCTCGCTCGCAGGCCTCGAGATGCCGGGGAGCGAGAACATCCCAGCTCAGATGGGTCTCGCCAAAGCGGCGAGATCCCTCGGCCAGGCGCGCCGCCAGGGCATCATCCGTGGCGATGCGATCGAGCGCCCCGGCCAGCGCATCGGGATCGCCGGGGGGGACAAGGAGGCCCGTCTCTCCCTCGCGGACGATGTCGGGCAGCGCACCGACGCGGCTGGCGATCAGCGGTTTGCCATAGGCACAGGCGGTGGTGGCGGGCCCCGACTGGGAGGCCTCCAGATAGGGCAGCACGACGACGCGCGCGTGGCGGTGCAGCGCGTCCACGAGGGGCTCGTCGATGTGCCGCTCGAGGAAGATGATCCGATCCTCCAGATCGAGCTCGGCGATCCGAGCGCGGTTGGCGGTCATGTCATCACCCCGCCCCGCGATGACGATTTTGAACTCGGGCGGGGCGGAGCGCAAGCGCGCCGCGGCCTCGATGAGCACCGGGATCCCCTTGTAGGCCTGGAGGCGACCGAAGAGGAGAGCGTGGCCCCGGGCCGGGGGAACCAGATCGGGGTCGTGCCGGTGGCTGTAGTCCAGGAGGCCGTGGGCGAGAATCGTCATCCGCTCCCGATCGATGCCCCAGACCTCATGGAACGTCTGGCAGAGCGACTCGCTGTGGAGGGTGAAGTGATCGGCGCGGCGCCGGCCGAGGCGGTGGGCCCAGGCCGAGAGCCTCGAGGCCTCCTCACCGGGGTGGAAAGTCGGATCGTGGACCGTGAGCAGCAGGGGAAAGCGCCTCAGCAGGGGCATGGCGAGCATCAGGCGGGAGTGACCCGCGGAGTGGGTGTGGATCACATCGGGATTGAGTCGGCGGATGAGACGCGCCAGTCGCGGGATGGTCATGAGATAGCCGGGCGACCAGCGGCCGTGATGGGGGACGTCGATGTGCTCGACCCTCGGGGAAAGGCGACTGCGCTGATCTCCCAGGGTCTCTGTGGGGAAGAGAAGCGAGACGCGGGCATGCTCGGCCAGGGCATTGGCCTGGAGCACACAGTACTCGGCGAACCAGAAGGAGACGAGGGCGACATGCATGGTCAGGCGATCCCCAGAGCCTCATCGTAGAGCGCCATCATTCGATCCGCCATGGTGCGTGCGGTGAATCGGGCGAGGATCACCGCGCGGCTCTGCTCACCGACGAGACGCGAGGCCTCCGGGTGCTCGAGCACGCGTGCGATGGTCGTGGCGAATCCCTCGACGTCGCCCATGGCACAGAGCCAACCGCTTCGCCCACGCTCGATCACCTCGGGGATCCCGCCGACATCCGACGCGACCACGGGGCGAGCCATCGCCATCGCCTCGAGCAGAAGCATCGGAAGCCCCTCGGTGCGCGAGGGCATCACGACGACGTCCATGTCGAGGAGGAGCGGCGGGAGATCCTGGCGATGGGGGAGCCACCTCATCCGCTCAGCGACTCCAAGCCCTTCGGCCCGCCGCCTCAGATCATCCGCCATCGGGCCGTCGCCGACGACGACCCCCAGCGCCTCCGGGCTCCGCTTCGCCAGGCGCGCGAAGAGGTCCACGAAGAGATCCGGACCCTTCTCGGGGGCAAGGCGGCCGATGAATCCGATGATCGGCGTCCTCTCCCCCACTTCGAGCTCGCGGCGCAGCGTGCGCGGGAGCGAGTGGGGCGAGAGATGGGGATCGAGGGGAATGCCGTTGTGGATCACGGTGATCTTCGACTCGCGCACACCCTGACGCTCAATGAGACCCCGCTTTCGCTCCTCGCTGACGGCGACGATGCGGTGAACGCGCGGGTAGATCATCCACCGATCAAATCGGTCGATGCGTCGGATGTGCTTGGCCGACGCGCTCATGTCGGCGTCGGCGAAGGTGTGCTTCGTCAGGACGTGGCGCGGTCGTCGCCACCAGAGGCGCCCGGCCAGCGCCATGTAGAAGTCGCTGTAGACCCCATGCGTGTGGGCGATCCGTGCGCCCCGCTGCCGCAGGAGGCGGCGCAGGCGGCGTGCGAAGCCGAGATCGCGCCTGCCGCGCCGCTCGATGCGATCGAACGCGATCCCCGCCTCGGCGAGCCGCTCCTCGAACGCGGG
>JAFGKF010000139.1 GCA_016928695.1 Candidatus Sumerlaeota bacterium | reverse complement strand
GGTCTGGGAGTTCCACTCCCGGACCATTCATTTCCAGAACAGATGGTCTGGGAGTTCCACTCCCGGACCCATCATTGAATGACGTTCATTGATCAAGGACCCATTCAGTGCGGTCCTGTGAATAACACAGGATGAATCCATCTCGGCCATAGTCGCCAACAGAGAGCTCATAGCAGGTCGATCCGCTCGCCCTGTCAGTCACCACCTCCCTGTAGACCCAGGGCCCATATCGCGTGGTCAGTGATTCGGCACCCAGCTCCAGCTCTGCCAGAGATGACGGGCGCCCCCCATTCTCCATGATGTGCTCCTCGATGGCTGCCACGATCAGATTGCCCTGCTCTTTCAGGGCACTGATTGCTCTTTGGCTGGGCACACCGCAGCCGAGCAGCCAGATCAGCACGGGGGACAGTGCAATCGCGGTTCGCATGCGAGGCCTGCCTGACTCGTGCCCTTCGTGTGTCTTCGTGGACAGGAATCCTCTCAGAAATCCCCCTGCTCCTTCATCCGCCGCACGTAGTCCTTCGTCTCGCGCTGAACCACCCCCGCGAGGAGCAGCAGGGCGATCAGGTTCGGGACCGCCATCAGCGCGTTGAGATTGTCGGCCACCAGCCACACCAGCTGGAGCCCGCCGATCGTCCCGAGCACGATGAACAGGCAGAACACCCAGCGGTAGGGCGTGATGGCACGCTCGCCGAAGAGATACTCGAAGCTGCGATCGCCGTAATACGACCAGGAGATCATCGTGGAGTAGGCGAAGAAGACCAGCCCAAAGGCGACGACGTATTTCCCGAGGCCGGGAAGCCCCGCATCGAAGGCGGTGGTGGTCAGGGCGGCCGAGGTCGGGACCAGATAATACGCGCTGTTGGGCACCTCCGGATCGGGATGGGGCGCCGGGATCGGGACCATCTCCCCGCTGACAGGGTCCCACTGCCCCACCACCAGAACGGTGGCCCCCACGCTGTTGGTCGTCTTCATCGCCATGCCGACGCCACCGGGCCCGTAGAGCACCTGTTCGCCCTCGCCGTGGACCTGCCAGGCACCGGTGACGATGATCACCAGCGCGGTCATCGTGCAGATGACAATCGTGTCGATGAACGGGCCGAGCATGGCCACGTGGCCCTCGCGGATCATCTCCTTCGTCTTCGCCGCCGCATGGGCCATTGGCGCCGAGCCCAGGCCCGCCTCGTTCGAGAAGACACCGCGCTTGACCCCCTCTTTGACCGCGTGCTGCACGACGACGCCGAGGACTCCGCCCCCCACGGCGAGAGGGCTGAAGGCGTAGTGGAAAATCTGGGCAAAGGCGCCAGGCACCGCGGCGGCGTTCATGACCAAGATCACCAGCGCCCCGAGGATGTAGACGATGCACATGAAGGGGACGATCCGCGAGGCGACCTGGGCGATGCGGCGGATGCCGCCGATGATCACGATGCCGACCAGGAAGGCCAGCACCAGCCCGATGGCGGGCTTGATGACCGGGGTGTTGTGCCCGATCCAGCCCTCCCACTGAGCACCGGAGAGCATCCTCCAGCTCTGCCAGCTCTCGGGCAGGACACTGAGGAGCCCGTCCACCACCGAGTTCGACTGGACCGCGCATCCGATGCCCAGGGAGGCCACCCCCGCGAAGATGGCGAAGAGGACGCCCAGCCATCCGAGGCCCAGACCATCGCGCAGAAAATACATCGGGCCGCCCGACGCGCTGCCGTCGGGATGGATCCGGCGGTACCTGAGCGCCAGCGAGCACGACGTGAACTTCGTCGCCATCCCGACCAGAGCCGTCACCCACATCCAGAAGACTGCGCCTGGGCCTCCGGCGGCGATGGCCACCCCCACGCCCGCGATGTTCCCCGTCCCGATCGTCGCGCTCAGCGCCGCGGCCAGCGCCTGGAAGTGGGTGATGTCACCCTCCTCCTCGGGGCGGTCATATTTGCCCGAGATGCAGCGGAGGCTGTGGCGGAATCCCCGGATCTGAATGAACGTGAGGCGAAGCGTCAGATAGAGTCCGGTCCCCACCAGCAGAATGATCATGGGGGTCCCCCAGACCACCCCATTGAGCCAATCCATTCGAGCTGAGAACCATTCCATCAGACCCGAGTCCCCCTGCGAGTTGAATGGGCGTGTCGCTGAGCGGGTGACTCGGCGACGCGCAAGTCAATCAGTCATCGGATCGTCTGATCAACCTTAAGTTCACACAGCCCCATCTGCCCCTTGCTCTCCTCGACCCCCAGCCGGAGCCGGACGACCGACGAGCCACGGGGGTGAGAGCGCAGGGCCGCGCACAGCCGCTCGCCCAGCAGCTGGGCCAGCGACTCGATCGTGATGTTCGGCACGGGCAGAAGGGCGCAGTCGGCGCGGGGCAGGGCGTACCGGCGATCGGCAAAGCGGATCTCGAGGTGATCATCTTCGATGTCGCGGATCGTCAGGTGCGGGCTGTCGACGGGGATCAGCGTGCGCTCGTCGAGCTCGTCGCACAGCGCCTTGACGATCGCCTTGACCTCGCTGACGTCGATGATCAGACCCTCGGCGTCGATCTCCCCCCACAGGTCGATCTGGACATGGTAGTTGTGGCCGTGCAGCCGCTCGGCCTCGCTGGCCGAGAAGATGGTGAAGTGGGCGCTCGAGAACTTCAGCGCCTCCTTGCCGATGTGGAGAGATGCATCCATGGGGATGCTGATCCGGGCCGATCGACAGGTCAGCCGCCCAGCGACTCGACCATCGCCCGGGCGTAGTCGGCGTACTGGCCCTCGGGGTCCAGCTCGATCGTCCGCTCGTAGACCTTCCGCGCCGTCCCGTTGTCGCCCAGCGCCGAGAAGCTGGTCCCCAGCAGAATGTGCGCGTACGGCTCCTTGGGGCGGGACT
The DNA here is from genome assembly GCA_016928695.1 of Candidatus Sumerlaeota bacterium. Classification (GTDB taxonomy): domain Bacteria; phylum Sumerlaeota; class Sumerlaeia; order JABWBI01; family JABWBI01; genus JAFGKF01. The sequence continues at coordinate 1,421 of JAFGKF010000139.1, read as the reverse complement.
CGAGCACCCGGTGGGCGGTGACGATGGCCAGCTTGTGCTCGCCGCAGCGCTGAAACGCCTGCGCGACGCGCATCGCGCAGTTCGCCTGGAAAGCCTCCCGCTGATCGGGCTCCACGCTCATCTGTGTCGCATCGAGAACCTCGATCCGGCTCGGGTCGTCATCGTCGAACCGCTCCCGCCGATGGCGTATTGTCACCACGTCCTGGTTCGCATAGGCGACGAGCGCCTCGACGTTCGCCTGGTGCCATGCGGGCTCGAGGCGGCCGAACTCCCCCGCGTTGAGATACCCCGCCGTCTCCGAGGAGGCCGTCAGGTTGCCCCACTTCTCCGCCAGTGAATCGAGGATCTGGGCGAGCAGGGTGATCTCCTCGGTGGGCCCCCCCCAGGGGACCGTGATGTCGAGCCCCTCGAGCCTCGGCTTGCGCTTCTTCTGCTTCGCGGGCTCGACATAGTCGATCGTGAAGAAGCCCTCGAGATCCTCATTCTCCCAGCGAAGACCCTGGTCTCCGTTGGGGACAAGCCCCTCGATCCCGCTGAGGATCTCGTCGACCTCGGCCATCGGGACCGGTTTGGCAAAGCGGACAGCGATTTCAAGCCCCATGGGGTCCTCCCATCTCTCAAGGCGTGATGAGCGTAGGCATGGCCAGTGTTTGGGTCAAGCTCTCAGGGCACTCCCCGCAGCAGCTGAATCGTCTGACTGCCGGTCCCCACCGCGAGCAGGTCGGCGCTCCCATCGCCGGTGAAATCCCCCGCCACCACACGCTCGGCGGGCTGAGACGTCACCGCGTGCCGCAGGGGAACCAGCTCCGCCCCCCCCAGACCCAGGTGAACCTGGATCGCCTCGAGGTCGATGAAGGCGATGTCGGGCCGGTCATCCCCGTTGAGGTCGTCGAAGGCCAGCGAGGCCGACCGCGGACTCGGCCGATCCGCGGGCAGCATCATCGGGGGAAGGTTGAAATAGGAGACCGGATCGGGGATCAGACCCCCCGCCCGCAGAATCCTGATGCGCCGCGAGGCGCGGCTGAACGAGACCAGGGCGACATCCATCCCACTCCCGTCCATGTGCGCCGCCTCCATGTCCTGCACGGAGGAGTCGAACAGGTCCTCACTGACCGCCGGCTCGGGATCGATCGAACGCCCGCTGATCCGGTGCACCCAGATCGCGTCGCGCTCCCGGGTCACACCCACCAGGTCGGGCTGCCCATCGAGGTTCTCGTCGAGGATGTCCACCAGCCGGAGCGGAGCCATGACAGTCTCCGGCTCGAACTGGTATCCCCCGCTGTTCCAAAAGACCACCAGCCCGCGGGCGTGCTCGGACAGAGAGGTCGCCACGATGTCTCCGAGACCATCGCCGTCCAGATCCCCCACCGTCAGATCCAGCGGGGAGAGGGAGTCAGGCAGGTCGATCGGCTGGGACAGAT
>JAFGKF010000138.1 GCA_016928695.1 Candidatus Sumerlaeota bacterium | reverse complement strand
GGGGGGAATCCGCCGCCGCACTCCAAACACCTGTGGGCTCTGATCCAGCTGCCTTCAGGCAGCGCCTCTTCGTGTCGGTCTTTGAGGCCGACACTGCGAATGCCGGCGAGGGCGCCGGCGCTCCATACCCCTTCTCATCGTGCCGGAATTCCCATTCCGGCACCTCACCCCCTCAGCAGCCGCATCCCATTGAAGATCACCGCCAGCGATGCCCCCATGTCCGCGGCGATGGCCATCCAGAGCGTGGCGCAACCCGGAACGGCGAGCGCCAGGAAGATGAGCTTGATGCCGAGCGCAAAGCCGATGTTCTGACGCAGCGTGCGCAGCGCGCGCCGCGAGTGGTGGACGAGCCAGGGCAGCGCGCTGAGATCGTCGGCCATGAGCGCGATGTCGGCCGTCTCGATCGCCGCATCCGTCCCCGCCGCACCCATCGCGATGCCGACCGTGGCGCGGGCCATCGCGGGCGCGTCGTTGACGCCGTCGCCCACCATCGCCACGCGCCCGTGCTCGGCGAGAAGGCGCTCGATCACCTCGACCTTCTCCTCGGGGAGAAGCCCCGCGCGGACCTCGTCGACGCCCGTCTCCCGCGCGATCGCCTGCGCCGTCGCGGCGTTGTCGCCCGTGAGCATCACCACGCGGCGGACACCGGCGCGGTGAAGCGCGGCGACCATCTCGGCGGCCTCCTCCCGCACGGCGTCGGCCACGCTGATGAGACCACAGACGTGCTGCTCGTTGCCCACGAGGACGACGGAGTGCCCCGCGTCCTCCAGCGACTCCGCGTGAGCGAGAACCTCGTCGGTGACCTCGGTCTTCACCGCGAGCAGGCGATGGCTGCCGATCCAGAAGCGCTGCCCGGCGATGTCGCCCTCCGCCCCCCGCCCCGGCAGGGCCCGGTGCGACGAGGCCGGCGAGGGCGTGAGCCCCTCGCTCTCCGCGCAGGCGACCACGGCCCGGGCGAGGGGATGCTCGCTGTGCGCCTCGAGCGCCGCGGCGCGCTCGAGCAGCTCCGCGCGCGTGTGGCCGTTGAGAGGGATGACCTCCTGCACACGCGGTGCCCCGAGCGTGAGCGTGCCCGTCTTGTCGATGGCCATGGCGCGCAGGTGCGCGGGGGTCTCCAGGAAAAGCCCCCCCTTGATGAGCACACCGCGCCGCGCCGCCGAGGCGAGCCCCGCGACGACGGTGACAGGCGTCGAGATCACCAGCGCGCAGGGGCAGGCGATGACAAGCACGACGAGGCCGCGGTAGAACCATGCGCTCCACTCACCGCCCAGCAGCGGTCCGACGAGCATGATCACCACGCTGAGGGCGATCATCGCGGGCGTGTAGATCCGGGCGAAGCGATCGGTCCACTGCTCCACCTGGCCGCGGCGTCGATGGCTCTCCTGCACGAGGTGCGCCATCCGCGCCAGAAGCGTGTCGTCGGCCTCCCGCGTGACACGGATCTCAAGCGCACCGTGTCCATTGATCGAGCCCGCGAAGACCTCGTCCCCCTCCACCCTGTCGACAGGCGCCGACTCGCCCGTGATCGGGGCCTGGTTGACCGCCGAGGTGCCCCGCGTCACCACGCCGTCGAGCGGAAAGCGCTCGCCGGGGCGCACGATCACGGTCTCCCCCACCCCGACCTCGGCCACGGGGCGGTCGGAGATGTCGCCGTCGCGTGGGCAGACGACGTGCGCCGTGGGCGGCGAGAGATCCATCAGTGCCCTCACCGCACGCCGCGCGCGGCTGATGCTCCACGACTCGAGCAGCAGTGCGAGGCTGAAGAGGAAGGCGACTGTCGACGCCTCGAACCACTCGCCGATCACCGCGGCGCTGATCACCGCCACGGTCATCAGGAAGTTCATGTCGAGCCGCAGGCGACGCGCCGAGGTGACCGCGCGCGGGAAGACGAACCACCCACCCGAGACAATCGCCACGGCGCAGAGCGCAGTGCGCGCGGTGAGCAGGTCGGCGAGCTGGAGCGCGAGAGCGGCGGCGCAGGCGATGCCGCTGACACAGGTCATGATCAGGCGGCCATGGCGGCTCCAGAGGGATTGCCTCTCACCGACCCCCTCGTCCCGCCAGGGTGAGGCGCGCATCCCCGTTCCCGCCACCGCCGCGGCGATCGCGTCGAGATCGGGGGAATCCTCGATCCACTCGACGCTCATCTTCGCGTTGAGGATGTCGAAATCGAGAGACGCGACGCCCTCGAGCGGCTCCATGGCTGCGCGCAGCGCCCTGACCTCCTCGGCGCAGTCGAGCCCCTCGATGCGGAGATCCACCCGCGCCACGGTCAGTCTCTCCTCATGGGATCGAAGCCCCGCAGCCGCAGGCTGTTGGTGACCACGCTGACACTGCTCATCGCCATCGCGGCGCCCGCGATCATCGGGTTGAGCAGCGGCCCGCCGAAGACGTGAAGAACCCCCGCGGCGATCGGGATCCCGAGGACGTTGTAGATGAACGCGAAGAACAGATTCTGCCGAACGGTTCGCATCGTGCGGCGCGAGAGGACCAGCGCGGCGGGGACGGTGCGGAGATCCTCGCCGATCAGCGTCACATCGGCGCTCTCGATGGCCACGTCGGTGCCGCTGCCGATGGCGAAGCCGACGTCGGCCTGCGCGAGCGCAGGGGCATCGTTGATGCCATCGCCCACCATCCCCACACGGTCCCCATTCCCCTGGAGATCACGGATCGTCTCGGCCTTCTGGCTCGGGAGAACCTCGGCGAGCACACGTTCGACCCCGACCCGCTCCGCGCAGGCGCGCGCCGCCGCCTGGCTGTCGCCCGTGAGCATGACGACCTCGACGCCCTCCCCGTGCAGCGCTCCCAGCGCCTCGGCGGCGTGATCCCGGATCGCATCGGCGACGGTCAGGAGACCCACGGCCCGCCCGTCGACGGCCAGCCAGATCACCGTCTTCGCCTCGGCGCTCAGCCGGTCAGCCCTCCCCCGCAGAGGGGCGAGATCAATGTCCCGCGACTCGAGGAGACGCGCATTGCCGACGAACACCTGACGGCCATCGATCATCGCCTCCACGCCATGTCCGCCGTGTGCCTCGAAATGTGACGCGTCCGAGAGGTCGATGCCCCTCTCCCGCGCGGCGCGCACGATGGCCTCACCGATCGGATGCTCCGAGCCCCGCTCCGCCGATGCGGCGAGGCGGAGCACTCGCTCCTCGCTCTCCCCGTCGACTGCGATCGCGTCCTCCAGCGACGGCTCACCGCGGGTGATCGTCCCCGTCTTGTCGAAAACCAGTGTGCGCAGCCGGTGCGCCATCTCCAGCGCCTCGCCGCTTCGGAAGAGGATGCCGCTCTCCGCTCCGCGGCCCATGCCGACCATGATCGCCGTGGGCGTCGCCAGCCCCAGCGCGCAGGGGCAGGCGATGATCAGGACGGAGACGAAGGCGATGATGCCGATCCCCAGCTGCCCCCCCAGCAGCCACCAGAGAAGAAGCGAGGCGACCGCGACGGTGACAACGGAGGGGACGAAATACGAGGCGATGACGTCGGCGAGTCTTGCGATCGGCGCCTTCGACCCCTGGGCCTCGTGGACGAGCGCGACGATCTGCTGAAGCACGGTCTCGCTCCCCACCCGCGTGGCGCGAAACTGAAACGCCCCCATGCGATTGATCGTCGCACCGATCACCTCGTCGCCCGGACCCTTCTCGACGGGGATCGGCTCGCCCGAGATCATCGACTCGTCAACCGACGAGCGCCCCTCGGTCACCACGCCGTCGACGGGGATCTTCTCGCCGGGGCGCACGGCGACGAGGTCGTCGACACGCACCTCGGCGATCGGGATCTCGCGCTCCTCGCCATCGCGCAGCACGCGGGCCGTCTTCGCCTGCCGACCCAGCAGGTGGCGGATGGCATCCGACGTGCGACCCTTGGCACGCGCCTCGAGCATCCGACCGAGCAGGATGAACGTGATGATGACCGCCGCGGCCTCGAAAAAGACGTGCGGCTCCTGCCCGATCGCGCGCCAGAGCCCCGGCGCGATCACGGCCAGGGCACTCGTCACATAGGCGGTCCCTGTCCCGAGCGCGATGAGCAGATTCATGTCCGCCATGCCGTGGCGCAGCGCCGCCCAGGCCCCATGGAAAAACGGCCAACCCGCCCAGAGAACCACGGGGGTCGTCAGCGCGAACACGATCCAGTCGCGCCCCGGGAAAGGGCTGACAAACATGCTCAGGACAACCACGGGCACGGAGAGCGCGGCGGCCACAGCGAGCCGCAGAGCTGCCACCTTCGCTTCACCGGCCCTCTCCTCCGGTGCACCCTCCCGGGGCAGCTCGCAGGCCCCGAAACCGATCGCCCTGACCCTCGCCTTGATCTGCTCCAGATCGATGACCGCCGACTCGAAGGCGACACTCGCCTCCCCCGTCGCCAAATTCACACTCGCCGCGTTCACGCCCTCGAGTCCGCCGACAGCGCGCTCAACACGCCCCACACACGAGGCACACTCGAGCCCCTCGACCCGGAAAACGGCACGATCGGTGGTCACAGCCCGTGTCACCTTCAGGGTGTCTCGAATCCCGCCAGACGAATGGCCGCCTGGAGCGCCTCCATTGATGTGTTCTCCTCCTGATACGCCACCGTGGCAGACGCTCGCTCCAGTGAGACTTGGACGCGGCTCACCCCATCGACCTGTTCCAGGGCTTTCGTCACGCTGCGGACACAGCCCTCGCAGGTCATTCCCTCGATGCGGATGACAGTTTCCTTCATCATCTTTCTCCCACACTGAGTAACTCATCCGGGAATGTGTGGCAAGGAGGGTTCCCATTTCGATCTTCAGTGTCGGTGAAAAAACTCCTGCATGCGAGATTTTTAGGTGATCCAAAATCTCCTTGACGTGGATCCGCGTCCCGTGTTTTTAGGAACACCGAAAATATTGAGACCGAGCCCCACCGGAATGCACACTCAAGCCGTAGAAGACTACCTCAAGGCGATTTACGACCTTCAGTCAAAGCAGCCGAAGGTCGCCACCACCGCCTTGGCGGACCATCTGGGGGTCGCGCCCGCCTCGGTGACCGGGATGGTCAAGAAGCTGGCCGAGATGAATCTGGTGAAACACGAGCCTTACCAGGGAGTCGTCCTGACCGACTCAGGGCGGATGATTGCCCTGGAGGTGCTCCGCCACCACCGGCTGGTGGAGCTCTATCTCCATCAGGCGATGGGGGTGCCGTGGGATCAGGTCCACGACGAGGCCGAGCGCTGGGAGCACGTGATCTCCGAGGAGATCGAGGACCGGATCGATGAGCTCCTCGGCCACCCCACGCACGATCCGCACGGCTCACCGATCCCCACGCGGGACGGCGAGGTGCCGGAGACCTCGAATCTCCGGATGAGCGAGTTCCCCTCGGGCTCGCGCGTCATCATCTCCCATGTGCCGGACACGGATGCGGCCCTTCTCCGCCACCTGGGAGATCACGGCCTTTATCCGGGAACGGAGGTGGCGATCGTCTCGATCGAGGCGGGCGAGGGCTCCCTGACGCTTCGGGTGGGACAGACCGAGTGCACACTCCGGCGCGAGATGGCCGATGTGATCGCAGTCGCTCTGGTGGAGGAGGGGACGCCGTGAGCGCGATGACCCTCGACCAGCTCCCCCAGGGAAAGGTGGCCGTCGTCCAGTCTCTGACGATCCAGGGGGAGCTGCGCCGCCGCCTGATGGACCTGGGCTTCGTCCCGGGCGCGCAGGTCGAGGTCGAGATGCGCAATCCGCTGGGCGATCCCCGCGCGTTCCGCGTCATGGGGAGCGTGGTGGCGCTGCGCCGCGAGCAGGCCGCGGGCATCACCATCGCCCTGAGCGAGGAGAGCCGATGAGCGCGAATCCCGAGATCCACTCCTCTGTCTCGCTGCGGTCATGCGAGAAGTGCCCCCTGCACAATGCGGCGAACCTGCGCCGCCTGGGCGTGAACACGGTGGGCTTCGACCATGTTGTGGCGCTGCTGGGCAATCCGAACACGGGCAAGAGCACGGTCTTCAACGCCCTGACCGGCCTGCGCCAGCATGTGGGCAACTGGACGGGCAAGACGGTCGCCCGTGCGGAGGGGGCCTTCCATCACCGCGGCCGGACGTTCAAGCTCGTGGACCTGCCGGGCGCGTACTCGCTCTTCTCGTCGAGCCACCACGAGGAGATCGCGCGCGACTTCGTCCTCTTCGGCCAGCCCGACGTCACCGTCGTCGTCGTCGACGCGACCCGCCTCGAGCGCAACCTCGTGCTCGTTCTCCAGGCCCTCGAGATCACCGACCGCGTCGTGGTCGCGCTCAACCTGATGGACGAGGCGCGCCGCCACGCCATCGAGATCGACGTCCGCGCACTCTCGCGCCGCCTCGGCATCCCCGTCGTGCCGATGGCCGCCCGGCAGGGCGAGGGGATCCCCGATCTGCTCCGCGCCATCGAGGAGATCGTGAGCGGGGCCTTCGTCCCCCACCCACGCCAGGTCAATCACCAGAGCGAATCCCTCGAGAGAGCGCTGTCGGATCTCGTGCCGCAGATCGAGGCCGAGTTCCCCCACCTCCCCAACGCGCGCTGGGTGGCGCTGAGGCTGCTCGACGGCGACCACAGCATCATCCAGGCGATCCGCGAGGGCACGCTGGGCAACGTCGACCAGATGGAGCGCCGAGCCATGCCCAGCCTCAACCGCCCTGGGCTGATCGAGGAGACCTGAGACGGCCATGTCCCCCGGTGAAGCCATCCTCAGCCGCGCCGCGACGCTCCGGTCCGAGTTCGGTGCCGAGCTGAGCGACCACGTGGCCGAGTCGTTCTTCACCGAGGCCTCAGCCATCACGCGCGACACGGTTCAGCGCGAGGGCGAGCGCGGCCGGATGACGCTCGACCGCACGATCGACCGTGTGCTGACCAGCCGCGCACTGGGCTTCCCCGTGATGTTCCTCATGCTCTGGGGCGTCTTCTGGATCACGATCGCAGGCGCCAACTACCCCTCGTCGCTCCTGGCCTGGCTGACGATGGATGTGATCCACTCCTGGCTGCACACGGCGGCCGACGCGATCCTGCTTCCCGCCTGGCTCTCGGGCTTCCTGCTCGACGGTGTCTACTTGGCAATGGCGTGGGTGCTCAGTGTCATGCTGCCTCCGATGGCCATCTTCTTCCCACTCTTCACGCTGCTCGAGGACCTGGGATATCTCCCCCGCGTGGCATTCAACCTCGACCGCCTCTTCAAGTGGTCGGGAGCGCACGGCAAGCAGGTGCTCTCGATGATGATGGGCTACGGCTGCAACGCGGCGGGCATCGTCTCGACACGCATCATCGACAGCCCGCGCGAGCGGCTGATCGCGATCCTCACGAACAACTTCTCCATCTGCAACGGCCGCTGGCCGACGCTGATCCTGATCGGGACGATCTTTCTCGGGGCCTCGGCCCCCGCGGGCATGGCGACCCTGATCGCCTCGGCGAGCGTCGTCTTCACCTGCATCCTGGGGATCATCTTCACCCTGCTCGTCTCGGCGATTCTCTCGAGGACTTGGCTGAGGGGGCAGGCCTCGACCTTCAGCCTCGAGCTGCCCCCCTACCGCCCGCCGCGCATTCTCCAGACGCTCTGGACGTCGCTGATCGACCGCACGCTGATCGTGCTCTGGCGCGCACTGGTCATGGCGGCCCCCGCGGGAGCCGTGATCTGGCTGACGAGCAACATCGAGATCGGCGACACCTCGATCGCGGGGCATCTGGTCAACCTGCTCGGCCCCCTCGGGTGGCTGATGGGTCTCAACGGCGTGATCCTGCTCGCCTATGTCGTCGCGATCCCCGCCAACGAGATCATCATCCCCACCATCCTGATGCTGACGCTGACGCTCTCGATCACCGATCCCTCCCTGACCGGCATGGCCAGCGCGGGAGTCATGGTCGAGTTCGAGGAGGGGACGATTCAGCGGGTCCTGTCCTTGGGCGGCTGGACGATGCTGACGGCCATCAACCTGATGCTCTTCTGCCTGCTCCACAACCCGTGCAGCACGACCATCCTGACGATCTGGAAGGAAACCCGCAGCCTCCGGTGGACCGCCGTCGCCACGCTGATGCCACTCGCGCTCGGCGGCATCGTCTGCACCGCCACCGCCACGATCGCGCGGCTGATGGGATGGGTGTGAGTCAGGGAAAGTCGCCGAGCAGCGCCCGCCCCACCGCCTCGACGAAGTGCACCGCGCGGCGCCCCGCCGCGTCGGCGATCCGGTGACGGCGGGAGAAGCCACTCGCCATCCACGGCGAGCCTGTGAAAAGGCGCTCGCGCAGGGGGGCACCGTGCCTCGCGTGGTGGGCGGCGAAGAACTCCGACGGGCACCTGCTGATAGATGCTCGCATCGGTCGCGTGGATGCCGAGGCGGAGGGGGCACCCATGGCCCGTGTCAGGGAGCGCTGCCGTTGCAGAGGGCGAGGTAGATCTCGCGGCTGACCCAGGCATCGGTCGCCGCGTAGGTGATCTGAGTCGGCGAGAGCGTGCTTCGGCTCCAGTTCGAGCAGCGCGCGCCCTTCGAGATCCGGAATCCCAGGACGCTCGCCGCGAGCCCGCGGAGTCCATTGCTCTCGTGGCCGTGCTCAGTGGCGAAGGGACCGAGATCGATGACGCCGCTCTCCTCGAAGGGCCTGAGGCGCTTGAGCGCACGGAAATCGTCGGTGGGCGCCACCCCCACCTTGGAGATCTCGGGGTTCGCCAGGATCTCGATCAGGCCCTCGGGGAAACCGAGCATCGAGATCTGGAAGATGTGAACGCCTCGCCCACCCGCGAGCTGAACAAGCGCGGGGGGATTCCACTCGCCCTTGCGAAACGAGGGCTTCGTCTCCGTGTCGAAGCCCAGAACCTCCTCAGCCCGCAGTGCGCGGAGTGCGGAGGTCACCTGGCGATTCGTTCGGATGAGGTGCACCTCGCCCTCGTACCGGCGCAGCGGCAGCCGATTGATCTCCTCGTTGCTCAGCGCAGGCCTGTGATGGGATCCCCGACCCCGGGGCTGATCGGCGCTCTCTTTTCGATCTCCTGTCATCCGGCCACCATCTCATTGAATTCGGTGATCAGTCTGTCGATCCCCGCGCGGCTGGCCGCGATCTGATCCCAGTAGTCCCGATCGTGCCACTGCGCATTCAGCTCATCGAGCTCTCGCCCCTGCTGCTCGATCCATGTGTAGTACTTCAGATTGTGCACGCGCCTCCGGTCGGCGTGCGTCAGCTCGAGAAGATTCGCCGTGCTCTCCCCCAGCAGCCAGCGCCCATGGTCCACCGCCGCATCGGTCGCGGTGTAGTCTCCGCAGCTCGCTCTCAGCTCGGCCAGCCGTGACGTGTAGAGCTCGAGGGAGTCGGTGAAGACGGTCAGGACAACGTCGCGCTCATCGAGCTCACACCACTTCGCCATCTTGATCGCGCCGAGCAGGTTGCCGATGCTCGAGATCCCCAGCAGATCGAGCTGTTCGATGAGCCCGGCGTCCACTCCGACGCCGCGCAGATGCTCGCGCCCCGCGGGCTCGTTGAAGAGCCGGAGAATCCGCATCGTCGCCTCGTCGTCGATGGCCACGATCATGTCCGTGTTGCGCACGTTGTGGATCCAGGGCACGTGCTTGTCGCCGATTCCCTCGATGCGGTGCCCGCCGAAGCCGTTCTCGAGAAGCGTCGGGCACTGGAGCGCCTCGCCCGCCACCACCTTGCAGGCCGGGAACAGGCGCTTGAGATAGTCACCGCACGCAATCGTCCCCGCCGACCCCGTGCTCGAGACGAAGCCGGCGAAGCGATCCCGCGAGCCCATCACCTGATCGAGCAGATCCTCGGAGGCCCGCCCCGTGATCTCGTGGTGCCAGAGGTAATTCCCGAACTCGTCGAACTGGTTGAAGATCATGATGTCGTCGCCACGCTTGCCCCGCAGCTCCCAGCACTTGTCGTAGATCTCCTTGACGTTCGACTCGCAGCCGGGGGTGGCGATCACCTCGCCCGCGATCCGCGAGAGCCACTCGAAGCGCTCTCGGCTCATCTCCTCGGGCAGGATCGCGATCGACTCGCAGCCGAGAAGCGATGAGATGTACGCGCCCCCCCGGCAGTAATTGCCGGTCGAGGGCCACACCGCGCGCTGGCGCGAGGCGTCGAACTGGCCGGTGACCAGCCGTGGGGCGAGGCAGGCGATCGCCGCGCCGACCTTGTGAGCCCCGGTGGGAAACCACTTGCCCACCAAGCCAAAGATGCGGGCGCGCACCCCGGTGATCTCGGGGGGGAACTCCATGAAGTTGACCCCGCCGAATCCCCCCCCTGTGGCCTGGGGGGCGTTGTGCCACGTCACACGGAAGAGATTCAGGGGATCCACGTCCCAGAGCCCCACCTGGGCCAGGCGCCGCAGGACATCCCCGGGCAGTCGCTCGGGGTGAATCATCTGCTCGAAGGTGGGGATGACGATGCCCCGCTCGCGGGCGCGCTGGGCATTGCGGCGGCGGGTCTCGTCGTGAACTGTCAGATCAATCATGGCTCTCCACTCAGAAGGCCTCGGCCGAGGTTGAAGAGATCACCGTATCGCCACACACCGCCATGTGCAAGTCCAGACGCCGACTGAAATCAGTCCAGAGGGATCTCGAATCCCCCGACGATGACGTGGCGAAGATCACCCAGGGCGATGGCATCGGGCTCCTCGACACTGCCGGCGCGGCACTCCCAGAGCACCAAGTCGGCGCTCTCACGCGACCAGATGCGGCCCACGCTCTCCAGGCCCAGCGCATGGGCCGAGGCCCACGTCAGGGCGCCGATGAGCCGTGACGGTGTCCAGCTCTCCGCGGCGATGGAGGCCTGAACGAGCGACGGGAGACCGGGGGCTCCGGGGGCGGCGGACAGGAGCAGAACGCCTTGGGATTCGACGAGGGGATCACTCAGGCTCGGACTCTCCAGGGTCATCCCATAGCTCCACTGACCGAAGGTGCGCGAAAGCAGATTCTCGTCGATCGCCGAGGGCTCCACTGGCCCCGCGGGACCCACCAGCGCGAAGCCGCGATTCGCACTGACCCGGCCGCGGTTGATGAGGATGAGATGAAGGCTCAGCGGGTCGCGCGTCCCCTCGAGAGCGGCGAGGGTCTCACTTTGGACTGACGGGAACCGGAGTGAGAGGCCGTGCGCCTCGGTCAGGAAGTCTCGCATCGCGGCCTCCGTGAGATCCCCCATCGGCTCCAGAAACAGCGCCCGGATTGGGACAGCCTCGGTGGGCTGATGATCGGGTGCCACCTCCCCGGCCGGGCCGGTGCCGACGACAGTGGTGATACCCCGGCGCAGCAGCCCCATCACCCGCTCGCGGTTCTCGAGGTCGGAGGGCGTGAAGTCGGGATCGATGGCGATGAGACCCGGCGTGACCACCAGTCCCGTCCCCGCGATCTCCTCGCGCCCCCTGTAGATCGACATGTCGCCGATGTCGCGGATGGATCCCCTCAGAGCACCCTCGGTCCGGTGATCGACCTGGCGATTGATCCCGATGTCTCCGCGCTGGGGCTGAAGCCCCGTGCCGTTGAGGATCAGGGCGTCGCGCACGAGCAGATCGAAGTGCTGTCGGCCCTCCAGGGGCATGCGGTCGTAGCGCTCGGGCGAGATCGCCTCCTGGGCGTTGGTGGCGACGGCGAAAACTCCCGTCAGAAGGGCGAGGAAGTGGCAGCGGGTCACGAAATCCTCCGACTCGGCGAGGGGACCATACCAGCCCCCCGTCTCGATGAGAACGGCCGAGACGCCCCAGCGGCTCATCGAGTCGCCGAAGGCGCGGGCCATGTAGTTGGCCTCATAGCGGGCCATGTGTCCCCCGATCCAGGGGCTCAGCGTGTGCTCCATCAGACCGCAGAGCTGTTTGGCGCGGCGCAGATGGGGACCCATCGTCTCGGCCACATCGAAGGGACAGGCCTGGAAGCTCAGGGCGATCAGCTGGCCGGTGTCCGACGTCGACTTGCGAGGCTCCTGGTCGTGCATGTTGAAGCAGACCGCGGGATTGAAGCGCTCCCACATCACCCGCAGAGCCCGCCCGCTCTGGGATTGGCGGAGACGGCCATCGCGGTTGGGATCGACGTCCGAGGCGTTGCGGCGGGTGAAGCGCTCCACCCCATCGGGATTGACCATCGGGACAATGTGGAGCGTGAGGTTCTCGGCGATGGTCTGGACGATCTCGCTCTCGTGGCGATCGACGAGGAATCCGAGAAGATCCATGAGCGCCACCGAGCACAGAGGCTCATCGCCGTGCTGCCGCGCCCAGATCAGGACGGATGTGGGGCCATGGCCGAAGGAGAGATGGTGAATCGCTCTCCCCTCCTCCGAGTGGATGAACACCTCATCAGTGAACAGACCGCCGCTCTCGGCGACGAACCGCTCGATCCACGGCTCCAGATCGCAGTGACAGAACGCCGCTGGCACATCGGGGGCGCGCGAAAAGGTCGGATAGGCCTCCCAGATCGCCTGCGGATCGAAGCGTCCCTCGAAGGGGTCGAAGTCGGGCGGGATCTCAGCGGGCTGCGCGGGAAGTGGCATGAGAAGAGCGGTGACGGCGAAGATCAGGCCAATTTCAGCGGCGGGCCGGTGAATCATGAGTCGGCAATGTCCTCAGTGTCTCAGGGGTCGTCAAGCCTTTCCCGATCACTCCACCAGGGCCACGCACAGGCGATCCTGGAGACCCCGCGAGGGGGCGCTCGAGCCGATGTGGCCATTCGTCAGAATCGAGAAAACGAGCCACTGACCCTGCACCGTCTCGGCGTATCCCGAGAGGCAGGAGACGCCCGACATCGTCCCCGTCTTCGCGTGGACACGCCCCACGGCGGGTGTGCCCCCCATCCGGCTGCGAAGCGAGCCGTCGACGCCCGCGATGGGCAGGGAATCGACGTACACCTGGCGATGGGGATGCTGCCACATGTGGAGCAGCAGATCCACCGTGCCCGAGGCGCAGATCAGGTCGTAGCGCGAGAGACCCGAGCCATCGACCAGATTGAAGTCACCGGGGTCGAGCCCCGCCTCGCGCGTCAGCCACTCGGTGAGCCGCGCCGCGCCGTCCCTGAAGTCGACAGGCCCCTCGGCGGTCTCTGCCGCCAGGTCGAGCAGCAGCATCTCGCCGATCGCATTCTCGCTGGGCTTGTTGAACAGAGCGATGATATCCGACAGCGGCAGGGACTCGTGCGAGATCCCGGGGTCGGCGACCGGGGGAAGCGTCTCGACCAGGGGGCGCCCCTCAACCTCGATCCCCTCATCGATGAGCATCTGATGCAGGACCCCCGCGATCCACTGCGCGGGATCGTGCATCGTCAGATGCCGGGAGGCGCTTCCGCCTCCGCGGATCTCGATGACATCGCGGAACGGCTGGCGGGTGATCTCCGTGGAGCCCTCGGACGACGGCCGCCACTCGATCGGCGGATACGCGCTCGGGGGCACCAGGCGGAAGGGATCGCGCTCATCGCCCGAGCTGAGCCCGAGCGCCTCGGCGGTCAGAACATTGTAATCGAGCATCAGCGAGGCGAGACTCATGTTGTAGACGTCGGGGTCGTCGTCCCACATCCAGCCGGGGCCCTTGCGGACGGGGTCCACGCGTGAGTCATTGACCACCACGCCCCCTGTGATCCGCTCGATCCCCAGCTCGCTCCGGACCCGCTGGGCCATCGTCCGCAGATCCTCCGAGGTGAGCACCGGATCGCCGTCGCCGAACAGGATCAGGTCGCCGTGGAGAATCCCGTCCTCAATGTCTCCGTCGACACCCAGGTGCGTGTCGAAGGTGTGGTCCGGTCCCCATGTGTCCAGGGCACAGGCCGACGTGTAGAGCTTCACGTTCGAGGCGGGTGTGAAGAGGTTGTCGGGACACCGCTCGAAGAGGATCTCACCGGTCTCCGCATCGGCCACCTGCATGGCCACGAAGGTGCGCGCAGTGACGGGGGAGGTGTCGATGAGGGTCCCGAGCCGCTCGGCGAGCGATTGGGCCATGGCAAGCGGGGCCGTGAGGCAGAGAAGGGAGAAAAGGGCAATGACTCGGTTCAAGGCAGGACTCCTCGTCTTTCAGTGAATCGGGGATTTTCCCATCCCATCCCCGCAAAGCAAGAACATCTCTCAATCAAGAAACTTGCCATGGGACGCCGGCTCAGCCACGCTCGGGCCCAGCCACGAGATCCCGGACCCAACCCATGACATTCCCACTTCGCACCCTCTTCTTCGGAACACCGGAATTCGCCGCCGTGCCCCTCCAGGCGCTGATCGAGAGCGAGGTCGCCGACGTCATCGCCGTCATCTGTCAGCCCGACAAGCCCCGGGGGCGGGGCCAGAGGCTCAGCCCACCACCGACCAAGGTCCTCGCCGAGGAGCGGGGCATCCCCGTGCTTCAGCCGCCACGGCTGCGCGGCACCGGCATCGCCGCTGAGCTGGCCGAGATGAGACCCGACATCGCCGTGGTCGCGGCGTATGGCAAGATCCTGCCCCGGGACGTCCTCGACGTCCCCAGGCACGGCTGCATCAACATCCACGCCTCGCTTCTGCCCAAGTACCGTGGTGCGGCGCCGATCCAGTGGTCGCTGATCAACGGCGAGCGGGAGACGGGCATCACCATCATGCAGATGGACGAGGGATGCGACACGGGGCCGATCATCGCCCAGGAGCCGTGCGAGATCCTCGTCGACGACGACGCCCTGAGCCTGAGCAACATGCTCAGCGTGCTGGGTGGCAAACGGATCGTCGAGACGCTCGAGGAGCTGGCGCGCCACGGGAGACTCGAGAGCACACCACAGGATGACAGCCAGGCGACGAAAGCCCCGCTCCTGAAAAAGGAGGACGGCATCATCCACTGGTTCCAGGCCGCGGATGCCATCGCCTGCCGCATCCGCGGCGTGACGCCCTGGCCCGGAGCCCAGACCACCATCGCGGGAAAGCCTTTCAAGATCCTGGCGGCCGATCCCATCCCCGCCCATCACCCCGACGCCCGCCCCGGGGAGATCGTCGAGGCGGACAGGAGGCGCGGCTTTGTCGTCGCGACGGGCGACGGCTTCCTCCTGGTCCGAAAGGTCCAACCGGCGGGCCGCAAGCCCATGAGCGGAGGAGACGCCGTCAACGGCGGCCACGTGGGTGAGGGGGTGACTCTGACCGGGCCCGCTGCGGAGACGTGATCCCGATCTGCTCCGGGGGCAATCGGGCAGCGGG
>JAFGKF010000137.1 GCA_016928695.1 Candidatus Sumerlaeota bacterium | reverse complement strand
GGCCCCTCCGGGGCCAAGAACTGCGAGCAATCGCTCAGATCCGACGCTGAGATCCATTGATCTGACTCTCGAAAACCATTGAACGCCACTGGCGAGGGCGCCGGCGCTCCATCCAGATGAAAAAGAGCGCGAGCAAGTCGCCGACGCGCCAAAGCGCTGGCGCGCGGCGGTCCGAGAGAGAAGTTTCGTGAAAATTCGTGTTCATTCGTGGACAATGTGATGTGCTGGGAAGTGCCGGAATGGGAATTCCGGCACGATCGAACATTTCAACAGTCCCCGCGCCTTTGCACTCCAGATCAATCACTGATCCCGCAGCGGCAGGTCCGAGTTCCCCATCAGGTGCGTGTCGATGTGATGAGCCGCCTCGCGTCCCTCGAGGATGGCCCAGACCACGAGCGACTGGCCACGCCGCATGTCACCGGCGGCGAAGACGCCCGGGATATTGGTCGCATAGGTCTTGCTCGCACGGACATTGCCGCGCTCGTCGAGCTCGACGCCCAGCTGCTCGAGCATGCCCCCATGCTCGGGGTGGACGAAGCCCATTGCCAAGAGCACGAGGTCGGCGTCGACCGTGAACTCGCTCCCCTTGACCTCCGTCATCACCCGGCGGCCCTGCTCGTCGGGCTCGCTCCAGTCGAGCCTGACCATGTGGAGCTTCTCGACTCTCCCCTCCGAACCTGTGAAGCGCTTCGTCGCGAGGCTCCAGTGGCGCTCGCAGCCCTCCTCGTGGGACGACGAGGTGCGCATCACCATCGGCCAGTGGGGCCAGGCCATCTCCTCGCTCCGCGAGAGCGCGGGGCGGGGCAGGAGCTCAATCTGGATCACCTCGGCCGCGCCCTGGCGGTTCGCGGTGCCCACGCAGTCCGAGCCTGTGTCGCCCCCGCCGATGACGACGACACGCTTGCCCCTCGCGGTGATCTCCTCGCCGACGATCCCGCGCTCCCCCACCCGGCGGTTCTGCTGCGCCAGGTAATCCATGGCGAAGTGGATGCCGCTGAGCTCTCTCCCGGGGATCAGCAGATCCCGCGCCTGACGCGCGCCCCCCGCGAGACAGACGGCGTCGAACAGGTGTCGGAGCTCGTCGAGTGACACATCGATGCCGATGTGCACACCCGTCTTGAAGATCACACCCTCGGCGGCCATCTGGTCGAGGCGGCGCTGGACCACATGCTTCTCCATCTTGAAATCGGGAATCCCGATCGAGAGCAGCCCCCCGATGACCTCGTCGCGCTCGAAGACAGTGACGTCGTGTCCCGCGCGGGCGAGCTGCTGCGCGCAGGCGAGACCCGCCGGGCCGGAGCCGACCACAGCGACCTTCTTGCCCGTCGGCTCGGGGGCAATCCGCGGCGTGATCCAGCCCTCGGCGAAGGCGTGCTCGATGATGTTGAGCTCGATCTGCCGGATGGCGACCGGGCGCTCGTCGATGTTGAGCACGCAGGACTCCTCACACGGCGCCGGGCAGATGCGACCGGTGAACTCGGGGAAGTTGTTCGTCGCGTGCAAGGTCTCGATCGCATCGCGCCATCGGCCGCGATAAACCATGTCGTTCCAGTCGGGTATGATGTTGCCGAGGGGGCAACCCCAGTGGCAGAACGGCACCGCGCAATCCATGCAGCGGGCCCCCTGCACCTGCACCCTGTCATCGGGCATGGGCTCGGCGACATCGCGCCAGTCGGCCAGACGCTCCTCGAGGGGACGATAGGGGGCGACCTCGCGGTCGAACTGCTTGAAGCCTGCGATCTCACCCATCGCTCACATGCCCTCCGTGGTGCCTGAGGCGGTCAGCAGAGTCTCGCGCGCCTTGGCCTCAGCCATCTCACGCAGAGCCCGCTTGTACTCCAGAGGCGTGACCTTGACGAACTGCGAGAGGCGGTGGTCCCAGTCCTCGAGGATCTCGGCGGCGCGGGCACTGCCCGTCAGGTCCCGGTGAAACGTGATCCGCTCACGCAGCCATCGCTGCTCCTCGACTTCCTCGACCGGCCCCAGCTCGATCATCGCCATGTTGCAATGGGATCTGAATGCCCCGTCTTCATCCAGCACGTAGGCGTGTCCTCCACTCATCCCCGCCGCGAAGTTGCGTCCCGTGCCCCCGAGGATGACGACGCGGCCGCCTGTCATGTACTCGCAGCCGTGATCACCGACGCCCTCGACCACTGCGGTGGCCCCGCTGTTTCGGACGCCGAACCGCTCACCGGCCATCCCGGCGGCGAAGAGTTCACCGCTCGTCGCCCCGTAGAGGCAGACATTGCCGATGATGATGTTCTCATGGGCGACGAAGGAGGAGCCTGCGGGCGGATGGAGAACCAGGCGTCCTCCACACAGCCCCTTGCCGACGTAGTCGTTGGCGTCGCCCGCGACGCGGATCGTGATGCCCCGGGGCAGCCAGGCCCCGAGGCTCTGCCCCGCCGAGCCGGTGAGGTTGATGCGGATCGTGCTGTCGGGAAGCCCCTCTTCACCGTGGCGCCTCGTGAGCTCGCTGCCCAGCATGGTGCCCGCGGCCCGATGAATGTTGCGGATGGACATGTCGAACTCGACGGGCTCTCCGCTCTCGAGCGCACTCTGTGCCTGGCGGATGAACTCGTGGTCGATCGACGTGCTCAGCTCATGATCCTGCTTCGTCACACATCGCACCGCGACTCCCTCGCCGGCCTCGGGCGTCCGCAGCACGGCCCGCAGGTCGAGCCCCTGGGCCTTCCAGTGATCCAGCGCCCGGCGTGCATCGATGCAGTCGCTGCGGCCGACCATCTCGTCGAAGGTTCGGAAGCCGAGCGAGGCCATCAGCTCACGCGCCTCCTCGGCGACGAAGCGCATGTAATTGATCACGTGCTCAGGCTTGCCCTGGAACAGGGCCCGCAGCTCCGGGTCCTGCGTCGCCACGCCGGTGGGGCAGGTGTTCAGATGGCACTTGCGCGCCATCACGCATCCGAGGGCGACCAGCGCGATGGTGCCGAAGCCGAACTCCTCGGCGCCGAGCATCGCGGCGATCACCACATCCCGCCCGGTCCGCATCTGGCCATCGGTCTGAACGCGGATGCGGTCGCGCAGGTTGTTCTCCACCAGGGTCTGCTGTGTCTCGGCGAGCCCGATCTCCCACGGCATGCCCGCGTGTTTGATCGACGAGAGGGGCGAGGCCCCGGTTCCGCCGTCGTGCCCTGAGATCAGCACCATGTCGGCGTTGGCCTTCGCGACGCCCGCGGCCACTGTCCCGACGCCGATCTCGGAGACCAGCTTGACGCTCACGCGCGCCCTTCGATTGGCGCACTTGAGATCGTAGATCAGCTGCTTCAGATCCTCGATCGAGTAGATGTCGTGGTGGGGAGGCGGCGAGATCAGCGTCACGCCCGGCGTCGAGTGGCGCGTCTTGGCGATCACGGCATCCACCTTGTGGCCGGGCAGCTGTCCCCCCTCGCCGGGCTTGGCCCCCTGGGCGATCTTGATCTGCAGCTCATCGGCGCTGACCAGGTAGGCGCTCGTCACGCCGAAGCGCCCCGAGGCCACCTGCTTGATCCGACTGTTTCGATCTGTCCCGTCGGGGTCCGGCCGATAGCGCCGCGGCTCCTCTCCCCCCTCGCCCGAGTTGCTCATCGCACCGATGCTGTTCATCGCGATCGCCAGGGTCTCATGCGCCTCGGCGCTGAGCGATCCGAACGACATGGCGCCCGTGACAAAGCGCCTCATGATCTCCTCGGCCAGCTCAACCTCCTCCAGCGGCACGGCGGGGCCCGCCGGCCTCAGGTGGAACAGTCCCCGCAGCGTGCAGAGAGTCTCCGACTGATTGTCGATCCGCTCGGCGTACCTCTTGAACGCGGCCCGTGACCCCCGGCGCACCGCATGCTGGAGATCGGCGATCGCCTCGGGGCCGAGCAGGTGGTGCTCGCCCCGCCGTCGATAGGCGTACAGCCCACCGTCCTCCAGCCCCCGTCTTCCGATCGCGGCGCGGGGGAAGGCGCGGCGATGCCGCTTGGCCACCTCCTCGGCGATGGTTCCGATCCCGATGCCCTCCACCCGCGAGACGGTGCCGGTGAAGTACCTCTCCACAAAGTCCGTGCGCAGCCCCACCGCCTCGAAGATCTGGGCGCCGCGATAGGAGCGCAGCGTCGAGATGCCCATCTTCGAGAAGATCTTGAGCAGCCCCCTGTTGATGGCATCGATGTAATTCGACTCGGCCTCCGCAAGCGTCATCCCCTCCGGGAGACATCCCCGCTGCACCTGGTCGACCAGCGTCTCCAGCGCCAGATAGGGATTGATCGCACTGGCGCCGTATCCGATCAGCAGGGCGAAGTGCATCACCTCACGCGCCTCACCCGTCTCCAGGGTCAGCGCGACCTTTGTCCGCAGGCCCTCGCGGATCAGGTGGTGGTGCATCGCGGAGACGGCCAGCAGAGAGGGGATCGGGGCGAGGTCGCGGTTGACCCCGCGGTCGGAGAGGATGATCACGCTGTGGTCGTTCTTCACCGCGCGTGAGGACTGCAGGCAGAGCTCCTCGAGCGCCTCGGAGAGAGAGGTGGCCCCGCCCTCGATGCGATACAGGGTCGGGAAGGTGATCGACTTGAAATCCCCGCGGGAGATGTAGCGAAGCCGCTGAATGTCGCTGTTCGTCAGAATTGGATGGGGGATGCGGAGCTGGTGGATCTGCCCGGGAGTCTCCTCGAGCAGGTTGCCCTCCTTCCCGATGTAGTCATCGAGCGACATGACCAGCTCCTCCCGGATCGAGTCGATCGGGGGATTGGTCACCTGGGCGAAGAGCTGCCTGAAGTAGCTGAAGAGGAGCTGAGGACGACGCGAGAGCACCGCCAGCGGGGTGTCGTTGCCCATCGACCCCAGCGGCTCCTTGCCATCGGATGCCATCGGGACCAGCAGAACACCGAGATCCTCCTGCGTGAAGCCGAAGATCTTCTGGCGGATCGTCAGCGTTTCGGGGTTCGGCTGGTAGACGGAGAGAGGCTCGGGGAGATCGCTCAGCTCGATCCGGTTGCCCTCCACCCACTTCCTGTAAGGGCGCTGGGTGGCCACCGTGCGCTTGATCTCCTCGTCGTGGATCACGCGACCCGCGGCGGTGTCGACGAGGAGCATGCGGCCCGGCTGGAGCCGCCCCTTCGCCACCACCCTCTCGGCGGGGATGTCGATGACGCCCGCCTCCGACGCCATGACAACAAGTCCATCGCTCGAGATGACATACCGGGCGGGACGGAGGCCATTGCGGTCGAGCGTCGCGCCGATGATGGATCCATCGGTGAAGGCGATCGCCGCGGGGCCGTCCCACGGCTCGATCAGACCCGCGTGGTACTCGTAGAAGGCCCGGCGGTCCGGGTCCATCTGCTCGTCCCTCTCCCATGCCTCGGGGATGAGCATCATCATCACATGCGGAATCGATCGGCCTGCCAGAACGAGCAGCTCCACCACGTTGTCGAGGCAGGCCGAGTCGCTCCCCTCCGGGCTGATGACCGGCATCACCTTCGTGATGTCCGAGCCGAACACCGAGGAGAGAAACAGCGCCTCTCGGGCCTGCATCCAGTTGACATTGCCCCGCAGCGTGTTGATCTCGCCATTGTGGGCGAGGAACCGGAAAGGCTGGGCCAGACCCCACACCGGGAAGGTGTTGGTGCTGTAGCGCTGGTGGACGAGCGCCAGGCCGCTGGCCAGCAGGGGATCGCCAAGGTCCTGATAGAACTCGGGCATCTGATCCGACAGCAGCAGGCCCTTGTAGACGAGGGTCCGGTGCGAGAGGCTGGGGATGCAGAACGCTCCGCTCCCGGGCGGCCCGGAATCCCTCATCTCCTGCTCCGCCCGCTTGCGGATGACGTAGAGCTTCCGCTCGAAGGCCATTCGATCGACCATCTCGGGCCCGCGGGCCACAAAGATCTGGCGGATGACGGGCTCCTCCACGCGGGCCTGGTGGCCGAGAGCATCACTGGACACGGGGACATCGCGCCAACCGAGGAAGAGCTGGTGCTCCTCACGGATCAGCCTCTCGAGCATCCTCTCACACAGCTGGCGCGTCGAGGCCTCCCGCGGCAGGAAGACCAGACCTGTGCCATATTCGCCCAGGGCGGGAAGAGTGATCCCCGCCGCCGACGCCGCCGACCGCATGAAGTCGTGCGGCATCTGAATCAGGATACCCGAGCCATCCCCCGTGGAGGGATCCCAACCCGTCGCCCCCCGGTGGGCAAGGCATCGAAGGATGCGCAATCCCTTCTCGACGATCTCGTGACTGGGCGTGCCGTCGGCCTTGGCGACGAATCCCACGCCGCAGGAGTCATGCTCAAAGCGCGGGTCTCGGAGCCCCCTGGCCGGTCTGTCAGTATTCGTGAACAACGAGTTGCCTCTCTCCGCTTCCTCGGGGCATCGGGCGATTGAAGCCCCAAGTCCTCTGAATACAGCTGTTTGCCACCTGGGACACCGAGGGGAGAAGAGCCCAAAACTCAGCATTCCCCCGATGCGGTGAATCCCGATTCTAAACGGATGAGAACACTCGCACCACCAAGTGGTCTCCGTCAAGCGGTTCGCTCGTGTGGCGGATGGATGGGTCTCAGAGCCCTGCTGCCCTGAAACGAGGCGCCCCCGGCCGCAAGTGGGGGGGAGATCAGCGACCGGGGGTGCGTGGAACACTCTCCGCAGTGGAGATGATTGAATTGAACAGATCCCAGAGGGATTGGGAAGTCGGGGAAGCCCCTAATTTCCCTCTGGGCACGGGAGCCGCCAACTGCTAGGATTCGCTCTCACATGAGGTGAGGAAATCCAGCCTCCGGATGATTGAGGGCCCAGGAGCTCCAATGCACCCCCCAACCGAGATATCGCTGCCGGCTGAGAGCCTTCTCAACGCCATTGGCACCCTGGTTCTCATCACCGATCTCCGGGGAGAGATCGTCTCGCTGAACACCGCCTGTTTGAAGCTGCTTGGTCGCAGGGCCGATGAGATCGTCGGACACAGGATCACCTCCCTCTGCCCGGAGCATGACAAGGCGAAAGTCCGGCTGACCTGCGACCGTCTGAGGAGAGGGGAATCTCCCGTTCACCATGAGTGCCACTGGGTCGACTCCGCGGGGAGGTCTCATCTGATCGAGTGGACCCATGCTCGGCTCGGTGCAGAGCCATCTGGGGAGCAGGTCCTCGTCACCGGCATCGACGTCACCGAGCATCGCCGTGCGGAGGAGGCGCTGCGGCGAAGTGAGAAGATCTACCGCTCCGCCATCGCCGCATCGTCCGGTGTCCCCTATCGCCTCGTCACGGGGACCGGAGCCCGCTATGGCATCTACGAATTCATGGACCGCGGAATCGAGCGGCTGCTCGGGCTTCCGGTCAGTGAGGTGACACCCCAGCGTTTCGTCGAGATGATTGTCGAGACCTGGCTGCTCTCACCCCAGGGATTCCGCGACAGCGGGGAGCTCAGCAGGGCCTTCGCCGCAGGTGAGGTGAACAGCTATCACGCGGAGGTGCTCGTGCGCCGCCCCAATGGGACACTGCGCTGGCTCTCCGACCACTCGGTGCCGCTGCGGGACGAGGTGACAGGCCATGTCATCGGCTCACTGGGCATCCTGCACGACATCCACAACCAGCGTCGCATTGAGAGCGAGCTTCGTTCGAACGCCGAGCGTCTCCGTGCCATCTTCAACAACGCCGCCGTGGGGATCGGCATTGTCGAGGACGGCCGCTTCACACAGGTCAATGCCCGGCTCGCAGAGATGTTCAACGTCACCGAGGAGACGCTCGTCGGGATGTCGCCCCTCGATTTCGCCTCCCCCGAGGAGCACGCCGGCATCGAGAGACGGATGAGGGAGCTCATGTCAGGGGCGGCGCCGCTGCACCGCGAGGAGCGATCCTTCATGCGACGGGGAGGCGACGTGTTCTGGGGCGAGATCTCCGCCGCACCGATTCTCGGCGCGGACGGCCGCCCACGGGCGCTGATGGGCATGCTCAGCGACATCTCCGATGCCCACAGGCTCGAGAAGGAGATCCTGGAGATCAGCGACCGCATTCAGCGGCAGATCGGGCAGGATCTGCACGATGGCCCCTGCCAGGACATGACCGCGATCTCGATGATGGCCCGCGCCCTGGGCAAATCTCTCGCCTCCCAGCACCCCCACTGGGCTGAGGAGGTCTCCAGGATCGAGTGCCTCCTGATGGAGACGGCGCAGAGAACACGCACCCTGGCAAAGAGCCTCTACCCACTCGATCTCCAGGAACACGGTCTGATTGAGGCCCTGAGGGGACTCGCGGAGAAGACCGAGTCGCTCCACGGCATCACATGCACCCTGGTGGCGACGCCTGAGATCACTCCGCTGGACATCGAGACGGAGACGCATCTCTATCGCCTTGTGCAGGAGGCCCTGAGCAACATCGTCAGGCACGCCGGGGCGACAGTGGCCCAGATCGTCCTCCAGGAGAGGGATGATCAGATCACGCTGACGGTTCAGGACAACGGCCTGGGGCTCCCCCGCGAGGAGAGCCGAGGAAGAGGAATGGGCATCGGCATCATGCGCCACCGCGCCAAGCTGATCGGGGCCACCCTGAAGATTGACACCCTTCCTCAGGGGGGCACAGCCGTCATCTGCAGCTTCTTCACTGGCGAGAGGAGGGGGACATGAGGATGGAATCGAGAGCCAGTGGCGAGACGGCTCAGAGACCCGCGCGGGTTCTGATCATCGATGATCACCCCCTGGTGCGGGCAGGTCTGGCCCAGATGCTCCGGATCGAGCCAGACCTCAGGATCTGCGGCGAGGCGGAGGACGCCGCATCGGGTCTCAGTGCCATCGAGGAGATGAAACCTGACATCGTGATCCTCGACATCTCGCTTCGCGGTGTCAGCGGTCTGGACCTCCTGAAAGACCTCCGCGCCCGCGGAATCGAGGTCCCCATCCTCGTCCTGTCGATGCACGAGGAGTCGCTCTACGCCGAGAGAGTTCTCCGAGCCGGCGCAAAGGGTTACCTCATGAAGCAGGCGGCTCCGGAGACGGTGCTCGAGGCGATCCGCTGTGTGCTCGGTGGGGAGATCTATCTCAGCGAGGAGATGAAGGCCAAGGCGCTGCGGCGATATGCCCGAGGCACCTCCGACTGCGGTGTGCCCTCGGTCAACTCCCTCTCCGACCGCGAGCTGGAGGTCTTCACCCTGATTGGCCGAGGGCAGGGCACGCGTCAGATCGCCGAGACACTCCACCTGAGCATCAAGACAGTCGAGGCCCATCGGGAGAGGATCAAGCAGAAGCTTGACCTGACAAGTGCCACAGAGCTCCTGCAGCACGCCACGATCTGGTTTCAATCGGCCCAGTCCCCCTGATCCAACGCCCTAGGGGAATCCCCCACATCGCAAACGGGTGACCCCTCTGTTTGCAAAGCACAGAGTTGATATAAACTGAGAGGCACTCAGGGAGTGCGAGGGCACACCGAGGGGCAGGAGAGGTCACATGCAAAATCTGGCTCAGTTCATTCAACTGCATCGGACCGAGGCAGGGCTCACGCAGGACGCCTTTGGCGCACTTTATGGGGTCTCCGGTCCGGCGATCTTCAAATTCGAGAGAGGGTATGTGAATCCCTCACTGGACCTCTGGCTGTCGATCTCCAAGGACTGCGGGGTGCCACGGGATGCCGCAGTGCTCCTCTGGGTCCAGGCGAAGCTTCCCCCTGAGCATCGGGGGCTTCTCGATGATCTCATCTCCGAGAAATTCAATGGCAGGCGAAGGAGGGCTCACACCGCCTGAGACTGGGAAGGCTCTGTTCACCCTCTCAACCGAGCTCTTGAACTTCGATTCCGCCGTGGCGCGGTGAGCGCCTGACGGGCTGGACCAGATGATGGGAGAGGGCGAGCGCTGATCCCCGGTCAGCGCGTCCAGTTTCCGTCTCGATCCCCGATGGAGTAATAGGGCCCCAGCTCTTCCCCCTCGAGCTTGAGGAGCGCGATCAGGGCGTAGGCCGACGTGCGGAGATTGATCGTGTGCTGCTCATCGGTCCCTGGGGGCGCCATTCCGTAGAATCCGCCCCGAGCGCGGGGGTCATCGGACTCCGTCTCCTGAAGTGTCATCAGGTGGCGGCCGGCACGGACAGCGGCCTCGCGGTACTCCTCATCTCCTGTCAGGCGATGGAGATCGAGAAGCATGATGGGGCCCGTGGCGCTGGCCGAGCTCACCGGGGGCGATCCGAACGAGCCATCGGGCCGCTGCTCGGAGATCAGCCACCGGGCAAAGGCCTCCGTGCGCTCCAGGTAGATCTCATCACCGAAATGGAGATGAGCAGCCAGAAGAGAGACGGTGCTGAAGTCGTCGTTGTAACGGTGCATGATCTGCCAGCTGAGGGGGAAGCGCGGATCATCGACGCCGTCGTGGATTCCCCCCTCCTCTCTGTCCCAGACGATCCGATACGAGCCGTCCTCTCTCAGGAATGTCTCGATCAGCCCATCGGCGATGAACCTCAGACCATCCTCGAGATGGGAGTCGTCCCCGGTCACCCGATAATAATCCCAGAAGAAGGCCCCGTCTCCACCGTGAAACGATCCCATCAGTGAGGCGCACTGGTGGGGCTCGCCGCGGAAGTTCATCTCCCACAGGGGCCAGCCGTCGGCCATCGCCTCCCTCTTGAACCAGTCGATGAAGAGATCGACGCGGTCGAGAAGACGCTCGTCCCCCGTCTCGTCAAAGAGCCAGAGCAGACCCCACGCTCCCGTCAGGGCATCGCGGGGATAACACCATGTGTACTGCGGTGTGATCTCTCGGAAGGCGCCGAATGCGACTGGGTCGCGCGGATCGAGGATCTGCATCGACATCAGGTAGGAGGCCCCCAGCTCCGCCGCCTCGAGGAATCGCTCATCCTCTGTCCGGTGATAGGCCATCAGCATCCCCATCATCGAGGCGCCCGTCATCCAGTTGTCCGAATAGGAGGCCACCTGGGTCTCAGGATTGTGCGTCGCCAAGAATCTCCCATTGTTCGCGTCGGGCCAATCCTGGATCTGGTTGCGGAGCATCCACTCCGCCACGTCCATCGCCGCGTCGTGAAACTGGGCCTCGAGGGGCGTCTCCGTCTGGGATGCCTCGGTCCACACCACAGGTCCACCGCTGCGCCAGGGACCACGGCTCAGAGCGTATCGCATGGGCTCGGGGACACTGTGCCAGGCAAAGAGGCACTGTCCCGCCGCCCCTGCATCTCGCGACGCCTGGATCTGCTCGAGAACCTGGCGGGGCGTGAGTCCCATGTATGCTCCCAGGCCACTGACCAGTGGGAGGCCCTCCGGCGCGAGAGCGGCGGCGCGGGATGTCGTCGCAGCGACCGCAGAGGCCTCAAAGGTGTAAGACATCGGCATCAGGATGTCGATCAGGCCCTCCTCCATCCAGGCGGCCCAGTTCTGCCCCTTCATCTCCCGAGCGAGATCCAGATCGGGGACAATGGCGGCGCTCAGCCGGATGTCGGGGCGAACTGCACGCATCGCAGCGCTCGCCTCGCGCACGAACGAGGTGATCTGCTCCTCACGCCATGCGAGCCACTGCTCCCACGCCTCGGGATCGCTGTCGGGCGTGATGTCGAGCGGATCGAATCCGAGCTCCTCCTGCACAAGGCCGCGCGTGAAGTCCGAGTGATCCCAGCCGATGTCCCAGGCACCGCCGCAGTAGCGGATGTAGTCGAACTGGAAGCCGTCGATCGCATAGTCCTCACAGAGCGCGACGTAGGCGTCGATCAGCGCCTGACGGACCTCGGGGTGTGAGGGATTGAAGTACATGAATCCCTCCTCGGCCACGGAGACCTGCCGCCCCATCCGATCGCACGCAAGCCAGTCGGGGTGGGCCTCAGCCAGGTGTGGGAGAGGACCGCCCTCGCTCTGCCCGCCGATGAAAAAGCACTCGACCCAGACATGGACCTCGATGCCTCGCGCATGGCACTCGTCGATGAGACACGCCAGGGCATCGAAGCCGTCGAGATCCTCCTTCAGAGGATACAGCCCCGTGGGATCGCGATAGATCGCCGCCGAGTTGTAGATGGTCTCAGGGAGCAGCACATTGACATGCGTCTCTGCGAGATCCTCGACCAGCTCAGCGATGGCCTCCGGAGTGAACTCTTCCAGCCGGTGCCAGACCCCACGCGGCTCCCCCTCGGGCGAGGGGATGGCCGCCAGCTCGAGATCCCAGGCCTGGGATTCCAGGTCATTGACCGCACGCGTCACTTCGGCGAGTTGAACCGCCCCGATGGATTCGGCCTGCATCAGATCATCGATGGCGTTGCGGGTCATCATCGTCATCCTCAGTGCACCGCGCGATGCTCTGTGCTCGATCAGCGTCGCCTCGGCCTCCATGACCCTTGCCCGGAGCGATCTCAGCTGCCCCCGGGGGGAATCATCGATCCGCACCTCCCTCTCATCGAAGGTGACGGCAGTGCCGGGGTGGAGATTCAGCCCGATCCAGCGGGCTGCCCCCTCGTGACCCGAGACAACAAAGCCATTCTCGGGGATCGGTGAGCTGTTCGGCCCCACCTGCGTGACAAGACCGTCCTCGATGATCGCCTCAACACCCCACTCGTTCGTCCCCGTGGTGGGGTGGCCATAGGCGGGCGTGTAGAGGATCATCTGGCCCGTGCCGCGGCTCCCCGGGAACTCCCCCTCGCGCGGGGGATCGATGGCATCGAGCCGGTGTGACTGAGCTGCGACGGGAGCCGTTGCCCAGGAGAGGAGTGCCAGGGCGCTGAGCGCGCCCAGTGTCCATCGCCGATGTGTCATGTCTGTGAGCTCACCTCTCTGCGGAATGTCTCCATATCCACCACCTGGCCGGTCTCGCGCGCCCGCTCGGCGGCGAAGGCGAGCAGGTGACCCTCGAGGGCGATGTCGAGACCGCGCTGAAGCGTCTCGAGATCGCGATCCCGCCAGCAGCGGAGGAAGTGCCGAATCACGGCGGGATCACCGCCGAGATGCGTCCCCTCGACAGGTCCCACCTCCTGCTTTTTCGCGATCTGACGGTTGGCGATCCCCTGTGTGAAGCGGGTGACGGTGAGGTCCGCTCTCTCGAGGTGTCCGTTGAGCTCGCCCTCGGTGCCCAGCACGCGGATCGTCCGGAAGCACTCGGCGGTGAAGGCGCGCGCGGAGAAGGTCAGAGTGGTGCCGTCCTCAAACTCAGCGCTGACGACCTGGTGGTCCACCGCGGTGTTGGGGGCCCGGAAGACGCAGCGTCCATAGGGACCCGTCTCCAGCGCCCGCCGCCGCGCCTCGGGCGAGGGATCATTCGAGATCACACTCGTCGGCCAGCCGATGTTGTCCGTCAGATAGACCGCAGGCGCAAAGTGGGGGCAGGTGGATTCGACGGGGCAGCCATCGGTGCACCGCTCCGGGGCTCCCTCAGGTGCGTTGGCCTCGGTGAAGTGGCTCCGAGATCCGAACGAGGCGACCCGCCGCACGGACTGTCCGGTCAGCCAGGCCGCCAGGTCCATGTCGTGGCAGCACTTCGTGAGGATCATGGGGCCACTGGTCTCCACCTGCGACCAGTTGCCCCGCACGTAGGAATGGGCGAAGTGCCAGTGCGCGATGTTCTCCACCATGGTGAGGGTGATGGGTCGCCCCAGGGCACCTGACTCAATCAGAGCCCTGACGCGCGTGTAGAAAGGGGTGAAACGAAGCGGATGGCAGATCTGGATCATGCGCCCGAGGCGCCTCGCCGTCTCGGCGATTGCGAGACAGGCCGAGGCGGTGTGGGCCATCGGTTTCTCGAGGAAGAGGTCATAGCCCGCCTCGAGCGCCTGCAGCGCCGAGGGCAGGTGCTGCCGATCCATGCTGGTGTTGAAGCACAGCGGGGCGATCTGAGGGCGGGAGAGAAGCTCCTCGTAGTGCGCGAAGCGGTTCTCAGGGGCAATCCCATGCGCCTCCGCAAATTGATCGCGTCTCACCTCGTCCGGCTCCGCCACGGCTGTGATCCGCAGAACCGCGGGATTGCTCAGGGCAAACTCCCCAATGACTCTGCGGCCTCGCTCCCCCGCCCCGACCAAAACGGCTTCAATTGGCGGCATTCGCTCACTCCTCTCTCTCAATGCGGATGCAATCCCTGACTCAAAGCAGACCCACAGGCAAAGTCAAGTCACGAGCCCCAGGGGGGCGGAGGGATTCCCAACTTGACTTTGGATCCGCAGACTGTGAATTCCACACCGCTGAAAACGGGAGCCCCAAGCCAATGTCGATCTGTCATGTCATCTCCAACACTCACTGGGACCGCGAGTGGCGGTATCCCTTCCAGTCGTACCGGATGGACCTGGTCGACATGTTGGACCGTCTTCTCGACCTCATGGAGCGGCGGGAGGATTACCGGGCCTTCGTCCTCGACTGCCAGACGGTGCTGCTCGAGGACTATCTGGAGATCCGGCCCGAGAGCGAGGGCCGGATCCGATCACTGGCCCAGGCGGGGCGACTGAAGCTCGGCCCCTGGCACACGCTGCCGGACATGTGGTGCTGCCCTGGCGAGGCCCTTGTCCGCAACCTGCTCCGGGGTCACCGCGTCGCCTCGCGCTTCGGCCCCGTGATGAAGGTGGGCTACACGCCCTTCTCGAATGGTCAGATCTCGCAGCTGCCCCAGATCTATCAGGGTTTCGGCATCGACTCCTGCCTCTTTTATCGCGGGGTGGGCAAACACGTGGCCAAGAGCGAGTTCCTCTGGGAGGGCGCCGATGGCACTCGGATCTTCGGCTTCCGCTTTGGAGACTACGCCCGTTACAACCACTACTATCTGCTCTATCGCCCTGTGCTCCTGGGGCGGACAACGAGGGATCGCGATTACACATGGGACCCCGAGGAGATCCCCTGGCATGTCGCATCCGATCAGGTCCAGGACCGCCAATACAGCTGGCTTCGCCCCGCGATCGGCCTGCGTGAGGAGATGCTGGACACTGCCCTGGAAGAGGCGAAGCGCTTCACCGTCGCTGACGCCACGACGGACCATCTGCTCTATATGATGGGCCATGACCACTCGTGGGCGGTCGAGGAGGAGCTCGACCTGATCGAGGCCGCGCAGCGGCATCTCGAGGATGATGAGATCCGCCACAGCAGCTTCGAGGAGTACCTGGCGGCCTTCCGCGAGGAGGCGAAAAACCTGGAGGTGCTCCGTGGCGAAATGCGTCACGCAAACCGCGAGGGTCTCTGGACGAATCTCTTCGCACTGATCCTCTCGTGCCGCCTCTATCTCAAGCAGCGCAACGCGCAGATCTGCGCGAAGGTCCTCGGCACCGCGGAGCCTCTGGCCGCGGCGGCCTGGCTTGGGGGCTCCGAGTACCCATCGAAGTATCTCGACATCGCCTGGAATCAGATCCTCATCAACCAGGCACACGATGCGATCGGTGGGTGCAGCGTCGATCCCGTTCATCAGGCGATGATGGTGCGCTGGCAGGAGGTCGAGACGATCGCCGAGGAGATCACACGGCGATCCATGCGTGATCTCATCCAGAGGATCGATGGTTCGTGGCTCGATCCGACCGACCTTCAGCTGACCGTCTTCAACCCCTGGACACGAACCCGCTCGGGAATCTTCGAGTTCACAGTCGACCTGCCCACGGTCAAGGGAGCAGCCGAATCCCAGACATTCACGGTGGAGACCCTTGAGGGGCACCCCATTCCCCTTCAGATACTCGGGCATTTCCCCCACATGGCGAGCATCGAGGGGGGCTATGAGCTGCCCATGCCCCTCTGTGTCGAGAGAGTCCGCGTCGCGCTCGACCTGTGCGATCTCCCCGCTCTGGGTCACGAGGCACTCCGCATTCGGCCGGGCGAAAAGCCAGAGAATCTCGGTGAGAGTCTGGCTGTGGGGCACCGCGCGCTCGAGAACGAATTCCTGCGCGTCGAGGTCAACGCGAACGGCACCCTGCGACTCACCGACAAACGCTCGGGCCGCGTGTTGGATGGACTCGGCCTCTTCGAGGACACCGCGGAGTTCGGTGATCCCTGGAATCGCGTCGTGCCGGAGGGGGACACACCGATCCTGTCGGACGGTGTCCGTGCCGAGTGCCATCCGATGGTCGGTGGTGGCGCCCTCGTCGCCGCACTGCGTGTGAACCTCGCCCTGGATCTTCCACTGGGTGAGGTCAGCGGCCAGCGATCAACGGGGCGTTCAGCGGTGCCCGTCTCGCTCATCGTCCGCCTCCGGCGGGGCTCCCCCGCGCTGGAGCTGACGGTTCATCTGGACAACCGCGTCCGTGACCACCGGCTCCGTTTCCTCTTCCCCACCGGGCTCAGCGGGGCCACGCACTCAGCGGCCGGGGGGCAGTTCGATGTCGTCGAGCGGCTCATCGAGACCCCTGATCCCACGGGCTGGAAGGAGCCCCCCTACACAACCCATCCAATGTGGAACTTTGTCGACGTCAGCGATGGCGAGCAGGGCTTCGCCGTCATCAATGACGGACTGACCGAATTCGAGGTCATCGATGATCCCCAGCGGACGGTGGCCATCACCCTGCTCCGCACATTCGGCAAGTTCTACTTCGAGCGGCCCACACCGGGAGCACAGTGTCTCGGCGAACACACGTATCGGTTTCTCCTTGTCCCCCATGCCGGCACGTGGGGCGGGGCCGATCTCTTCGGACACATCACGGACCTCACTGTCCCTCCCCCCGCCGTGCTCTCAGCGCCCACTCGGGGCACGCGGCCTCATCGCGAGAGCACCCTCTCGCTGAGCAATCCCGCCGTTCAGACCAGCGGCATCAAGCGGAGTGAGGATGGCGAGAGCCTCGTCATCCGCATCTGGAATCCCATGGAGACAGAGCAGAGCGTGACGCTGAGCACAGAGCACCGCCTGATCTCTGCCCAGAGACTCACCCTCGAAGAGAGGCTGATCGAGGCTCTTGACATCCGGGGGGACTGCCGGATCTCTCTGACACTGCCACCAAAGAGAATCGAGACACTGGCTCTGCAGATCGCTCGGTGATCCGCGTCACTCCGCCGGGGGACGGATGATGTACCCGACTCCCCCCTTGTCGAACCAGACGTGGGCGAACTCCTCGGCGCGCCAGAAGGCTCCATCTCCCCCTGCGTCCGCGGGGAGGAACGGATCGTTGATGATGACGTCCCCCTCGGGTGTGAGGCCCCGGATCACCACCAGGTGCCCACCGGAGTACGTGAGACCGGTGACGTCCCCCCGCTCGATCACGACGGACGCGATGACCGGCTGACCGCGGGCGATCTCGGCTCTGATCTGGTCCATGGAGCGAACGCGCACGAGCCACGCGTCGAGTCCGAGCTCCCCCGGTCGGGCCACCGCCCGATTCCAATTGCCGAAGAGATTGAACTCCGGGTCGTAGATCGCCATCGCATTGTCGAGCAGCGGCGCGTCGATCCCCCAGTGATGGAGCACCATCGTCACCGAGGTCGGGGAGCAGACACTCGTCCCGATCGGGGGACCCAGCGACTGCTGTTGGATGAACGGGACGTTCAGGTCGCGTGCCCACTCGCCCTCGATGATCACCGGCTCCATCACCTCCGCGCGCCGCCTCTCATCCCTCACGACACCCGAGTGGACGACAGCGATGCGCCGGACCCGCGGGAGGTTCTCGCCCGGCAGATGATAGCTCTCGAGGTGAGCCTGGATCTGATAGGCGTTGGCGGGCTGCGTCAGGATCAGAATGTCGACATTGACAAAGCCCCCCTTGAACCACACGGGGCGCTCGGGGTGAAACGTCGTCCGCCCCCAGAATCCCGCGTGGAGCCAGGGCGACCACTCCCCGGAGCGTGCATCGCGCGCACGGACCTCGAAACGCACACCGGTGTCCGGCGGTGCCTCGACATTCCACGAGGGCAGGAGCTCGGTGAATTCGAAATCCGGCTCCATCACTGGGGAGATCCAACGCCCCTCATCGGGGTACCTGCGGAACGCCTTGGCGAGGACGCCGGGCCCGGCACCGAGCAGGATCCCATCGTCGACCACATGGACTCCGATGAGCTCACCTGCCTCCCAGTCCTCCGCCGCCTCGAACATGTCGAGTCGATCCACCATCCCCGGCGGATTGCCGAGCACATCGGGCTTGAAAGGGTGTGGAGGAAGCGGGGGATGAACGCAGGCGGCGAGAAGCAGCGCCGAGAGGATGGAGAGGGTCAATCGAATCATGATGATCTCCTGGAGACCGCGGCTGAGGTGACGTGGGTGAGGAGTGCAGTCACTCTGAATCCTGAGAGGGGGGGCTCTCTCTCTTCGCCTCCTCGGCCAGCTCTCTCTGGTATTTTTTCCAGCCCGGGCACCACTTCGTGTGCCAGCGCCAGATCTTGGCGATCAGAGAGCGGGGCTTTCGCTCCGCGTACGCGTGGAGTTTGCAGGCGGCGCATCCAGAGGCCATGGCAATGCCCCCCGTGAGATTCTGTGCTGAAGACCAGTGCCTCAGCCGGATGAG
>JAFGKF010000136.1 GCA_016928695.1 Candidatus Sumerlaeota bacterium | reverse complement strand
CTCGGGAGGGGGGAGCTGGGGGGCGAACATCTCGACCGGCGCGGCATCGGTCAACATCACGGTGGGGGTGAGGGTGTTGAGCTCGTCGATGAGCTGGCCGAGGCGCAGCTCACCCTGTGTCTGACGCTCCCGGATCGCCGCGAGTCGCTCCGCCCTTTCGCCGTGGAGGGCGGCGTGATCCGCGAGAATCACCTCGGCCTGTGCGATGCGATCGAGGATGCGCTCGCGCTCGCGGGTGAGGGCGGCGACCTGCAGGTCGAGCTCCTCCAGGCTCTCCTCGAGATACGTGATCTGCCGGGTGGCGCGTTCGCTGAACGCCACCGCGGCGACACTCTGGGGATCGAGAGTCCGCTGATCGCCGAGTGCGAGGGGCATGATTGCTCGGCGGATGTGGGCTCTGAGGCGTGCGATGCGGGCGCGGCGGGCGGAGGAGCGGATCGAGAGGGTGTCGAATCGCCCCGTGAGAATCTCGAGGCCCTCGATCTGCTCGTCGATGACCCGCTGCTCGAGGGCGATCGCCTCCTCGGAGCGGTCGACGAGCGTCTCGGCGCGCTCCTGCTCCTCCTCGAGGGCGCTGTGCTCGCGGCGTGAGGCCTCGAGCTCCCTCTCGAGGGCCTCGGGGCTGACCACCTCGAGAGCCTCGGGGCTGGCCACCTCCTGCGCGGGCAGGGTGAGAGCCAGGGCGGTGAGCGATGCGATGAGAGCGGTGCGCATGGGTCAGTCCGCGCGACGCAGGAGTCCCAGAGGAGAGACAAGGACCGCGACAGGGACGATCCACAGAAGCCGCAGCCAGATTGCGATCATCTCGATCCACTCTGTGAACACGAGCACATCGACCAGTGCCAGCACGCCGCCGAGCAGGAGCCATCCGATCAGCGCGGAGGCGAGCGCACGGAGAGCAAGGGCCTGGAGCATCTCGGCGCGGCTCAGGGGGACACCGAGGCGCGGTGCCCCCATCAGGAGAGCCCCGATGAGGAGCAGCAGGCATGCCGCTGTGACGACGGTGATTCCCTGAATCAGATCAACACCCACTGCGCCTTTGCCCCACGACTCGACAGTCTGCAGAAGCGAGCGGTCCAGGTGGGCCTCGGCCCCGTGCTCTCGATCGAGTGAATCCAGGAAGGAGCGCAGCGCCCACGTCTCGGCCGGTGGACCTCGCCAGAGAAAGGTGAAGCCCACCGGTAGGTCGCGAAGCGCCACGGGATCCAGCGAGTCAATGGCCACCCCCGCTGCGACGAGTCTGTCGCGCGCCGTCTCGGGTCCGAACTCCTCGAGCACCGTGACGAATGGATTCTCCGCGAGTGCAGAGCGGAGCGCCTCACGCTCGGCCTCGCTCTCGGGACCACTCAGCACCACGGTGATCGGGATCTGTTGGCTGAGGTGGTCGAAGAGGACTGCGTGCCATCTCTTCGCCACACCCACCATGGCGGGCGCCATCGCCACCGCGGCGATGAGCAGGACGTGGATGATCAGTCGCCGGGCATCGCGGGTGAAGAGCGCACCGAGCGAAGGGGTGTCGGACACATCCGATGTGATCTGGTGCGGGTCAGCCACGGGTGCCTGTCTCCTCGATCAGTGCGCGGAGGCGATCGGGGCCATTGCGAATGGGTCGGCCGGAGGCATCGCAGAAGGCGAGGGTGATCTCCCCCTCGGCCACGGGTGCGCCTCCCTCGGCCTGCCGAACGGTGTAGTGGAACTGGCATGAGACCCGCCTCATCTCGCGCAGGGTCGCCTCGACCTCGAGCAAGTCGTCGAAGCGCGCGGGGCCCCGGTAGCGGACTCGGGCCTCACGGACGGGCATCGAGATCCCGTGGGCCTCGAGCTCACGATAGCTCGCACCGATCTCCCGGAGCAGCTCGACGCGGGCGCGCTCGAACCAGACGAGGTGCGCCGCGTGGTGCGCAACGCCCATCTGATCTGTCTCCGCGTACCCGACACGGAGACGGATGGAGTGACTGACGGGGAGTCGCATGGGTGACCGCGGGAATCGCCGACTCACCGAGAGGGTCAGCGATTCATCAGCTCTGTCAGCTCCTGGGTGGTGAAGCGCCCCACGAGGCGTCCGACCTCCGCGCCAGTGGGCTCAAAGAGGATGAGCGTGGGCACACGGTAGAGTGAGAACTCCGCGGCGGCGGACTCATCGCGCTGGAGGTTGATGCGGACGGGCACGGCCCTGTTGAGGGCGGCGATGGCCGTGGGATCGCCGAGGGTGCTGCCCTCCATCTCCTGGCAACCACGCGAGGTGGGAGTGTAAGCGTAGACGGCGAGGCGTCGATTCGCGCTGCGGCTCTCCGAGCGCGCGGAGTTCAGGCTGGTCCGCCAGTCGACGGCGTCGCTTGGCACAACCTCCACCATGTCGATGACCACCGGTGCAGGGGCCGGCGGGGGAGTCGGGGGGCGTGTGGGCGGGATGTAGACGGGAGTGGGTGCCGGCGGTGGGCCGGTGGTCGCCGAGGCATCGGCGGGGACAATGCGGATCGCATCGGCGTAGGTTCGGTGCACATTGGCCGAGTGAAGCACACGGCTGTTGGACTGAGCGGTGACGGCCACGGTGGAGGATGTGCCGGCCTCGAGGCGATACGTTCCGAGGGAGATCCAGCGATTGGCGTTGCTGGCCCCCTGTCCACCCCATCCATCCTGGTCCATGTTGAACTGCCCGCGACCATCGGCATGGGTGACAGTGATGAGAACATCGGAGGCGTTGGCCGAGCGGGACCAGGTGATGAAGACCTCGTACATGGCGGTCGCCGCGACATTGGGGACGAAGACGGCGGTCCCATCCTCGCCTCCATCGACATAGAGGGAGCGCCCATCGGAGCTCAGGCCCTCGGCGGTGCTCTTGGCTGTTGAGGGGTCCCAGTCGCCATCGACGATGTAGAATGAGCCATCCGCAGCGGGTGTGCCGACAGAGTTGACGATGATCTCCCGCGGCTCGACCCCCGCGCCGGGGCGGAAGATGCGGAGGTCATCGGCGAGCAGGGGCAGGTCACCCGTTCGGTTCCAGGCGAGCACCCCGATCTGGAAACGGGGGATCTCGCTGTCGCTGACGGGGCTGAAGTTGGTCTCCTGGCCATCGACGAAGAATCTCATCTCCTCGGGGCCGTCGAATCGGATGGAGAAGGTGTGCCACCCGGGAACCCGGAGGGATCGGCCGAGCGCGGCATCGGTCTGGGCGGGGCTGAAGTTGGCGCCGTCGAACTTCTGACAGTAGACCGTCCCCGCGCGGTAGCCGAAGCGGTGATAGCGCTCGGAGCCGACAACGGTTCCGGTGTCGTCGACGGCGATCAGAGCGAAGTCGTTTTGGCCGGGTTCGGTGGACGGCTCGAGGTAGAGTCGCGCCTCGAGCGTGATGGAGTCCTGGCTGGCGTCGCGCCGGTCCACGATGGGCCCCCCGCGCGCGGCCCCGACGCCCTCGTTGCCTGGATCGGGCTGGACCTGCAGGGCGGCATAGCCGGAGGGTGGTGGGAACGCCTGCGGGTGACCCGGTGGCGCCGATGTGATCTGCGTCGGGACATCACTGAAGCGGCGGAATCCCTCGAAGGCCCCCGCGCCGTTTTCGAGATCATCGCTGAAGACGATCTCGTCGGCTGGCGCGGTGGCTGCGAGCAGTGTCATCAGCGCCACCGCGAGAATCCCGAGCCGGAACTGGATCATCATGGCGCAAACCTCCCCCTGCTGATCAATCTCACCGATCGGCGCCCCGGGGGCCACGCCGATGAAATCAGTATAGCCACCGATCCCGGCACGGCAAGTCCTCTTCGAGAGCCGAGGAGGGGGCAAATGGGTGGTCGGAGGAGGGGTCCTGGAACCGCGCGTGGTGTGCCTCTGTCCATCTTGACAGTCCCTGGCATCGGCTGTGTCATGGATCCGATGAGGGGATCTGCTCAGGGAGATGCTCCTGTCTCCTGGTCGGAGCGAATCTGAGTGAAGGAGAGTTCATGATGAGACAAACACCGGTGGCAATGACTTTGGCGATGGCGCTGTTGGGCAGTGCGGCGGCCATGGTCCCGATCTCTCTGGGCAACACGCTGATCGAGGGGCAGCTCACCCCATCTGACACAGAGAGCCTGTTTCCTCACCTGGGTGAGCGCATGGGTCCCAGCTTCTTCCGTGACATCTACTCGTTTCAGGGCAACGGGGGGCAGATGGTGATCGTGACCCTGAGCGCGGACTTCGACTGCTATCTGATGCTGGTCGACAGCGGGGGGAATCTGATCGGCCAGAACGACGACTGGACGGACATCTCGACCTCCCAGGTGAATCTGGCTCTCCCCCACACCGGGACACAGCACATCATCGTCACCTCCTTCTCCCCTGGGCAGACGGGACGATACACACTGACGGCCACGGGCGGTGGCTCGGGGCAGACGCCCTCGGCCCCGTCTCTCCCCTCGATCACGGGGAGGGTGATCGAGGGCGATCTCACGCGGGGAGACACCGCGCCCCTGCCGAACACGTTCAACCGCGCCGATCCCGCCTATCTGCGCGATGCTCATCCCCTCCAGGGTCAGGCGGGTTCGACGGTCACGCTCGACCTGGCGGCGGATTTCGACTGCTATCTTTTCCTTCTGGCACCCGATGGGCAGGTCGTGGGGGCCAGCGATGACTTCCAGGGTGCGAATCACTCGCGCATCGTCGATGCCCCGCTGACGCAGACGGGCACGCACTTGGTCGTCGTGACCTCCTACGGTCAGGGGACAACGGGACACTACACGCTGACCATCGGCAATCCCCAGCAGGGGATGCCGGTCACTCCTGATCAGGTCATCTCGGTCGGTCAGACCATCCGGGGGCAGCTGCAGGCCGGTGACTCCGCGGTGCTCCCGTCCGGGGTCGAGCAGGTGGCCCTGGGTTTCCACCGCGATGGGTTTCAGCTCAACGCACCGACGAACATCCCACTGACGATCGATCTGGAGTGCGACTTCGACGGATATCTTCATCTCGTCGATCCGCGCGGGGTGATCATCGCCTCCAACGATGATCACGGCGACACCCGGCACGCCCAGATCCAGACGCAGCTGACGCAGCTGGGCCCCCACCGCATCGTGGTGACCTCGTATGGCCAGGGAATGATGGGGAACTACACGCTGTCGGTCAGCCAGTCGGGATCGGGACAACCTGGTCAGGGGCCGCCCGGACAGGGGTCCTCGCCCGACATGCCGCTCGCGATCGGTCAATCTGTTCAGGGCAGTCTGGTGACGGGCGACAGCGCCTTTCTCCGTGGTGGCGGAGCGCGGATCGGTGGCGACTATCTCCGCGACGGCTATGTGCTGGATGCCCCGGAGGGGATGACACTTGTCATCGACATGGAGAGCGACTTCGACGGGTATCTCTTCCTCGTTGAGCCCTCTGGCAACGTGCTCGCCCAGAACGACGACCATGGCTCCACTCTCCGATCGCGGATCGAGGCGACGCTGAGACAATCCGGCCCGCATCGCATCGTGGTGACGTCCTTTGCAGCGCAGACCCAGGGGAACTACAGGCTCTCGTTCTCCACTCCAGGGGGCCAGACGCCGTCTCCGACACCCGCGCCGAGTGGGGGTGATCTCCCCCTTGCGATCGGGGGCGTGGCCTCGGGTCAGCTCACGGCCAGCGACACGGCTCATCACCCGATCTCTCAGCATCAGTTTGGTCAGCCTCAGTATCCGCGGGTCGGGTATGTGTTTCAGGGATCGGCGGGGCAGTCGATCCAGATCACGCTCCACGCGAGCTTCGGCGGGTATCTCTTCCTGCTGGATCCCGTCGGGGCACTGCTGGCGGAGGGGCCTGGCGAGCCGGGTGACGTCCAGGTCACCGCGACGCTGTCTCAGAGCGGGCCGCATCGCATTCTGGTCACGACGACCGACCCTGCCGACCTGGGGGAATACAGCCTGAGCGTCTCCCCGGCTCCCTGAGGGTGTGGCTTAACCCAAGTGAAATGAGGGGACGCTCGTTGGTGTCCCCGTTTTTTCGCTTGGGTTTGGCGATTTCGGTCAACTTTTTCGCTGTTCAGGCAGTCTGTGTGAGGGAGAGAGTGGCCTCCCCGTTCAAATGCTGAGGGACCTGATGCGACACCCTGTCCTCACCGCAGCGGCCTTGATTTTCCTGCTCTTCGCCATCGGGGCGCCGGCGATGCAGCCGATTCAGCCCGGTGGCTCGTCCATCGGGGGGAATCTGCAGCCGGGTGACACCGAGCCGATCCCCGAGGGGAACTACCGTGGGGGGACCGACTACTACCGCGACGGGTACAGCTTCTCGGGTGATGCGGGGGAGCGGTTTGTGATCGATCTGACGGCGGACTTCGACTGCTACCTGATCCTCTATGGTCCCGAGGGGATGGAGATCGCCAGCAATGATGACTTTGGCACGACCACGCGCTCTCACATCGACGTGACACTCCCCTCCAGCGGGACGCACTACGCCATCGTCACCTCCTTCGGCGCGATGGCCACCGGGACCTATCAGCTGACCGTCGGTGAGCCCTCGCAGCCCGCGGCCTCCACATCGGACAGTCGGATCTCGATGGGGCAGACGATCGAGGGCGAGATCACTCCCCAGGACAATGCCCTGCTGATCGGGGAGCGGGGCGGGAGCGAGTATCACCGCGACGGCTACCGCTTCCGGGCCCGAGAGGGCCAGGCGGTGGTCATCGAGATGGTCTGCTCCTTCGATGGCTATCTCTATCTCTTCAATCCCGATGGTCAGCTGATCACCTCCAACGACGACTACGGCACCGTGCAGGCCTCCCGGATCGCGACAACGCTCGGCGCCGCGGGGCAGCACCGCGTGGTGGTCACGACCTACAGCCCGGGTCAGACGGGGCCGTACACGCTGACGGTGCGCGAGGGCGAGGCGGAGGACCTGAACCAGCAGGGGCCGGGACCGGAGTTCTACAACCAGATGTACAGCGGGATGCAGATGACGGGTCCCAACCAGCTCCCGACGCAGCTCTACGCGCAGCTGGGATTCCAGGCCCCCGGAGAGCACCGGGGCGCCACCCCCACCTCCACGCCGGGGGAGGGTCGCATGCAGCTGATGAGCGACCCTCTCAACGTGACCTGCCGCGTGGGGGACAGATTCCTGACCTCGGCTCATGTTCTGAACACGTCGACATGCGGGTTCGACGAGGTGGTGATCGCGGTGGATTACGATCCGTCGGTGCTGAGACCGCTTCGGGTGTCGGACCACAAGATCCGCCCGCTTCTGGTCGAGTCGCCGACGCTGACGTCGGATCTGCGCGAGGGCTGGATCCGGTATGAGGCGCGCCTCGCGGCGCCGGAGAAGGCGATGAACCGCGAGATCATCACTGTGGAGTGGGAGACGCTGGCCATGGTGGATCGCACCCGCGTGGCCTTCATCAATGACCCTGAGATCGGGTGTGCCCTGCGTGTCCAGGGGGTCGATCTCCTCGGGAACCTCGGCCAGCCGGGAGACGGCACGCTGGCGACCGACGTCGCGATCCACTGGCGAGGCAGCGACCACATGCTCTCCTCGCCCCATTCGAACAGCGCGGAGCGTCTGCGGGAGCTGTATGGTCTGGAGACGGTGGGCGACATGACACTGCGCCTGGAGGGGCCGGGGCGGGCAATCACGGTGGGGGACACCTTCTCCGTCGACATCGTGCTCGACAATCCCAAGCGCTCGGCCTTCGACGAGCTCCGCCTCCTCCTCTCGTATGATCCTGAGGTGCTCGAGGTTCTCGACTCCGCACCGATGGGTTACCCCCCTCAGTGTGACAACTGGATCGTGCGCGGCATCAATCTCCTGGACGAGCCCTTCCACGCGGCCTTCCCCTTCGACTTCCACCTGCGCAACGAGGCAGACAGCCGCTTCGGAACAGTGAACTACCACATGGGCCTGAACCGCCCACTGCCGCTGGAGGGTGGGACGGTCGCCCGGATGGAGCTGCGCGTCCTGGCGCCCGCCGCGGAGACCTCCCTGCGGTTCATCCAGACCGAGGTCCCCGGTGTGTCGACGACAGCGGTCCGCTGCCTGGGGGTCGACATGCTGGGTGATCTCGACGTGCCGACCGATGGGACCCGCGGGCTGAGACTGCGCATTGAGTGACGCGGATCTCTTGACAGGGGCGCTGGGCACAGGTCAGCTGATCCCATGCGAGTGCTGATCGCTGCGCTCTCTCTCGCCGCGCTGTCTGTGGGGATGACATGGGCCGCCGTGACGGTGACCGCAGGCGCGGCCTCGGTCGAGGGTGCGCTCATCGGCCTGGACAGCGATCCGATTCCCCCGGAGCTGCCCCGATCCGGTGAGGACTTTCGGCGGGCAGTCCATCCGATCGAGGTCGAGGCGAGGCAGTCGCTCGAGATTCTTCTCGAGTGCGACTTCGATGGCTATCTGATGCTGCTCGATTCCCGGGGCGAGCTGATCGCGGAGAACGATGACTTCGGCGACACGGACCGCGCACGCATTCGACATCGGTTCGAGGAGGGGGGCACTCACCGCATCATTGTGACCACTTTCAGCCCGGGGACCACAGGGCACTATCGCCTCTCGGCCCGCGAGATCGAGATCCCGCCTCCCTCGGAGCGCGATGGGGAGATCGGACCCGGCCAGACGACTGTCGGGTGGCTGATCCCGGGCGACCGAGTTCCCCTGGGGGACGCTGTGCGGGGGGGGGACTCGTTCCTGCGCGATGGATTTCGGTTCGACGGCGAGGCGGGCGCGCAGGTCGACATCGAGCTGACCAGCGAGTTCGACGGCTGTCTTTTCCTGCTGGGCCCCGGGGATGAGACGGTGGCGGTCAACGATGACTATGTCAGCACACGCACGTCGCGCATCTGGACTCCACTGGAGGCGACGGGTGTTCACCGCATCGTGGTCACCTCGTATGCCTCAGGTGAGCAGGGGGAATACACACTCTCGATGACCCTGGAGAATGCCCCGTGAGCAGATCGCTGATCCTGGCCCTGGCGCCGTTGGCGCTGATCGCCTGCCGATTGCCTCCGCCCGATGTGGAGACCGTCATCCATGAGGGAAGGCTCACGGCGAGGGACAACGCCCCGGTCTCC
This sequence comes from Candidatus Sumerlaeota bacterium, assembly GCA_016928695.1. Taxonomy (GTDB): domain Bacteria; phylum Sumerlaeota; class Sumerlaeia; order JABWBI01; family JABWBI01; genus JAFGKF01. Next base: position 4,144 of record JAFGKF010000136.1, on the reverse strand, counting down.
GAGGCCTTTGATGAGGAGTTCGAGGGGTGCCGACGGGACGTCTATCCCGTGCTCGGCGTGGAGGGGCAGATCCTCTCTGTCGACCTGACGGCGGACTTCGACTGCTATCTGGCCCTGATCGACCCCCGTGGGGAGATCATCGATCGCAACGACGACGCTGGGGGCAATCGCCGCTCGCGCCTCGAGGAGGTGCCGATCCGCGAGACAGGGGCGCATCTGATCGTGGTCACCTCGTTCCGGGAGGACACCGAGGGCCACTACACACTGGAGATCACTGGCCCCGAGGATCCGCCGCCGCCGCCACCCGACCAGCCCATTGAGCGGGGCAGCAGGGTCGAGGGGCAGCTGTGGGTCGATGACGAGGCGGGGCTGGCCAGGACCCATGAGATGGCCCGGAATCGCTTCCGCGACGGGTACACCTTCGGGGCGGAGGCGGGTGAGACTCTGATCATCGATCTCACAGCGGACTTCGACGCGTATCTGATTCTGATCGGCCCCGATGGGCAGGTGATCGCCGAGAACGACGATCACGTGACGATGTATGAGTCGCGGATCGAGGCGACGGCGACCGCAACGGGTGCGCACCGCGTGGTGGTCACGTCATTCCGACAACAGACGACGGGGAACTACGAGCTCACGGTCCGGTGAACCCACGTTCGCCGTGAGCGCAGGGCGCCCTCACCTCTCTCTGACCAGACTCAGGATCTCGCGATTGATGTCGCGCTCCATGCGGCGGAGCGCCTCATGCGGCTCGAGGTCGCCGCTGTAGACCCGCTGAATGCTGGTGTTGTAGACATCGTTCTCCAGCGTGGCGTAGTTGGGGACACGCGGCATGGGGGCGGCATTGCGAGAGAGGATGAGAAAGGCGCGTGCGCGGTCGTCAACCTGGTCCTCGATCATCCGCTGCGCCTCGAGCGTCACCGGGATCTGACCCAGGGCGAGTGCCCACTCGGCCTGGACCTCGGGAGATGTCCACCAGGCCATGAACTCGAGCGCCTGCTCGTCGACGCCGCGGAGCTGGGCCGTCCGGAGCACGCACATGCCCGCCCCGCCGAGGTTGGTGCGGGGGATGTTCTCCTCGGGGGGGATGCCGAGCCTCTCGGCCATGGCGTCAGAGAGTCGGGGGATGGGCGCGACGCCGAAGTCGAGCCCGACATCGCGATAGCGCCGCAGCTGCCACGATCCCTCCTGCACCATGGCATAGGATCCGTTCTCGAAGCCGCGGTCGGTGCGGTCTGAACCGGCGCTCCAGGCGCCGCCCTCGAACCCGGGGCCATTTTCGTCGCCGAGGTAGAAGTCGCGCATGCGGCCGAAGAGGATGGCGGCGCGCTCGCTGCTGGCCAGGTTGCAGGAGAGGTGTCCTGTCTCGGGGTCCTGGGAGATCACCTCGACGCCGTGGACGGCGAGGATCGGCAGCGAGAACCAGAGCGAATCGCGCATGCCGAAGCCGTAGCGCTGTCGCCCCTCGTCCTGCCAGGTCAGGGCGCGCCCCAGTGCGGCGAGCTCCTCCCAGGTGCGGGGCGGCTGCTCATGGCTCAGGGGAAGGCCGGTGCGCTCGGCCTCGGCCTCGATGGCGTCGCGGCGGGCGCGGAAGAGCGCGCGGTTCCACATCAGCGCGAGGCACGTCACCTGCTCGGGCAGGGCGTAGAGGTGGCGCTCACCGAGGCGCCACAGGAGGCAGGCGTCGTAGGCCGCGCCGACGAACCGGTTGCGCAGCGAGAGCATGTCCTCGCCGGGGAAGAGCGCGCCGAAATTCCCGATCTCCTCGACGGGGACAGCCACCTGGCCGAAGGCGAGCATGATGATCTTGTTGTAGTCGAGGCGGACGATGTCGGGCGTTCTGCCCGACTGCGCGGTCGTCGAGAGCTGCTGATCCATGTTGTCGAACGGCACGGCCTCGGAGTCGATCACGACCGGTGGCTCGCCGGGGTGCCTCTCGGCGTACTCGGCCTCGAAGCGCGCGACCAGCTCGTCGAAGACCCGGATCTCCTCGGTGTTGTAGGACTGCCAGCAGCTGAGGTGAATCGCGCCGTCTTCGGCCACGCGCGGTGGGAGATCCATTCCCCCGCAGGCGAGAAGGGCCCCGGCGGCGAGCGCGCAGATCACGGGAATCTGCAATGAGAATGGGGCTCTCCCTTTCATGCCCCTCACCCCCTGTGGTCCCCCTCGCGCCGCCGCCGAAGCGGCTTTGGCGCGCAGGAGGCTCCCGCGGGGGTGAGAGGGGGACGAGGAGAGAGGGCCACGGTCCATTCCCTCGGCAGAGGCCGTCAGTGATTGAGTGGCAGCGCGCCTCATCCCTTCACCGCCCCGGCCGTCAGGCCCTCGATGAAATAGCGCTGCGCGACGATGAAGAGGATCGCGATGGGCACGACGCTGAAGCAGGCGCCGGACATCATCAGCTCCCAGTCGACGTCGTGCTGGCCGCGGAAGAGCGCGAGCCCCACAGGGAGCGTTCGCAGCGGTGAGTCGGGGGAGTTGACGATCAGCTGCCAGAGGAAGTTCGACCACTGCATCATGAAGGTGAGGAGGAAGAGGGTGACGATGATCGGCATCGACAGGGGGATGACGATGGTGCGGAGCACCTGCCACTCCCCCGCGCCGTCGACGCGTGCGGCGGCGAAGAGGTCACCCGGGAGCGTGCGGATGTACTGCCGCATGAGGAAGAGCCCAAAGACATTGGCCACATGCGGGATGATCATCCCCTGATAGGTGTTGCGCCACCCCAGGGCGTTGACGATGGCGAACTGGGGCAGGACGAAGACGAGGCCGGGGATGAGCATCGAGGCGAAGAGCGCCCAGAAGATCGCGTCGCGCCCCCAGAAGCGCTTGACCGCGAAGGCGTAGCCCGCGAGCAGGCAGAGGACGACGGTGATCAGGCCGCAACCCGTGGCGACCACGAGCGAGTTGAGGAAGAAGGTGCCGAAGGGGTAGTCGGGATCGGTGAGGATCTGGCGGAAGTTGGCGAGCGTGTAGGTGCGGCTCCACGCCTCGCCGAAGGAGATCGTGTGGCGGAGGCGCCGCGCGAGAGTGTGGGTGCCGCTCAGGTCCCAGCCCGCGATGTCGAGCTCGCCTCGCCAGCGGCCGCCGTCGCTCTCGAGCGCGACGGGGACCCACTCGCCCCCGGGCTGTCGCACCTCGGCCTCGGGCTCCGCGAGACCGGGCGCGGCGAGATCGAAGAGAAGACGGTCGCCCTCGATGCGCGAGGCGTCGCTCAGCGGAATGTTGCTCGTCGGGGTGTCGCCGACCTCGATCACCGAGTTGGCGCCGGGGTCATCGTCGGTCAGATTCCCGGGGTCACCCATCCAGCCGTCGCCGTCGGCCACGAACTTGTACTGATAGGTCCCAGGGGCGAGGTCAGGGAAGGTCCGCGTCCACACGCCGATGACCCACCGCATCGGCGAGGCCTGTGGATTCCAGCCGTTCATCTCACCGGCGACGGTGACGGTCGACCACTGGCGGTCGGGGTCAGGGAGCTCGAAGACCACGGGGGCGAAGCGCTCGCCGGGGTCGCTGGGCGGGACGGGGGTGGGCTCGAGCTCGACCACCACCTCGGTGGAGGGGATGACCTGGAGGTTCATGCCCTGGCCGCGCTGCTTGAAGGCGGTGACCAGCATCCACAGCAGCGGCATGAGGACGATGAAGAGCAGCAGGAGCAGCAGCCCGTTGAGCACCAGCGACTGGAGCGTGCGCGTGCTCATCGCCGGTCCTCCCGGAGCAGGGCGAAGTTGCCCAGGGAGATCACGAGGGCCACGGCCATGAGGATGAAGCTGAGCGCGGCGGCGCGGCCGTAGAAGAAGTCGCGGAAGTTGACCCACAGCATGTAGCCGGTGAGCTTGGCCGCGCGGACCGACTCCCCGGCGAACTCCGTGACGGGACCGCCGGTGTCGAAGGTCATCGCGTAGACCTCGGTGAAGGCGTTGAGCGTCGCCATCAGGCCGGTGATGGAGAGGAAGAGGACGATCGGTTTGACCAGGGGAAGAGTGATGAGGAAGGCGCGCTGGCGCGCGTTGGCGCCGTCGACCTCGGCCGCCTCATAGACCGACTGCGGGATCTGCTGGATTGTGGTCAGGAAGAGGATCATGCCGAGCCCCACGCCCTTGAGAACGACGACAAGGGCGATGACGGGCATCACCGTGACGGGATT
>JAFGKF010000135.1 GCA_016928695.1 Candidatus Sumerlaeota bacterium | reverse complement strand
GCGTCTCGCGCCCCCGTAGCTCAGAAGGATAGAGCGCCGGATTCCTAATCCGTAGGTCGCGCGTTCGAATCGCGCCGGGGGCGCCAGAAACCCAACAAAATCAGCCGTGTAACTTCAATAGTTTCAGGCTTTGACCAACGGATAGAAATCCGCAGGTCTCAACAAGCGCCATTGGACTTGACCACCGATGTGACCAAATTGTGACCAAGTCCGATCACTCCCCCACCCTTCCAGCACCAATGTTCTCCGAGACCCGCTGATTACCAATCAGCCACGGAGCGATTGCGACATTCTCAGAGCACTGATCTCACAGGCGCTTGCGCTCAAACATCCCCCGAACCTGGACCGATCTCTAGGCGGACTACTGGGTACACAAAGATCATTTACTCGCCTGACCAGTAATCAGGTCTGCCCCCCGGTCAGGAGAGAGTCATCGACAGTCGACGACCGGCACGCCTGAGTGGACTTCCACTCTGAACTCGCTGGTCCGCTCCTCGTGTCACAGCCCGAAGTGCACCAGGCCGCGGGCTGGGCAGATCGCCTGAGAGACAACCCGCCAGGGGCGTCTCCGTTTCTCCTGGGCTGTCGCCCCAGCTGATCCGACTTGGCCTCGGACATCGGCCGGTGCAAGGCTCGGGCCTGTCCTCCGCCCTCACCAGGCTGTTTCCGCCTTCCTGGTCGTCGGCGGGGGTGCGGAAGCCCGTGATCGGGTCTGATCGTGGGCGATCTACGCCAGTATCTCGGGGGCGCTCTAACTCGCGCTGAAGGGGGGCGCTGAGCCCCTTCCTCATGCCGATTCCGGTCGCAAGGAGCACGGTCCCGCCTGCCGGGAGCGCTGGTCATGCTGTCCGAGCACGATTGGGAGATCTCTCTCCGCCACCTCGACGAGATGCTGACCGAAGTGGAGTCCGAGCCCTGGCCTCTCGAGGAACACCCGGAAGAGCTGCTCCGCCGGAGGGAGCTGATCGAAGCGGCCCCGGGCGCGGATGATTCGGAAATGGAGTGAGAGGGGTGGGCAAGAGGCGAACAGCGGAGGATGGACGAGGTGAGTGACAAGGGCCTTCTGATGGTCGGGCTGCTGGTCCACTACGCCCTGGGTCGACATGTCAGCCACCTGCGCCGGAGGATACCCGGGAGGTTGCAGACAGCATACCAATCGGAGACATCGTCTACTGCCACATAACGGAGGAGGGTCTGACGCAGGTCTAGTGCGGCAGGCACCACTGGATTAGCATCCACATCACGCCGGCCACGAGCTCGGGTGATGCCAAGTTCTCCAAAATGGCGCTCTGGCGCGCCATCGTCCGGGCATCGCCCGAAATCACGGGCCACCTGCAGCATAACACGCCTCTTTCAACTGATTCGACCAGGGGGCTGCCTTCAGTCTTGCCGAGCCACATTGCACGCAACCAGGATCGGATCCCAAACAGGGGCGAAAGGTGGGGCATAACCAAGGTCCAATCGGCTCACCTCCTCCAGGGTCCATCCACCGTGCAGGGCCGCTGCCAGCACGTCGATACGCTTGGCAGCTCCTCTCCGACCAACCATCTGAGCCCCGAGGAGTCTCTCGGTCCGATCCTCGTAGATCAATTTCACGTGCAGCGGTGTCGGATCGGGCATGTAGTGTCCAGCAGAGGGATGACCGATCTTCGTGGTCCGAACGACATAGCCCTCACGTCGCGCCTCACCTTCACTCAGGCCCGTGCGCGCCACCTCCAGGTCAAACACCTTGACCACCGCAGTTCCGACGATCCCAGAGAAGTGAGCGTCGCCGCCTGCCGCATTGATGCCAGCCACGCGTCCCTGCTTGTTGGCCGTTGATCCCAAGGGCACGTAGGCTGGCTTGCCCGTCACCACGTGCTTCGACTCGACTACGTCCCCGGCGGCGAAGACACCTTGCACGCCTGTGCGTTGATGGTCATCCACAGACAACGCCCCCGTTGGTCCCAGAGCCAGGCCCGCGCTCTGAGCCAGGGTGACATTGGGGCGGACGCCGATGCCCAACATGACCACCTCTGTGGGGATATCCCCCTCTTGGGTTCTCACAGCCCCCACGCGATCTGTCCCAACGAAGCCCTCCACCCTGTTCCCAAGGCTCACGGTCACTCCTTGGCGCTCCAGCTCCTCCCGAATCAATGTTGACATGTCTGCGTCAATGTTGGGCATCAGGTGCGGCAGCATCTCGACCACGAAGACCTCGAGGCCCCGGGCACGAAAGGCCTCTGCCATCTCCAGGCCGATGTAGCCTCCGCCCACGACGACCGCGCGCCTGGGATGGTGATGGGCCAACCAGCGCTGGATCGCCAGCCCATCCTCAATTGTGCGCAGGGTGAATATGCCCTGGAGATCGCCCCCGGCGACAGATGGTCGCAAGGCCGCAGCGCCTGATGCCACGATCAGTCGCCCGAAAGCGAGCTCGAACACGACGTCACGCTCCAGATCACGAACCTCGACGACGCGCCTCTGCGTGTCTATCTGCGTGACCTCGTTGCGAGTGCGAACCTGTATGCCACCCCTCGAGAATTCCTCCGGTGTCCTTGCGATGAGCCTGTGATGGTTTGGCACAACGCCGCTGATCAGGTAAGGCAGGCCACACGAGCCATACGAGACGAAACCCGATTTCTCGAGGACGACGATCTCCAACTCCCCGTTGACACGGCGGGCCTTCGCAGCGGCGCTCGCTCCAGCGGCCGTCCCGCCGATGACAACAAGACGCTGTCTGCTAATCATTCTGAGCACCTCCCGCTGTCGTATCACTCATGACACATGCCCTCGGTCACGTGGCGGGGATCCAGGAGACGGAGGTCCACCAGGAGGCTCAGGTGGGCGCGGACTTCGGCATCGACGCTGCCACCCGCGTGATCCATGTCGCCTGTCCTCATGACAAGAGCCCGACATCAAGGCGGCCCAGGATCACACTCCGCTCTGTTCGGGGGCAACCGAGATCGAAGCATCGCTGCGATGGCCGGCACCGGGCGAAACCTTGTCCTTCCTCTGAGGGAGGCCAGACAGCCCCAGCCAGTCGGCGCCTCGCCCTCCTTCTGCGACCGAGGAGAATCACTCAGCGCAGCCACTCGCTGGCGCAGTCCCCTCGCGGGATGCGTGATGTCCAAGGACAGAGATTGACCCGTGGGATGATCCCGAGCCACGGCCATCGCCGGAATACTGCGCGGTCCCGATGGGCAACGGTGCTTGGGTTGGTCGCGGTCGAGCCGCGCAGCCAGCTGCTCAAGGACCCCCGGGTAAGGGCACTCCTCGCCGCACGACATCACGATGATCCCCCCGATGACCTTTTCGAAACAGCGGTAGTGGAACTCGTCGGGGAAAACTGCCGGGGACGGGACATTGATTATGTGCGTGTTGGCCGAATAGCTCAGGCGCGCCTGCCCTGTCGCGTCGGCGCCTGGGTAAGCGCAGCTCGATGTCGCATGAATCAGGATCTTGGGATCATCTCGCGGTGCATTCTCACTCATGTCACATGACCGTGTGTTCCGAGCCTGCTGGATCACTCCGACTCGCGTCAAACTCGGCACTGGGCTGTCAGCGCACCAGCCTCAGGGGGAAGGAAACGACGCACAGATGCCCGGAGTCACTTGCCTCGCTTGATGAAAAGGCGATCGTAGCCCTCCTTGGCCTCGAGGACGCCGAGAAACTCATGGCCGACCTTCTTGGCCCAGACAGGGATACCCTTGCGGGTGCCCGGGTCACTCGAGCGGATCTCGAGCACCTCGCCCACCGTGACCCCGCCGATGCCCTTCTTCGCCTCCAGCAGCGGCCCGGGACAGGCGCTGCCAAGTGCGTCCACCACTTTGTCGGGTTCGAGGTCTTCCAGCTCCTCGGGGTCCATGTCTTGCACTTTTTATCCGTGTGATCACTCACCTTCTCCGGCGAATGAAGAGTCTGACTGTGTCTGTTCCGGTTGCTGAGACGTCGGGGCAGGTGTGACCCGCCTTCATCGCCCAGAAACACACAGTGCTGCGCGACCGCCGGTCATCGGAGATGAGCTCCAGCACCTCACCGGTCTCCATCTCACTGAGCGCATGCTGAGCAGCGAGCAGAGGATCCGGACACAGGCTCCCGCGGGCATCCACCACTTGGTCCGGTCGCGGGCTCTCTGGTTCAGGAAGACCCATGATGCCCATAACAGAGAGCAACAACTGTGCCCATAGGAATTCCGGGCGTGGGCGGTTGATTCACAACGTGTTGAGCGTTGGTGATCGGAAAAAGGTGGAAAGCTTCACACCGCAAAATGCACCCTGACTTCAGAGGGACGACTTGTTGGGGCATCTCTTCGTTGTCATGAGGGAGATGACTGACCTTGCTCTCAATCTGATCTGTGGATACCCAGACGTTTCATCTTCCGCCAGAGCGTCGTCTTGTCGATGTCCAGCTCGCGGGCCGTCTCGAGGCGGCGCCATCCATGGCGGCGGAGGGAGGACAGAACGATCTGGGCCTCTAGCTCCGCAAGCGTCCTGCCCATGGGAGCGACGGCAATCTCCTCGGGGGAGGCCGTGCCCCCCCGATCTCGGGCGGCAGGTGCTCAGTGCGGATCACCGATCCACGGCAGAGGATGAAGGCGTGCTCGATGGTGTTGTCGAGCTCACGCACGTTGCCTGGCCAGGTGCGACGCATCAGCGCAGCCAGAGCCTCGTCGGACAGGCCGGTGATTTTCCTATCCCTGAGCCGATTGAATCGGCCGATGAAGTGCTCGGCCAGCAGGGGGATGTCCTCGCGCCGCTCCGAGAGGGGCGGGATCTCGAGGCGCACCACATTGATGCGATAGAACAGATCATCCCGGAACCGGTCCGCCTCGACTTCGGATCGGAGGCTCCTGTGGGTGGCGGTGATGACCCTGACGTTGGCCTGCCGCGGCTGGCTTGACCCGGCGGGCTCGTAGGCCCTCTCCTGGAGAACCCGCAGCAGGCGAACCTGCATGGCGGGTGACACATCGCCGATTTCGTCGAGGAAGATCGTGCCACCCTCAGCCATGGCGAAGCGACCTTTCCGATCAGCCTTGGCATCGGTGAAAGCCCCCCGCACGTGACCGAAGAGCTCGGACTCGAGCAGCGTGTCGGGCAGTGCACCGCAGTTGACAGTGACCAGGGGTGCCTCGGCCCGGGGGCTCAGCGTGTGGATCGCCCGGGCCACGAGCTCCTTGCCCGAGCCACTGGGGCCCTCGATGAGCACCGTCGAGTCGCTGGCGGCCACATCGGGCAGGATGTCGAACAGCCGATGCATCCGGTGGCTCTTGCTGATGATGTCGTGGAACGTGTGGCGGCGGGTCAGCTCCCGCCGCAGGTCCTCGACCACCGAGAGATCGCGGAAGGTCTCAACGCCACCGATGATCGTCCCTCGGCGTCACGCAGCAGCGCGGTGGAGATGCTGAGGGGGACGCGCTTGCCGTCCGGACGAACGATGTGGATGGGCCGGCACTGGATCGGGCGCCCCGTCCTCATCGTCTCGCGCAGAGCGCATGCGGTCTCGCAGATGCTCACGTGGAACACGTCGCAGCAGGCTTTGCCCAGGGCCTTCTGGGGCGACACGCCGTTGATCGCCTCCGCCGCCTGGTTGAAGGAAGTGATGACGAAGTCCTCGCTGACGGTGAAGATCCCATCGGTGATCGAGTCGAGGATGACCGAGGTTTCCTCGGAGAGATTCGTGAAGGGGATCGAAATCTGATGCATCCTGCGTTCCCACTCCACGCTCCCCACACAGCTGCACAATTGCAACAACAAGTCTTTTGTCGATGCAAATTGCACCACACAAGGCGGCTGGCCAATCTGCGTAATCGGCCTTAACCTCATTTATTCCAGTCGTCTTTAGTGCTTCTGGGCCTGGTGTTTCAGAGGCACTACTTTTGCTCCATACACAAAGTGCGAGTGATGATTTTGAAACTGAATCTGTCCATCCATCGCAACTGCTTTTCACCGCTGCTCGATACGGCGCAGCGCACTCTGGTGGTCAATATCTGAGACCGCGAAGAGAGCTCGAGGGCAGAGATGGACCTGCCTGGAGATAGGGACAGGCTCAGCTTGAGGCTCTCATGACTGCGGGAGCGGAGAGACTGATCTGTGGTGCGGTGAGCGGCCGCCTGATGACCGAGCTGCACTGGCGCGGTTTGCAGGTCTGGCCCGGCGTGGCGGGCGAGGCCGAGGAGGTGATCGCGTCGCTGACCTCCCGCGGGGCGCCCGATGAGGCCCTCATGATGCCGGGCTGCGGAGGCTGGGGCCGCGGTCGGGGTGGCGGCCGTGGTCGGAGGCATCGGGGGTGGTGTTGGGGTTGGCAGTCCGCCGGAGGGGGAGTCGGCGAGGAGACAATCGGCGAGCGAACGTCTCGCGAGTGAGAGAACAATGAGGACAGAGCGATGCCTGCTGGTGATCACACGGGACCGATGGGTCTGGGACCGAGAACGGGGCGCGCGGCTGGTCTGTGCACCGGCTATCCTCACCCGGGCTTCATGAATCCCGGCCCGGGCTGGGGTGGCCGTGGCCCCGGGGGCCGTGGGCGCGGCGGTGGCGCGCGGCTGGCACAACCGATATTGGGCCACGGGTCAGCCCGGCTGGGCACGGGCGGGCCTCTATCCCACTGCGTGGCCGGTGCCCCCTTTGCTGACCCGCGCGCAGGAGATCGAACTCCTGCGGGACCAGGCCCAGTCACTCCAGTCCACGCTGGAGGACACTCAGCGCCGCCTGAGAGATCTTGAGGGCAAACGCGGTGAGAAGGAGTGAAGGCAAATGAAGCTGGCCATTTCAGCCTCGGCTGAGTCTCTCGATTCGCCGGTGGATCCCCTCTTCGGGCGATGCGCCTCTCTGCTGATCGTGGACGCAGACACGGGCGAAATCGTCGGCGGCGGCCGCAACGAGTTCGCCTCTGCTACCAGCGGTCGAGGCGGCCCCGGCGGCAATCCAGATGGCCCTGAGAGGGCTGGCCGAGGAGATTTTCGGTGCAGAGAAAGGCAAAGGATCATGACAAGCCTCGTGTTTGGCCCAGTCCCGTCGAGAAGACTGGGGCACAGTCTCGGGATCAATAACATCCCTCCGAAGATTTGCACGTATTCGTGTGTTTATTGCCAGGTGGGTCGCACGATGAACATGCAAATCGACAGGCAGCCTTTCTACAAGCCCCATGATATCCTGAAAGCTGTGCAGAAAAGGATCGAAGCCAAAAGGGCGGAAGGAGAGCCCGTTGATTACGTGACATTTGTGCCGGACGGCGAGCCCACGCTGGACATCAACCTGAAGACGGAAATCGCTTTGCTCAAGCAATTGGGCACACCGATCGCCGTGATCAGCAATGGGTCACTGATCTGGAACGAGAAGGTCAGAGACGATCTGATGGAGGCTGACTGGGTGTCCCTCAAAATTGATGCCGTCGACGAGGCTGTCTGGCGCCGGGTCAATCGTCCTCACAAGCGGCTGAATCTCTCGGCTGTCCTTGAGGGGGCGCTGACCTTCTCCCGATCCTTTGAAGGCACGCTGGCGACTGAAACCATGCTTGCCGCCGACGTCAATGACGGAGAGCAAAATCTTCGGCAGGTGGCAGAGTTTCTCGCCCGCCTGCGCCCCTCTGTGGCCTACCTGTCCATTCCCACTCGTCCCCCTGCCGAGCAATGGGTGTATGCACCGGATGAAAATGTCGTCAATCGAGCCTATCAGATCTTGAAGACCAGGGTGGAACATCTGGAATATCTCACCGGCTACGAAGGCGAAGCATTCGCCTCCACGGGAAACATCCAAGAAGACGTCCTCAGCATCACCGCCGTCCATCCCATGCGCGAAGAGGCGATCGGCACACTTTTGCAGAGAGTGGGCTCGGATTGGGCGGTGATCGATCAAATGGTTGCTGCGAATCAGATCACACCAGCACAATACGAAGGGCACAAGTATTACGTTCGGAGGTTCAAGAAAAAGACAGGATGACCTACGGATCCCAGATTCCCGATGTCCCTGAGGCTATGCTCTATGACAAATTGCCTCACGGCAGAGTACGCTGTTCACTGTGTGAACATCGATGTGTCATCGCCGATGGCGAGACGGGCATCTGTGGGGTTCTGGAGAATCGGGGAGGCACTCTTCACACGCTTGTCTATGGCCGAACGATCATCCAGCAAGCAGATCCCATTGAGAAGAAGCCCCTTTTTCATTTCCATCCCGGCACGTCCGCCTACTCCGTGGCAGTATCTGTTTGGCCCCTCGCCTTCTCAGGCCAGCACGCCGGGGGGCTCTCCTCGCATCTGACGGCCGATGATCTCCAGGCCGGTGTCGATGAAGTCGC
>JAFGKF010000134.1 GCA_016928695.1 Candidatus Sumerlaeota bacterium | reverse complement strand
GTCGAGGCGATCCTCGCTCTGCTCGGTGGCCTCGGCGCTGGCCTCGGCGCTGGCCTCGGTGCTCACCTCGGCGCTGGCGGTCCGGGCGACGGCCTCGGCGCTCGCCTCGGCGCTCGCGGTCCGGGCAACGGCCTCGGCGCTCACCTCGGCGCTGGCGGTGGTGGCAGCGGTGGCCTCGTCGGCCTCACCCCGGCGGCGCGCGGTGCGCTCCTCGGCGCGATCGGAGAGGTCTTGCACAGCGCCCGTGACGCTCTCTCCGATGCCCCGGAGTCCGCGCTCGGCGCGGTCAAGGGCGCTCTCGCTCTCCTCGGTGGCTTCGTCGGTCGCCTCGTCGACCGGCGCGGCGAAGACCGGCATCGAGGCAAGTGCCAACAGAGCGATCAGAGTGAATGAAAGTCCCGCTCGATGAATCATGGAAACGTCTCCCCCGTGGTGAATTTCGTGGCCTCAGCTGAGGTCAAGGCCCCTCGGAATGCAAGAGTGAAAAACTCATGGGCAATCAGCTGCTCCGCCCCTCCACCTTCGCCATCACCGCCTTCATGTCGCTCCACACCGCCTCGCGGTTGGTGCGCGTGTAGCTGCGCAGCACATAGGCGGGGTGAAAGGTCGGCATCGTCGGGATGCCGTGATAGGTCTGCCACGTGCCCCTCATCCGCGTGATCCCCACCTTCGTGCGGAGAAGCGTCTTCGTCGCGCAGTTGCCCAGGGTCACGAGCACACGGGGCTGGATCAGGTCGAGCTGCTCGAGCAGGAACGGCTCGCACGCCTCGATCTCGTCCGCCTCCGGGTCTCGGTTGCCCGGCGCCCGGTGCTTGACGACGTTGCAGATGTAAACGTCGTCGCGCCGGAGTCCCATCGCCCCGATGATCTTGGTCAGCAGCTCCCCCGCGCGTCCGACGAACGGGATCCCCTGCCGATCCTCCTCTTCCCCCGGGCCCTCCCCGACGAACACGATGTCGGCCTCGGGATTCCCCGCACCGTAGACGAGGCGGTTGGCGGCGTGATTCCGAGCGGGGCAGAGCTTGCAGCGGTCGCAGTCGGCGAGCTCCTTGGCCCGGGCCTCCATCCTCGCCCGGCGCTCCGTGGGCGAGAGCGTTGCCACCTCCGCCGTTCGCTGTTGCTCGAAGAGATCCGTTTCCTCAGCGACGGGGAGCGCGCGCGGCGGCTCGGCGGTCCTGGTGTGTTGGTGTGTTGGTGTGCCGGTGTGCTTGTCTGCTGGTGTGGATGATTCCTGCTTGTCCACGGGGGCCTCGGAGGGCAGGGGCCTCTCGGCGCTCGAGGTCGGCAGGTGCGTGATCCCGAGGGAGCGGAGAAACCGCAGGTGGGCAAGGAGATCGGCGTCCGGCACAGCGTTGCCTCCTGGTCAGGCGATGTGAGGGACGGCGCCCCAAAGCCCATGGCGTCGGTGAGGTCTCAGAAGGCGCCGATGAGCCCCGCCTTGTCGGAGCCGGCCTCGCGCCCCATGGCGAGGCGCTTGAAGGCCGGCTGGTCATCGGCGTAGTTGAGGCCGGTGTTCATCGAGATCAGCTCGCGCTGGACGAGGCCGGCGAGGGCGAGGTCGAAGGTCTGCATGCCATCGGTGCCCGAGCGCATGACGGTCGCCATGTCGTCGAGGCGGTCGTCGCGGATCAGCTTGCGGATGAGATCGTTGACCACGAGCACCTCGACGCCGGGCACGCGCCCCTTGCCGTCGATGGTCGGGACAAGGCGCTGGCAGAGCACGGCGTTGAGGGCGACGGCGAGGTCGGCCTTGATCGACTCCTGCTCCTCGGAGGGGAAGTACTTGAGGATCCGGGAGATCGTCTGGATCGCCGTGGTCGTGTGGAGCGTGGAGAGCACCAGGTGTCCGGTCTGGGCGGCGCGGATGGCGAGGAGAATGGTCTCCTTGTCGCGCATCTCGCCGACCAGGATCACGTCGGGGTCCTGGCGCAGGGCGTGGCGCAGGGCCTGCTCGAAGCCGGTGCAGTCGTTGCCGACCTCGCGCTGGTCGATGCGGCTCATCTTGTCGAAGAAGACATACTCGATCGGGTCCTCGATCGTGATGATGTGCTCCTTGCGGTTCTCGTTGATGTGGTTGATGAACGACGCCAGCGTTGTCGTCTTGCCCGACCCCGTGGGCCCGGTGACCACGATCATCCCGCGGTAGGCGGAGGCGAGCGTGGAGCAGATGGGGGGCATGGTGAGCATCTCGAACGTCTTGGCCTCGAGCTCCAGGAGCCGGAAGGCGAAGGCGATCAGCCCGCGGGTGTGGAAGGCGTTGACGCGGAAGCGGGTGGTCACATCGATCGACATCGCGAAGTCCACGCTCCGGGCGGTCTCCCACTGCTCGCGCATGTGGGCGGGGAGAACCTCCTCGACGACCTTCTCCATGTCCTCGCGCGTCATCGGGGGATGCTGCGCCTCGCGCAGCTCGCCGTTGATGCGGTACAGCGGCCTCGCCGTCTCCTTGAGATGGAGGTCGGATGCCTCGATCTTTTTCGAGGCCTCGAGCAGTTTGCGGATATTCGCTGCCATCGGGTCTCCCGTCTCCTCACAGTGGGGGTGGGCCGCCCAGCGCCTCGGTCACGTGGTCGAGGATGCGCTCGGCGAGCTCGGTCTTCGCCATGAGCCCCAGGGGCTCGGGTTCCCCCCCGCGCCGGAGAAGAAGCGCCTCAGTCGTGTCCGAGGCGAACCCTGTGTCCGGGCGTCCAATCACGTTGGCGACGATGAGGTCGAAGCCTTTGGCCTCGGCCTTCTCCCGCGCATGCCGCTCGAGGTCGTCGCTCTCAGCCGCGAAGCCGACGAGCAGGGGACGCCCCGCTGAGCCGCGCGCGGAGCCGACCGCGGCCGCGATGTCGACCGTCGGCTCCAGGGCGACCGAGAGGGAGGCCGCCTCCTTCTTCGTCTTCGTCGCCGAGGGGCGCACCGGCCGGAAATCCGAGACCGCGGCCGCGAAGAGGACCGCGTCCTGATCACCCCAGCGCCCCTGTGTCTCCTGCCACATCTCCTCGGCGGAGACAACATCAAATCGGGCGACCCCGGGCGGCGTCATCAGGTGCGTCGGACCCGCCACCAGCGTGACCTCCGCGCCCCGGCGCGCCGCCGCCGCCGCCAGGGCGAAGCCCATCTTGCCCGTCGAGGGATTCGTGATCACGCGCGCCGCGTCGAGCGACTCGCGCGTCGGACCCGCCGTCACCAGGATCTTCCGACCCCGGAGATCGCGCTCGGGCTCCAGGGCGGCGATCAGGGCGTCGAGGATCGCCGGGAGATCGGCCAGGCGTCCGGGGCCCTCCTCGCGGCAGGCGAGGTCGCCCGAGCCCGGCTCGATCACTGTCACGCCGTCGGAGCGCAGGGTCTCCACATTGCGCTGCGTCGGGAGTGCGAGCCACATCTGGGTGTTCATCGCGGGGGCGACGAGCAGCGGGATTTTCGACTCGCGGGCGAGGCAGAGGGTCGAGAGCGGGTCGTCCGAGAGCCCATGGGCCAGCTTCGCCAGGACGTTGGCGGTGGCCGGGGCCACGAGGATGGCGTCGGCCCAGCGCGCCCACGAGATGTGCTCCATTTCCCAGGCCCGCGGCTGGTCGAACATGGCGGTGTAGACGGGCTGGCCCGTCAGCGTCTCCAGAGTCAGAGGGGCGATGAACTTTGTCGCCCCCTCCGTCATCACCGCGCGGACGGTGGCGCCCTCACCGATGAGCCGTCGGGCGAGCTCAGCCGCCTTGTAGGCGGCGATGGAGCCGCTCAGGCCCAGCGCCACCCGGCGTCCGGCGAGGCGGCCGCTCATGCGCGACTCTCCACGCTCGGGGGGACATTCCCGCCCCACTGGATCTCCATCCGGCGAGGGCGATGGCGCTCCGCCTCGACGATCCCTCGGGCGCGGGCCACGGCCAGGTCGAGGTCGTCGTTCATCACCGCGTAGTCGTACTCGCGCCAGTGGGCGATCTCGTCGGGGGCGACCGCCAGGCGCTGATCGATGACCTCTTGGGAGTCGGTGGCGCGGGTCTCGAGCCGGTGGCGCAGCACCTCGAGCGAGGGCGGCAGGAGGAAGATCAGAACCGCATCGGGGCACTGGCGCTTCATGTCGAGCCCGCCCTGGACGTCGAGGTCCATCAGGATGTCGCGCCCCTCGGCCATCGCCGCCTCGACCGTGTCGCGGCGTGTGCCGTACATGTGGCCGTGGACGCGGGCGTGCTCGAAAAAGACGTCTCTGTCGATGAGCCTCTGGAACTCCTCCTCGGAGACGAAGGTGTAGTGGCGTCCGTCGACCTCGTTGGGGCGGCGGGGGCGCGTGGTGACCGAGACCGAGTAGCCGAGCTTGGGATCGGCGGCCCGCATGGCCTTGGCCAGCGTCGATTTGCCGCCCCCCGAGGGGGCGCTGAGCACGATCAGGAGGCCGGATCGCGAGGAGGAGAGGGTCCAACCGTTGGGTGTCGTCGACATGGTCCGAGCACAGTGGCGCGGCGGTTGCGCCGCGTCAACGATTCTGGAGCGGGGGGGCAAAGAGAGGGCCCGCGGCCAGGGGGCCGCGGGCCAGGATGTCCAGGGGGTGATCCCTGAGATCAGTTCGTCGAGAACACGGAGAGCTCGACGGGGACAACCACGCCGAGGATGTCGATCTCCTTGATGATCGACCCGGCCTCGCCGTCGTACTCACCGATGAAGGCACCGCCCACGGCGCCGGGGGAGTAATAGTCGAGGCGGATTCCGTAGACAGGGCCGCCGCCCATCACACTGCTGGGAACACCCAGGTAGAAGGCGGACCAGGTGTTGGCATCGGTCACGTTGTTCTGATTGTTGGTGCCGACGGCAGCCTCAGCGTAGAACGTGGGGTTGTCCGTCGCGTCGTTCGTGAGATCCAGATAGATGTGGCAGTTCTGGAACACACGCGAGTCAGCACCGGTGTTCTGGCAGTAGCTGTTGATGCCGGTGATGAAGACTCCGGGAGGGGCGAACGTCCAGCTCACCGTCGTGGGCGTGGCGTTGGCGACGCCTGAGTCCGCGAAGAGACCGGAGAGGTTGTCCGCCGCATTGGTCGCGCCATCGCTCAGGGCGACGTCCGAGCCCGCTGAGGCGGCCCCGTGGAGTCCGAGGCCTCCGATGGTCGCGGTGACGCCGTTGACGATGTCCGCCCCGGAGATCCCGGTGGTCAGCGCCGGGGTGGGCGTGGCGAGATCGCCGGTGCCCATCTGCGTGGACAGGGTCAGCAGGTGCCCGTTGTGAACGCCGGGATTCGTCATCAGGGGCAGCTGCGCGAGGCCGCTGCCGTCGTTGTCGTTCTCAGCCATGACCGTCCACTCGGAGGTGACCATGGTGGCGCTGGCCGCGGTGACTCCCGCGACACGGTAGGCACTCGAATCCAGGAACTCCCAGTAGAGACCTGTGCCGTCGACGCCATACACGCCGTAGATGTCGACCGCATCCGAGGCCGGATTGGCGGTCAGGTGCAGGATGATCGTGTCATCGCCATTCTGAGCCGTCGCCGGATACGGGTAAACGCCGAACTGATCGGGCAGCACGCCGTACGCATCGAAGTACTCTTGCGAGGCGCTGGCCATCACGTAGCTGTCACCCTCGGCCAGTGCCACAGCGTCCAATGCCACGTCTGATCCGGGAGTGGGTGATGTGGAGCCGTTGCCGAAGATGACGACTGAGTAGATGCTCAGGTCGGCGATGGCGCCGGGACCGGTGTTCGTGAGCTCGATGAATTTCGGATGCCCGCCGGTGAGGGGGCCATCATGGACTTCGGAGATGATCAGATCAGCCGAGACGCTTGCGATGAGCGTCGCAGCCAAGACGAATGCCATGAGGATACGCATAGAGAAACTTCCTCCACACAAATGATTGCGAGAGCACGGAAACCCTCCAGCTCCCTGCGCTCTGCACTCGGCTGACGACCCACGCATCAGGGTCATTGCAAAGGTTTGCAACCAGACCCAAGAGGTTGTCGCCGAAGTGAATATTTTTCCGCCGAGGCAATGGCCCTCGCAAGGGAAAAGGGGCTTTTCTCCAGGGGAATCTGAGGATTCACGGCTCTTCCCCCAGACCCAGAACTTCTGTGTCAACAGTCCTTTCGGGCACCTCGGCAACCCCAGACCCCTCTCTTTTCAAATGTTGCAAAAGATGGAACAGCTTTCATATGAACAATCGCACCCCTGTGGCCCCGTGCGAAAAAAAGCTCCATCTCCACGGAGAGGCGCTCCTCTCAGCCGCCCACGCCATTTTCACCGAATCGCCCGAGAGGAAGAGATGAAAAACGCCCTGGTGGGGGAGTCCCACCAGGGCGCGATTTCCCGTGACGGTGAGCCGAGATCACTCTGAGGAGAAGACGCTCAGCTCGACCGGAAGCGTGCCGGCGGTCATGACGTCCGGGCCCGTGTCGGCGTTGCCGTTGTAGGCCACTGTGCCGTCACCCTGGCGGTCGCAGCGGGCGATCAGCTGATAGGAGGAGTCGTAGGGGGCTGAGCTGTCATACTGTCCCGCGACGGCGATGAGGTCGAAGAGCGCGAGAGCTGCTGGCCTGGTCGTGCCGCCCCAGCCGGTGGCGTCCGAGTGGATGCGGAACGTCAGCGTCGGCGCG
>JAFGKF010000133.1 GCA_016928695.1 Candidatus Sumerlaeota bacterium | reverse complement strand
TGCTTCCATCCGAGCGGAGAAGGGTGATCTCGGCGCCTTCGACGGGATTTCCCCCGGTGTCGATCACCTGCCCCCAGATCGCGATCTCCTCACGGCGGCGAACCTGAAAGGGCTCGTCGAGAACAGTGGTCATTCTCTGAGCGGAGATCTGGACCTCCACCGCACTTTGATTCCGCAGTCCCTCATACTCCTCGTTCCCATGCGTCCAGGCGATGATCGTGTGGTTGCCCTCGAGCAACCCGCTGAGCTCGAAGAATCCCTCGGCGTCCGTCCGATCCCAGGTGTGGAAATCGAGCACGCGGAAGCCGCGCTCCGATGCGAGATCGCGCCGCGCGACAACGTGGAGTCCCTCGACGGGCTGGCCGTCAGCGTCGATCACTCGGCCCATCACTCGGCCCCGCCCATTCAGGGGCACCTCGATGAGCGGTGGCTCCCCCGTGGGCGAGACATCGAACTCCACTCCGTCGTTGCGGTGGTTCTCGCCCCTCACGGAGACAGCCCACCGTCCCACGGGGACCTCCTCGAAAGTGGCGATGCCCAGGCCATCGGTGATCCGCTCGCCCCGCACCGTCCCCCGCAGATCGTCGCGCAGGGGGTGCAGCCGCACCTCCGCGCTCGCGACCGGCTCATCATCGGCATCCACCACCCAGATCGTGACCGGGCGGATCTCGTGGACGACCTCCTCCTCCCCCGGCGGCGGGAGCTTGTTGAGCGCCGCGGCGCCGGTCGCCAGCAGGGTGAGAGCGGCGAGAGCGAGAGTGAGCGGTGATCTCATGGCCATGATCTCCTGAGGAAGGACTCACCAAGGTGACTGGGGGATTGTCGGACGGGGGGAGGAGGGCGTCAAGGGAGGTGGGAGGACTCGGGCTTGCCAAATCACCAGCGAGTGCACACGCTTGCCGGACAGTTTTCCAAGAGCGAGGTTCAACCTCACATTCATGTCCCCCACCCTCACCCTCCACCGCCACCCCCATCAGCCCGGCCCGGCCACGCTGCGAGCCGAGGTCGGCGAGGGCGGACTGCTCACCCTGATCCCCGGTGTGCTGGGCGTCAATCTCCTGCCCGGTCTCGCCGCGCCCCGTGGACTGACACCGGAGGGGCACGAAGTCCAGCCGCTCCACGCCCGCCCGGGCGAGGCCGCGGGCGACGACGCCTGGCTCTGGGAGATCCAGTCGGGACCCGTCCAGGGGACGTGGAGGATGACCTTCGCACCCGATGGCCTGCTGCTCGATTTCGCGCTGCGCCTGGAGCAGCGGCTGGGGACTCTGACGCCGCTGGCCATTCCGATCCGCGCGGACGCGGGGTGGCTGGTTTTGCCGGGTGCGGATCCGATCGACCTCTCCGACCGGCGTGAGGCGAGCGAGTGCTTCACCATCGGCGACGGCCCGCAGGCGTGGTCGCTGAGCTCGCAGGGCGGCCTGGCGCTCGTCGCGCGCGAGGGCAACCGCCCCTTCGACAGCGTCCGGCTCGACCGCCTGAGCGAGACGCTCTGGCGCGTGAGCCTGTGTCACGACGGCCTGACCGCGGGTGAGAAGATCGAGGGGCAGGTGATTCTGCGCGCGCTGCCGTTCAATGGCTGCACCGACGTCACGAGAATCACCGAGGCGTGTTTGGCCCCACCGGTGAGCGTCGCCTTCCCCGAGCCGCCGACACCCACGCTGATCGACAGCGCGCTGGAGGACGACGGAAGCCTTGCTCTGCGTCTCGGCGGCCAGACGCTGCGTGTGACCGCTTCCGAGTGCGGCAAGCCGCTGCGTGAGAAGATGGTCGACGAGATCACCCTCACCGCTGCCGAGACCGCACTGAGCGGGCAGCGCGTCTGGCGCGTCGACCTGCGGATGACAACCGCGCGCCCGATGCGCGGGCTGCGACTCGACGCCGAGCTCGACACGCCGTGCGGCAACCCGACGTGGGAGGGTGATGCGACCGTCCTCATCCCCGGCAACATGGCGCGGTGCAACTTCCACCCCGATCACATCCACGGCGGCGGGCCGAAGTGGGGGCCCTCACCGATTCCCACCGAGGAGCCAAACGTCCAGAACGCCGAGGCGCCCGGCTGCTGCCACGGCTGGACGTTCGCGGGCTCACGCCTGCCGCAGGTCTGGTCGGCGGCCGTCGACCGCGCGGCGAAGAGGATGGTCTGGATCGGCACGGCCCCGCGCTCCGATCTCGGGGAGAACTGCGCGGGATTCGTCTCGCCCGAGGGGCGGACGACGACGCTGAGGCTCGCGACGCCGACGACCTACGAGCCATGGGTGCCGCTGGGCTACTCGCGGATGCGGAAGATGCCGCGGCGCGACACCGCGGCGGTGCCCAAAGGCGAGACGATCACCTGGACACTCTGGGTGGCCGCCGAGGAGACCGAGGATCTCAACGCGTGGGCGGCGCTTGACCGCGCGCTGTATCTCCACTGCCGCCCCGCCGAGCCCACACCGCTCAAGCTGACACTCGACGGGGCCGCGAAGATCTGCGCGGGCGCGATCCACGACCGCTTTTTCAAGACCGATCTCGACCGCATCGTCTACTCCACCGGCCCCGAGGGCCAGGCGGCCAACTTGGCCTTCACCGGCATGGCGCACTCCGCGCTGGTGATGCTCTGGGCGGGGCATGAGTTCGGCGAGGAGCGCTGGCGAGCGGCGGGCACGCGTGTGCTCGACACGGTGGCGCGGATGTTCCTCGAGGGCCCGGGATTCCCATGGACCTCGCTGAGCGCGGTGGGCAGGGGAGGCGAGGTCGAGGGCTCGTCCGCGGGCTCGGGCGAGCCGGGCTACGTGACCATGGTCGGCTTCGACAATCTGGCCGAGGCGCTGCGGCGTGAGCGCTCCTGGGGCCGCGATCATCCGGCCTGGGAGCAGGCGCTGCGCCGATGCGCGGAGCACTGGCTGAAGAGCCAGTCGCCCGAGGGGGCCTTCCCCCACTGGGGGCCGGATTTCGGCCCGAACTTCGGGGCGAATGAATACGGCATCACCAACATCGAGGCAGGGGTGATCGCCAACATGATCGACGCCCACGATCTCTTCGGAGGCGAGGAGTATCTGGAATCCGCACGCCGCGCAGCGGCGCTCTGTGGCCGGCATCTCGATGACGGTCGACTCTGGGGAGGCCCGGGTGACATCCGCGCGCTCGTCAACTCCGAGGTGCCGATGTTCATGCTGCGCGGCTTCCGTCGACTCTTCGAGCGGACGCAGGACCCCGAGCATCGCCGCCTGATGCTGGCCGCGGCGGCGTGGCGGCACAGTTTCCAATACGCGCACTCGTGGCCGGTCGAGGTCGGCTCGTCTCTCTGGCGCCAGGGCTGGGCGGGGCTCGGCATGGAGAGCGCGAGCGCGTCGAATCTCCACGCCGTCGCCTTCGGCGGCATCAACCTGCCCGACGAGTGGGCGCTGTGGAAGATCACAGGCGATGAATATCAGCGCCTTCGCTGCGAGGACCTGGCGCGGTACATGGTCCAGCAGTTCGCGCGCTTCCCGGGCGATCTCGGCTTCCCGTTCGCCGGGGCGGGGACCGAGTCGTGGTGGGTGAGCGACACGGTCTGGGGCAAGGGGTATCCCTGGATCTTCACCGACCCGGGGTTCGACCTCGGATTCATGTCATGGGTCACCGGCTGGTCAGGGTACGGCGCGCTCTGGGCGCGTGAGCTGGGAATTCAGATCTAGAGGATCCACGAAGGGCACGAAGACTCACGAATTTCGTGTCCCTTCGTGTGCCTTCGTGGACAATCTCAGGGCATGGATTCCGCCGAGGTCATCGCGCGCGAGGCCGACCGGATCGTGAACCTGATCCTGTTCTCGGATCTGCCGTGGATCGACATCGCGATCATGGCCGAGCGCCTGCGCGAGCGCGTCGCCGAGGAGTTCCCAGACAAGGGGGAGCTCTTCGAGCACCTCTACGCGCGGCGATTCGAGCGCATCTGGAGCGACTGGCGGGAAGGGTGATCCACGAAGGGCACGGAGGGACGCGAAGAGGTGCGCTCACTCATCTGAATTCACGGCGCCGTTCAGGCGCCGGTCTTTTTTGATCAGCATCAGGTTGCGGATGTAGACGACGAATCCGAACGACTGCCCCAGGACGACGGCGAGGCGGCGGAAGTGGATGCCGTAGGCCAGGAGCCCCGCGGCCCCGATGAGGCTGAGCCACCAGAAGACGGTGGGGACGACGCTCCTCTTGCTCCGCTCGCTGGCGATCCACTGAACGAGGAAGCGCGAGGCGAAGACGAACGTCGCGATGATGCCCAGCATCTCCCAGGCGTTGATGTCGAAGCCCCAGACGTTGATCGAGGTGCCGATCTCGACCATCGCGGCACCGCTGACGTGCCGCGGCACCGCCCCCTCGGTCACCACCTCACCATGGAAGAGACCCACGCCGCTGGCCCCCGCGGGGACCCGCACCATGTAGGTGACATGGCGAGGGCTGCCGACGAATCCGATCTCCCCCGACCACTCGAGGGGCAGATCGAAGGGATTCGCGGCGGGGGAAACCGCTGTGACCTCCCAGCCGCTGGGGGGCCACTCGCGGAGAGTGACATCGCCCCGGTAATCCCCCGAGTACCCAATGGTGACGGCGAAAGTGTCCCCTGGCTGCACGGCGCTGGGCAGTGAGCGGATTGCGCGGAGCGGGGGGGCCTCCTGAGCCAGGGCAGGGTGGCAGGTCAGCGCAAGGAGAAATGCCATGTGGAGTCCGCAGGCTTGCCTGCGAGTCAGCCCTGAGCGAATCGCAGCGGCAAGCCGCTGGACTCCAAATCGGAGGGATCTCATTCCCCCTCCCCCCTCTCGCTGCTGATCTCGCGCGCGATCCTCGGGAAGCGCGCACGCTTTCGCATCCACCGCACGGCGAAGAGGTCGGGGATGCCCTCGCGCATTCGCCCAAAGGCCGAGTACTTCGTGCGCCCCGCCTTTCTCGGGCGGTGGTTGACCGGGATCTCGGTGATCGTGAACCCCGCCATCGTGAACAGCGTCGGCAGGAAGCGGTGCATCCCGCGGTAGGGCGGGAAGGCGGCGAGGCACTCGCGCCGGAAGACGCGGATCGAGCACCCGACGTCGCGCACCGTCTTGCCCGTCAGCAGGTTGCGCGTGCCGTTGCCGATGCGGGAGCAGAGCTTCCGCCAGAGGCTGTCGCGCCGCTTGGCGCGGATGCCGTTGACCACGTCGAAGCGCCCCGCGTGCTCCATGAGGCGCGGGAGATCGTGTGGGTCGTTCTGGCCGTCACCGTCGAGCGTGCCGATCCACGGCGCGCGCGCGGCCTCGCACCCCGCGCGCATGGCTGCGGTCTGGCCGGCGTTGGCCTCGAAGACGATCACGCGCAGTGGCACCAGGGGATCGGAGGCGAGCTGCTCGAGCTGCGCGACGGTCCCGTCGATCGATCCGTCGTCGACCACGATGATCTCGTGCGCGAGACCCGAGTCGCGCAGCGCCAGGTGGGTCTCGACGACGAGCGCCGCGATCGACTCCTGCTCGTCTTTCACAGGGATCACGACGGAGAGCTGAACGGGTGACTCGCCCATGGGTGGATTGGTTCTAGGGCCCCGTTCTCACAAGTCAACAGATCACCGGTGAGCGGCCCTGTCAGATGGTGGCCTTCGCGATGAAGGTCCCGACCCTGATCTCGTCCAGGCGATCGTCGACTCTCACGCCCGAGCAGACATCGAGCCCGAAGGGTTTGACCACCGCCAGCGCCTCCACGACGTTGTCCTCCGTCAGCCCCCCCGCCAGCCAGACGGGGACATCGACCGCCTCCACGATGCGCGCGCTGATGTTCCAGTCGTGGGTCCGCCCCGTGCCGCCGAGGCGCCTGGTCGGCTGGTCGAGATCACCCGAGTCGAGCAGGAGCGCGTCGACATGGGGAGCGTAAGCGCTGGCCATGAGGAGGGAGTCCTCACCGATCACATGGACCACCTGGATGATCCCAATGCCCGGCAGCCCTTCGCGCAGAGCGTTGTGGGCTCCCAGCTCCACGCGGTCGACGAGCTGCACCGCGTTCGTCCCGCACCGGCGGTGCTGGGCGATGATCGCCTCGGCCTCGGTCTCGCAGGTGAGCAGCACCGACGTCACGCCCGGGGGGATGGCCTCGGCGATCTCAGCGATGCGCTCCTCGTCGATGGGCCCCGGCTCACTGGGCATGGCGGAGACGAGTCCGATGGCCGAGGCCCCTTGGTCGATGGCCATCCAGGCCTCCTCGATGGACCGGATGCAGCAGATCTTGATGCGAGGGGTTCGTGCCGGGCGTGGGAGCATGGGGCTCTCGATTCCGGGGATCAGATGACCCCATTGAAGGCGTGGGAGGCCCGGGTCGTCAACGGAGGAGTGGTGGGCGTAGCTGGAGTTGAACCAGCGACCTCACGCTTATCAGGCGTGCGCTCTAACCAACTGAGCTATACGCCCACTCACAGATCGCCACCGTGCCAGCCATCCGCCTCGCCGTCAAGGGGTTGATTCGGCGAATCAGGCCGGCGCCACAGCGAAGGGGCGGGTGCCGTCGGCACCCGCCCCTTTGGCAGGGAGATCCTGCGCTTCAACAGCTGAACAGAGTGACCTGCGCGCACGCACGGGGTCAATCGACCTGGGAACGTGGCTCCCGTCCGGCGAACCGGCCGGGGGGTCAAGAGGTCTCCCGTGGGGGAGACATTGGCCACCGTTCCGTTCCTTAGAAAGGAGGTGATCCAGCCGCAGCTTCCGCTACGGCTACCTTGTTACGACTTCACCCCAATCACCAGCCATACCTTCGGCACCTT
>JAFGKF010000132.1 GCA_016928695.1 Candidatus Sumerlaeota bacterium | reverse complement strand
CTTCAACAGCGCGGACAGAGACACGGGAGCGACTGGGGCCCACTCACTCGGAAATCTCCACGGGGAATTCAAAGACTCTCTCCAGAGAGAGTTTCTGACACACAATCACCTCAGAGACGCCCCTCATCGCTGCCAAAGCTGCAAGCTGCTGATGGCCTGCGGCAGCGGGTGCCCAGCTGCCAATCTTCAGGAGACAGGTGAGCTGTTTGGAGTCCACCCCGCCTCCTGCGAGATGGTGGATATCTACATGAGACAGAGTGATCTCCTCTGCGATTGGATGGTCAGAGAGAACAGCCCATTGTCTCAGACCATTCTCGATGAGCTCCGAGCTGCATCCAGAACGGCTCCACCCCGGAGGTTGGTCTCCTCGATGGATGATGAGGATGCTCAAATCAAATGAATTCCCATCAACAGGTGATCAGCCAGCCCGCAATGGCTCGCAAGTCATCCATTTTCAGCAGTCCACGCTCATGAGATTTTGTGACAATTTCCTGTTGACATGCCCTCGGGCCCCTCGGTACGGTGCCAGATGCTCTGTGCCCTTGAATTTGCAGAGTTTGTCCCCTGTTAGGTGTGTCCAGGAGGCCTGACCACGCATGAGCAAAAATGGCAATGGAGCGCGTTCGTCCCGGACGCGTGAAAGGGTCTCGTACGCCCGCATCCCCGAGATCATGGAGATGCCCTATCTGATTGAGACTCAGAAGGTCTCCTATCAGAAATTCATGCAGTTCCACGCCGCGCCCGACCAGCGCGGCAGCGTGGGCCTGCAGGAGGCATTCGTCTCCGTTTTCCCCATTCAGTGCCCCGGCAATCCCTCGACCCTGGAGTTCTCGGAGTACTCGTTCGGTGAGCCGAAGTACGACGTCAAGGAGTGCGTCGACCGCGGGATGACCTACGCGGCGCCGCTCAAGGTCAAACTCCAGCTGATCGTCCGCGAGACCAACCCGGAGACGGGCGTGACCGAGGTCCGCGACATCAAGGAGCAGGAGTGCTACATGGGGGAGATCCCCCTGATGACCGAGCAGGGGACGTTCATCATCAACGGGGCCGAGCGCGTCATCGCGAGCCAGATGCACCGCTCGCCCGGCGTGAGCTTCGGGTCGTCGATCCACCCCAACGGCAAGACGCTCTACAGCGCGCGGGTGATCCCGTACCGGGGCGCCTGGGTCGAGTTCGAGATCGACATCAACGCCGTGATGCACGTGATGATCGACCGCAAGCGCAAGATGCCGGCGACGACGTTCCTGCGCGCCATGGGGATGCGCGAGGACGTGGAGTTCGTCGACACCTTCTTCGAGACCGAGCGCGTGCGGGTCGACCGCCACAGCGGCACCGCCGTCAAGCGCGAGGAGCTGGATCAGCACATCGGCTCCGAGGTGGTCGAGGACATCATCGACCCGGCCAAGGGCAAGCGGATGGCCGAGCGCGGGGCGAAGGTGACGAAGAAGCTGATCTCGTCGCTCAAGAGCACGGAGGTCAAGCAGGTCTTCGTGTTCCGGGCCGGCGACAGCGAGGACGTGATCGGCAAGATCCTGGCCCGCGACGTGGTCGACACGTCGACCGGCGAGATCATCGGCGAGTGCTGGGAGAAGATCACACCGTCGTTCCTCCGCCGCTGCGCCGTCGTGAGGATCAGGGAGGTCGAGTGCCTCGCGATCGACGAGCAGGAGCGCAACGTCGTCTTCAACACGATCGAGCGCGACAAGTCGAAGACCTATGAGGACTCGCTGATCGAGTTCTTCCGCAAGCTGCGCCCGGGCAACCCCGCGTCGGCGCAGTCGGGCCAGCGCCTGATCGAGGAGATGTTCTTCAACGAGAAGCGCTACGACCTGGGCGACGTGGGGCGGCACAAGATCAACCGCCGCTTCAGCCTGCAGGTCCAGGGACGCCTGCTGACGCGCGAGGACATCGTCGAGGTGATGAAGCACCTCGATCTCCTCTACCGCGAGGAGGCGGACACCGACGACATCGACCACCTGGGCAACCGCCGCGTGCGGTCGGTGGGCGAGCTCCTCCAGAACCAGATCCGCCTGGGCCTGACCGAGATCGAGAAGACGGCCCGCGAGCGCATGGCGATCGTGGACCTCGAGAACCTGCTGCCGCAGAACCTGATCAACTCCAAGCCGCTGGTGACGGCGATCAAGGACTTCTTCGGCCGCTCGCAGCTGAGCCAGTTCATGGATCAGACGAACCCGCTGAGCGAGCTGACGCACAAGCGCCGCCTCAGCGCCCTGGGCCCCGGCGGCCTCTCGCGCGACCGGGCGGGCTTCGAGGTGCGCGACGTCCACCACACGCACTACGGGCGGCTCTGCCCGATCGAGACGCCGGAGGGCCCGAACATCGGCCTGATCTCGTCGCTGTGCACCTTCGCGCGGATCAACGAGTTCGGATTCATCGAGACACCCTACCGCGTGGTCAAGGACGGCCGGGTCACCGACGAGATCCGCTACCTGATGGCGGACGTGGAGGACGACTACCTGATCGCGCAGGCGAATGCCCCGCTGGATCAGAGCAACCGGTTCGCCAACGACGCGATCCTCTGCCGCCGGCGCGCCGACTACCCGCGCGCGCCGGGCAAGGAGATCGACTTCATGGACGTGTCGCCGAAGCAGCTGGTCAGCGTCTCGGCGGCCCTGATCCCCTTCCTCGAGCACGACGACGCCAACCGCGCGCTGATGGGCTCGAACATGCAGCGCCAGGCCGTCCCCCTGCTCTTCCCCGAGGCCCCGGTGATCGGGACGGGGGCGGAGGCGAAGACGGCCCACGACTCGGGCGTCTGCGCCCTGGCGAAGAACGCGGGCACCGTGATCGAGGCGGCGTCGGACCGCATCGTGATCCGCAACGAGCTGGGCGAGGAGGACGTCTACCACCTCACGAAGTACAAGCGCTCGAACCAGAACACCTGCATGAACCAGAAGCCGATCGTCACGGCGGGCGACGTGGTCGAGGCGGGCGATGTGATCGCCGACGGGCCCGCGACCGACATGGGCGAGCTCGCCCTGGGCAAGAACGTGCTGGCGGCCTTCATGCCGTGGGGCGGCTACAACTTCGAGGACGCCATTCTCCTGTCCGAGCGCCTCGTGACCGACGATGTCTACACCTCGATCCACATCGAGGAGTTCGAGATCGACGCGCGCGACACCAAGCTCGGCAAGGAGGAGATCACCCGCGACATCCCGAACGTCAGCGAGGAGGCGCTCTCCAAGCTCGACGAGAACGGCCTGGTCTACATCGGCGCCGACGTGGCCCCGGGCGACATCCTCGTGGGCAAGGTGACGCCGAAGGGCGAGACCGAGCTGACGAGCGAGGAGAAGCTGCTCCGGGCGATCTTCGGCGAGAAGGCCGGGGACGTCCGCGACGCCTCCCTCAAAGTGCCCCCGGGCTCGGGCGGCACGGTGGTCGACATCAAGGTGTTCAGCCGCAAGGAGCGCGGCGCCCGGACCGACCGCGAGGACAAGCGCGAGATCGAGCGCCTGCACGCCCTGCTCGAGGAGGAGGTCGCGGCGATCTGGTCGCGCTTCATGGAGGATCTCCGCGACCTGATGCCGCTGGTGGACAAGCCGATCGTCTCATACGAGACGGGAGCGGTGGTCTTCAAGCCGGGCGGCCGGGTGACGACCGAGGGCCTGGAGTACGTCCGCCACAGCCTCCAGACGGGCATGCTGCCCATCGACGGCGAGGCGGGGCAGCGGATCAAGCAGCTGTACCAGCGGACGATGGCCGAGGTCACGAAGACGCGCGAGATCTTCAAGAACAAAGAGGACCGCATCAAGACAGGCGACGAGCTGCCACCCGGGGTCAACCAGCTGGTCAAGGTCTTCGTGGCGCAGCGCCGCAAGATCCAGGTGGGCGACAAGATGGCGGGGCGCCACGGCAACAAGGGCGTGGTGGCCAAGATCATGCCGGTCGAGGACATGCCCTTCATGGCCGACGGGACCCACGTCGACATCGTCCTCAACCCGCTGGGCGTCCCCTCCCGCATGAACGTCGGGCAGGTGCTCGAGACCCACATGGGCTGGGCGGCAAAGGTCCTGGGGCTCCACATCGCCACGGCGGTCTTCGACGGCGCCCGCGAGAGCGACATCGAGGAGCTCCTCGAGCGCGCCGGCCTCCCCCGCTCGGGCCAGGCGGTCCTGTACGACGGCCTGACCGGCGAGCCCTTCGAGCAGCCGGTGACGGTGGGCCACATGTACATGCTGAAGCTGGCCCACCTCGTCGACGACAAGATGCACGCCCGATCGATCGGGCCCTACTCGCTGGTGACCCAGCAGCCGCTCGGCGGCAAGGCGCAGTTCGGCGGCCAGCGCTTCGGTGAGATGGAGGTGTGGGCGCTGGAGGCCTACGGCGCTGCGTACACACTCCAGGAGCTGCTGACCGTCAAGAGCGACGACGTCACCGGCCGGACCAAGATCTACGAGTCAATCGTCAAGGGCGAGAATGCGAAGTCCCCGGGGGTGCCCGAGAGCTTCAACGTTCTCGTCAAGGAGCTCCAAGGGCTGGGGCTCAATCTCGAGCTGATGTCGAGAGAGGAGCTGGCCCACCTGGATCTCTCCGCGACGGCGACGGCCCAGGACACCCTGTTCGCGGGCCTGGGGACGCCGGCGGACGAGGATTTCCTGGACGGGGCCGACGGATTCGACACCGAGGATCTCTGAGAACCCTCCACGTGGGCGGCCTGAGCCGCCCCGACCTTGCGACCGCTCAGTGAGGTGACCCTGCATGTACCGTGATCTCTCCTCCCCTCCGGGCCGCGGCCCCGCCTTCGGCCTCGCGCCCCCCGACTTCGATGAGCTGGACTTCAGTGAGATCGAGCCGGTGGCCCGGATCAGCCTGGCGAGCCCCGAGACCATTCTGGCGTGGTCGAGGCGGCACTGCCGTCAGGTCGACCGGTCGGGAGTCTGCGCCTGCGGCAAGTCGGGCGCGGAGATCACCGACTGCCCGTTCGGCGAGGTGAAGAAGCCCGAGACGATCAACTACCGGTCGTTCAAGCCGGAGAAGGACGGGCTCTTCTGCGAGCGAATCTTCGGGCCGGTCAAGGACTGGGAGTGCGCCTGCGGCAAGTACAAGCGGATCAAGTACAAGGGGATCATCTGCGACCGATGCGGCGTGGAGGTGACCGAGAGCAAGGTGCGCCGCGTCCGCATGGGGCACATCAAGCTGGCAGCCCCCGTGAGCCACATCTGGTTCTACAAGGGGACAAGCTCGCGCATCTCCAACCTGCTCGACATCTCGGTGCGCGATCTGGGCAAGGTGCTGTACTTCCAGGACTACATCGTGGTCGAGGGGGGTGACTCCCCGCTGCGCGAGAAGCAGATCCTGACCGAGGACGAGACCCGCAAGTACCGCGAGGTCTATGGCGACAAGGTCAAGATCATGATCGGCGCCGAGGCGGTCAAGGAGCTGCTCAAGAAGATCGACATCGATGAGCTCTCGGCCCGCCTGCAGGTCGAGATGCGTGAGGCGACGAGCGCCCAGCGCCGCCAGAAGGTGATCAAGCGGCTCAAGGTCGTCGAGGCCTTCAAGGGCTCGGGCAACCGGCCCGAGTGGATGGTGCTCGACATCCTGCCGGTGATCCCGCCGGACCTGCGCCCGCTGGTCCACCTCGACGGGGGCCGGTTCGCGACGAGCGATCTCAACGACCTCTACCGCCGTGTGATCAACCGCAACAACCGTCTGAAGCGGCTGATCGAGCTGCGGGCGCCGGACGTGATCCTGCGAAACGAGAAGCGGATGCTGCAGGAGGCCGTCGACGCGCTGTTCGACAACTCGCGCCGCTCGCGGCCGACCAAGGGGCACAACAACCGCCCGCTGAAGTCGCTCAGCGACATGCTCAAGGGCAAGCAGGGCCGCTTCCGCCAGAACCTGCTCGGCAAGCGCGTCGACTACTCCGGCCGCTCGGTGATCGTCGT
>JAFGKF010000131.1 GCA_016928695.1 Candidatus Sumerlaeota bacterium | reverse complement strand
AGTGCGAAACCACCGGGGCGCGCATCCAGAAGGGAGAAATCGAACCGGCGCGAATCGCCAGTGCCTCAGTGAAATCTGCCAGCACATATTGCCAATCAGCGGGATGGGGCGGGCATCATCACGGAGCAGTCAGTCGTGATCGCAGCGCTTCGGCGGGGCCCGCTGCATTGCCAAGTCCCACAATCAAGGCGTCCTGTCCCAGTGACCGGAGATGCGCGGTCAAGGCCTCATCGGGCTCTGCGGTGATTCGGATCACCTCCTCGAATGCCCGATTGAGCCAGGGTTGAAACATTCTCCAGCGCCAGGCACGGTCATGTCGGTGAGCGAACAGGGCGATCCTCCGCTCCACCGTGGGGGGGGCGAGAGAGCCGAGTGCTGCCTCAGCGGAGACAGGGTCGTTGGCGTCGAAGAGATCCACGAAGTGAGCCCTCCCGGCCAGGGGCAAGGCGCGGGGCAGGAGCGAGGCTGCGAAAGTGATCAGTTTTTCCTGATGCACTCTGCGCCCAGGTGAGATCAGAGTCGCCAAAGCACTCCACGCCAGCGCACAGTGATTGCGCATCCACCGTGGGAGAGAAGCCGCGCCAGGGACCTCGGAGATGCTGACCGCCGGGCGCCCCTCCGATTGAGCCACGTCACGGATGAGGGGATTCAGGGTGAGGATGGGAACGCCGAGTGGAATCGCACTGACATGGATATGTGCGATGGCCTGAGGATCGTTGGGCCAGACGTCCAGATGATCGGGAACACAGTCGGTGAGCACGGCGAGTGTGGGAAGAGCGATGTGCTCGTTGACGGCCCGCATCGACTCAGGGGTGAACGCGAGATTCTCGACCACGAGTGCCTCGGGCTCCACGCGCTGAACGACCTCGGAGATCCACCGCCGCAGCTCGTCAGGCTCCGCGCTGCCGGGTCGCGGCGAAGGGCCCCATGGGGTGGGCGCGGGAAGGCGATGGCCCTGGAGGGACTCCTCAGGCCTCCCGCCCGCGATGCGAGAGCTCACGCGCTGACCATGAAGCCTGAGAGCCTCGGTGATCAGCCTGACCACCGTGGATTTGCCACGTGTTCCACCCACGGTGATCCGAGTCGGGACACTGCGGACCCGATTCAGGGTGCGCCGGTGCCCCAGGGCCCACGCGACCACTCCGAGGCCCCACAGGGCGGGGGTGAGCCAGAGAGAGGGAATCACCATGGGGGGAGAGATAGACCGCCATGGCCCCCGATGTCCA
The DNA here is from genome assembly GCA_016928695.1 of Candidatus Sumerlaeota bacterium. GTDB lineage: Bacteria > Sumerlaeota > Sumerlaeia > JABWBI01 > JABWBI01 > JAFGKF01. The sequence continues at coordinate 6,990 of JAFGKF010000131.1, read as the reverse complement.
GAGTGAGATGGGAGTGCGGAGTGGCATGAGCCCTCCTCGACGGGTCGGGAAAGACTGGCAGGGCTTTGCCCTCTTCGCTGAGCGGAGGGGTAGGACCATCTTCTCCGCAAGCGCCACTCCTCGCTGTGACCCTGGGTGACAGACCCGAGAAACCAGCGGAGGGATTGACTTGCTGTCAAGAAGGCGCACCAGAGGCGGTGTGCCCATTTTGTGACCAAACTCTGCGCTGATGGGCAGCAGCCTGCAAACTGCCCCTCCGCCCAAGTCGCCCCATGACAGGCCTGTGCATCCCCATGCAGCAAATTGCAACGCAGTGAGTTTTGATTTCCAATCCGCAGGTCGCGCGTTCGAATCACGCCGGGGGCGCCAGGTCAATCCCTCTCCTTGCCCTGTCATCCCCCCACCGTCGTCGGCAGCTGAATGCCGAGGCGTTTCATCTTCCGCCAGAGTGTTGTCTTGTTGATGCCGAGCTCGCGGGCGGTCTCGAGGCGGTGCCAGCCGTGGCGGCGGAGGGCGGCGAGGATGATCTGGGCCTCGAGCTCCTCGAGGGTTCTTCCCATGGGGGCGGCGGCGATCTCCTCGGGTCGGGCTGTGGCCATCACGATCTCGGGGGGGAGATGCTCGGGCTGGATCACCGGTCCGCGGCTGAGGATGAAGGCGTGTTCGAGGGCGTTTTCGAGCTCGCGGACGTTTCCGGGCCATCGGTGGCGAACCAGGGCGGCCAGGGCCTCATCTGACAGCCCCGTGATTCTCTTGCTCTGCAGGCGATTGAAGCGCTCCAGGAAGTGCTCGACCAGCAGTGGGATGTCCTCGCGCCGCTCCGAGAGGGGGGGGATCTCGAGGCGCACGACGTTGATCCGATAGAAGAGATCTTCGCGGAAGCGGCCTGCCTCGACCTCGTCCCGGAGGCTCCGATGGGTCGCGGCGATGACCCGGACGTCGGCCCGCTGGGATTGGCTGGAGCCGACGGGCTCGTAGGTTCTCTCCTGGAGGACACGCAGGAGCCGGACCTGCATGGCGGGGGAGACGTCGCCGATCTCATCGAGGAAGATCGTTCCCCCCTCGGCCAGGGCGAAGCGCCCTCTGCGATCCATCTTGGCATCGGTGAAGGCCCCCCGCACATGGCCGAACAGCTCGGACTCGAGCAGTGTGTCGGGCAGTGCACCGCAGTTGACGGTGACCAGCGGGCCGGAGGCTCGGGGGCTGAGGCTGTGAATGGCGCGGGCGACAAGCTCTTTTCCGGAGCCGCTGGGCCCCTCGATCAGCACCGTCGAGTCGCTGGCGGCCACGTCGGGCAGGATGTCGAACAGCCTCTGCATCCGATGGCTCTTGCTGATGATGTCGTGGAAGGTGTGGTGTCGGGTCAGCTCCCGCCGGAGGTCCTCTACGACGGACAGATCGCGGAACGTCTCGACACCGCCGATGATTTGCCCCTCGGCGTCGCGCAGGAGCGCGGTGGAGATGCTGAGAGGGACGCGCCTTCCGTCGGGCCTGACAATGTGGATGGGGCGACACTGGATCGGGCGTCCCGTTCTCATCGTCTCGCGCAGCGCGCAGGCATTCTCGCAGATGCTCGCGTGGAAGACGTCGCAGCAGGGTTTTCCCAGCGCCTCATCGCGCGGCACGCCGGTGATCGCCTCCGCCGCCTGGTTGAAGGAAGTGATGGCGAAGGCGTCGTTGACGGTGAAGACGCCGTCGTTGATCGAGTCGAGAATGACCGAGGTCTCCTCAGAGAGAGGGCTTGTCGGGTTTGTTGCTTCTTCCATCACTCAACCGCACCATGATGCATTGTTGCACCCCCCATCTTGCATTGCAATGCAAAATGCACCGCCCAGAGATCGCTGCCCAAGGGGAATTGATTTCATAGAAAGCCTTTGAAATCAATGTCAAGGGCCGAGATGTGTCCCGGTCTTTCCAGAGGCATACTCCTTGCCCTTGCTTGATGCAGAAGAGAAGCGATGTGAGCACGCAGATCATCATCAACGATGCCCCTTATGGAACGGAGAAGGCCTACAATGCTCTGCGACTGGCGATGGCTCTGCAGGCGGAGCACAGCGATGTGGAGGTGAGGATTTTCCTGCTCGCGGATGCCGTGGGCTGTGCGCTTGCCAACCAGGCAACACCGAAGGGCTATTACAACATTGAGCGGATGTTGAAATCCGTCATCAGGAATGGCGGCAAGGTCAAGGCGTGCGGCGGGTGTTCGGAGGCGCGGGGAATCGCAGACCTCTCTCTCATCGAGGGGGTTGAGATCAGCACGATGAGAGAATTGGCTCAGTGGGCAGTGGATGCGACAACGAGTCTCTCCTTTTGATCGAGAGAGGGAAATGAAGTGAAAGCCATCCTGCCAATTCACCGTGGCCGCATCTCGCCGCTTCTCGACACGGCCAAGCAGGCGCTGGTGATCGAGATCCGGGGTGGGGGCGAGAGTTCCAGATCAGAGATCGACCTGCCAGGCGATGGAGGCCCGGCGCAGCTCGCGGCCCTGGTGTCTCCGGGGGCGGAGAGGCTCATCTGCGGTGCGGTGAGCAACCGCATGATGTCGGAGCTGCTCTGGCGTGGATTGCAGGTCTGGCCGGGTGTGGCGGGGGATGTCGAGGATGTGGTCGCTTCGCTCGCTTCCCGGGGGATGCCCGACGAGTTCCTGATGATGCCGGGTTTCAGAGGAGGGGGGCGAGGCTGGGGAGGTGGCCGAGGCCGAGGACGCGGGGGGCGGCGGTGGGGTTGGCGATCTGCCGGTGAAGGCGAGAGTGACAGGAGCCCCGGTGACTGGGTGAGAGATCGTGATCAAAAGAGACAAGAAGGAGGACAGGGCAATGCCCGCAGGTGATCGGACAGGACCATTGGGTCAGGGACCAAGAACAGGGCGCGCGGCGGGACTGTGCGTCGGCAATCCCCAGCCCGGCTATGTGAGTTCAGGGTTTGGCCGCGGCGGCTGGGGCCGGGGTCGGGGCCGCGGTGGAGGTCGTGGATGGCGTCATCGTCGCTGGGCCGTGGATTGGCCCGGCGGGGGTCAAGCCGCATTCCAGGGTGCCGCGGAATCGGATTCCCTCGCCCTCTCTCGAGAGACGGGGATTGAGGACCTCCGTGCCGAGGTTCGCTCTCTTCGGGATGTGCTGAAGGGTATCCAGGGGCGTCTGGACGAGCTCTCGGACGCGCCGGGCGGCGAGGGGTGATCTCTGGTCTCCTCTCTTCCCAGCAGTGGGCTGGGGGGCGGTTCTGTCACATCCCCTCGCCTCATGCGTCTCCCGGCCCTGTCTCGCTGAGGGGCTGTGGGGAGTGAGATCATCCGAAAGGAGTGGATGCGAATGAAGGTGGCGATCTCCGCCTCGGCGGACTCTCTTGATGCGAATGTTGATCCCCGCTTCGGGCGATGTGCGTCTCTGCTGATTGTGGACACCGAGACGGGTGAGATTGTCGGTGGTGGCCGCAACGCGTTCGCCTCCGAGGGGGGCGGTGCGGGCACCCAGGCGGCTCAGTGGGTCATCGAGCAGGGGGCCGAGGCGGTGCTGACCGGCAACCTCGGCCCGAATGCGTTCCAGGTGCTGCGCGCGGGCAAGGTGCGGTGCCTGATCAGTGTCTCCGGCAGCGTGCGCGATGCCCTGGCCGCCTTTGGGCGCGGTGAGCTGCGCGAGGCCAGTTCAAACACTGTTCCCCCGCACAGCGGCATGGGATGATGAGAGTCGCGGTCGCCAGCGGCAAGGGAGGCACGGGCAAGACGACCGTGGCGGTCAACCTCGCTCTGGCCCGGGGGCACCTCCAGCTGCTCGACTGTGACGTCGAGGATCCCGATGCGGCGCTGTTCCTGCATCCGGAGATTCAGTCGGTCGTGCCTGTGACGGTCACGGTGCCACGGCACCTGCCGGACCGCTGCACATTCTGCGGCCGGTGCGCTCAGCTCTGTGCCTACAATGCCATTGTGGTGCTGCCTGGGCAGTGGCTGTTGACGGCGGAGCTCTGCAAGGACTGCGGCGGGTGTTATCTGGTCTGTCCCGAGCAGGCGCTGGTGCCCTCGAGTCGTGAGATCGGGACTCTGATCCGGGGCCTGGCGGATCACGATGTCGAGGTGGTGACAGGCGATCTGAGGCCCGGGGAGGCGATGGCCACGCCGATGATCAGGCGGGTGAAGAAGATGGCCTCCGACGAGAGCCCTGTGGTGGTCGACTGCCCGCCGGGCACGGCCTGCGCCATGGTGCACGCCGTCGACGGAGCGGATCTGTGTCTCCTGGTCACGGAGCCGACGCCCTTTGGCTGTCACGACCTCGAGCAGGCGTTGGATGTCGTCGGCGCCATGGATGTCCCCTGCGCCGTGGTCATCAATCGCAGTGACCTCGGGGACGCCGGTGTCCGGACTCTGTGTGAGCGTCGCGGGGTGCCAGTGCTCCTGGAGATCCCGTTCGACCGGGATCTGGCCGAGGCCTATGCGCGGGGGCAAGCCGCGGTCGATGCGGATGGCCGCTGGCTGTCGGTCTTCCGTGAGCTGTGGGATCGCCTGGAGGAGCTGGCGGTGCAGCGATCGAGGGATGCGGCCACGCGATGAGCGCCGGGCACCACAGCCGCCGGGATGTCAAGGGTTCCACCACCTTGGTGGGGGACGGTGATTCCACCGTGGGGAGGCTCCGGGGCTGGCTGGGGCGGAGCGCTCGGGGGGTGACGATCCAGGATGTCGTCGTGGGCCGGCGCTTCTGCGCGGTCGTGCTGAGTGATGGCGCGATGGGAGTGGCCAACATCAGCCCCGATGGCTGTGGAGAGCCTCTTCCCGAGGTGCGGGATCATGTGCCACCCCCGGGGACACCCGCGGGCGATGGGCTGGCCTCTCTGGGCTCCCACGAGAGAGGGGCCATCGGCCTGGCCACGGCCAATGCGTTGGCGAATCGCTCTGTGCGTGAGGGTGGGCGCTGGGATGAGAGGCTCATCGGCGGTGATCTGCTCGAGGCCATCGAGCTGCGGTCGGATGATCATTTGGGGATGGTGGGCTGTTTTCAGCCGCTGGTCGATCTCATCCGTCAGCGCGTCAAGCGGCTGACCATCTTTGAGCGCGCCGCGCGACAGGCCCCCGGTCTCCTCCCCGACAGCCGAGCCTTCGAGGTGCTGCCCGATTGCTCGATCGCGCTGATCACGGCCACGGCGCTGATCAACGGGACGATCGATGCGCTTCTCAGCGCGGCCGCGGATTGCCGCGAGGTGGTCGTGCTCGGCCCCTCCACCCCTCTTGCGCCGGAGGTCTTCGGTGGTTCGCCGCGTGCGACCCTCCTCTGCGGTGTGGTCGCCACGGACCGCGCTGGTCTGCTCTGCGCGGTGGCGGCGGGGGGCGGCACACGGGATTTTCAGCCCTTCGTGGCGAAGGTGAACGTCCGTGTGCCAGAGGTCCACGGATCATCCCGAGGTGATGTGACGTGAAGATCTGGGTTCTGAGCAACAACTGGACAACACGCCGCGGGTTTGTGGCTGAGCATGGTCTGTCGCTGCTGATCGAGAGCGACGGCCGGCGCCTGCTCTTCGACACGGGGCAGGGTTTCGCTCTGCCGATCAACCTCGCAGCCCTCGGGATGAAGCCCCAGGACATCGATGCCGTTGCACTGAGCCATGGTCACTGGGACCACGGGGGAGGGCTCGCGTGGCTGGCCAACAATGGGGGGCGGGGCCTGCCTCTGTTCGCTCATCCGATGGCCTTCGAGCGGCGAATCCGCCGCAGCGAGCTCAGTGACCACGACATCGGTCTGCACGAGCCCGGAGGGCTGAGGGAGCGCTTTGAGATGGTGGAGGTCACGGAGCCCCGGGAGATCCTCTCCGGTCTCTGGCTGACGGGCGAGATCTCCGCGCGCCATGAGGAGGAGGCTCCGGATCCCCGGCACATGATCGACCGCGGGCATGAGCCCGAGCCCGATCCCTTCCGCGATGACCTCGCCCTTTTCACCAGAGGCGGCGCCGGTGGCCAGGGGGTGGTGGTCGTGACCGGCTGCGCGCACTCCGGAGTGGTGGCGACGCTCGAGCATGTGGGCTCACTGACAGGGGCGAGCACCGTCGAGGCCCTGATCGGGGGCTTTCATCTCAGCGGAGCCTCGGCCGAGCGTCTCCGCTGGACCATCGAGAATCTTCGACGGTTCGCGATCTCCCTCCTGGCACCGCTGCACTGCACAGGATTCACAGCCATTGGAGCCTTTCAGAGTGTGTTCGGGGGGAGGGTGGCGCTGCCCGGGTCAGGCGATTGGCTGGAGATCCCCTGATGAAGAGAGGATTGACATGATGAGTGATCGCGCGAAAACCATTCCCCCCCAGGGAGCGGCGGGTGGCCCCTCCCGCGACGAGCAGCAGGCCGAGATGCAGCGTCGTTTGACCGAGCGCATGGCGCGTGTTCGTCACAAGATCGTGGTGCTCTCGGGCAAGGGCGGTGTGGGCAAGAGCACGGTGGCCGCGAACCTGGCCGTCGCGCTGGCTCAGTCTGGTCGACAGGTGGGGCTTCTGGATGTCGACATCCACGGTCCGAGCATCCCCGGCATGATGGGCCTCGGGGGGCGCCCTGTGGTGGGGGCGGGTGAGCTCGGGCTCATGCCCATCGAGTTCACGGAGAATCTGAGGGTGATGTCCATCGGCTTCCTTCTGCCGAGGGCGACCGACGCGGTGATCTGGCGCGGACCGCGGAAGTTCGGATTGATCCGGGAGTTTCTTGCCGACGTGCAGTGGGGCGATCTCGACTTCCTGGTGGTCGACTCGCCGCCGGGGACCGGAGACGAGCCCCTGGCGGTTTGTCAGCTGGTTGTCGGGGAGATGCCAGGCGAGTCCCCGACCACGCCGGAGAACCGAGGGGCTGTGATCGTGACCACCCCCCAGGGGGTGGCCGTCTCCGACGTGAGGCGCTGCATCACCTTCTGCCGGCAGATCGGGATCCCGGTTCTCGGGGTCATAGAGAACATGAGCGGTCTGACCTGTCCCCACTGTGGCGAGATGATCGATCTCTTCAAGAGGGGTGGGGGAGTCGAGATGGCCTCT
>JAFGKF010000130.1 GCA_016928695.1 Candidatus Sumerlaeota bacterium | reverse complement strand
CGTGTCGGTCTTTCGGGCCACTGGCTGAAGCCAGTGGCCAAGAGGCACCCGCTGAAGCGGGCTGAACCGAATGATGGCGCGCTGGAGATGATGGCGCGCTGGAGCCCTCACCGCACTCCAAACATGGGGAGACCTCGCTGCCCCTCAGGCAGCGCATCTTCGTGTCGGTCTTCGAGACCGACACGGCCATGGGAGAAGACAGACCGCTCAGGTCCGTGCGATGTACCCCAGGGGTGAGCGGTCCAGGACCTCTCGGACCTTGCTCAGCAGCGTGTTGGGCTCATAGGGCTTGGCGAGCAGCTGGTAGCCCCGCCTCTCGATCTCCCGCGAGCGCGTGGCGTCGGCGCTGTAGCCCGAGGTGAAGAGGACCCGAACCGCCGGGCGCGTGGCGAGGATCCGGTCCGCCACCGAGTGGCCATCGAGCCGTGGCATGACCACATCGAGGACAGCGAGGTCGATCGCGTCCGCGTGGCTCTCGAAGAGCTCGACGGCGACCGATCCATCAGGTGCGCTCAGAACCGTGTAACCCGCCCGCCTCAGGATGCGCTCGGCCAGGGAGCGCACCATCGGCTCGTCCTCCGCCAGGAGAATGGTCTCCGATCCCCCGCGCGGCTGAGAGGATGAGGTCTCGTCGCCGACGTCCTCCGGCGCGCGGGATGTGGCGACCGGGAAGGAGATGGTGAACGTGGTGCCGAGACCGAGATGGCTGTCCACGCGGATCATCCCGTCGTGCTGCTTGACGATCCCATAGACGGTGGCGAGACCCAGCCCCGTCCCGCGCCCCATCTCCTTTGTCGTGAAGAAGGGCTCGAAGATGTGCCTGACGGTCTCCGGGTCCATCCCCACCCCCGTGTCGCGGACGGTGAGCACCACAAAGCGGGCAGTGTCCATCCCCCACTCCGCGCTCTCGTCGCTCAGAGTCACATTCTCCGTTTCAATGATGAGCTTGCCCCCCTCCGGCATGGCGTCACGCGCATTGACGCAGAGGTTGACGATCACCTGCTCCAGCTGACTCGGGTCCGCACAGATGGGCCAGAGGTTGGCACCCGGCATGATCTGCAGATCAATGTCCTCACCGATCAGGCGCTGAACCATCTTCATCAGATCCGCGACCAGATCGTTGAGATCCAGGTTGATCGGCCGGAGCACCTGGCGCCGCCCGAAGGTGAGCAGCTGGCGGGTGAGGGTGGCTGCCTGCTCCGAGGCTCGGCGGACCTCCTCGAGGTACTCTGCGACGGTCTCGGTGTCCGGGAGATCCTCGAGCGCCAGGTCGCAGTAGCCGAGGATCCCCATCAGCAGATTGTTGAAGTCGTGCGCGATGCCACCGGCCAGCTGGCCGATCGCCTCCATCTTCTGAGAGTGGCGGAGCTGGTCCTCGAGCTGAGTCTCCTTGGTGACGTCCCGCTGCACCGCCACAAAGTTGATCACACGACCCTCCCCATCTCGGATGGGGGTGATCGTCGCCTCCACCTCGTACGGCTTCCCATCCGGTCGGCGATTCAGGAAGCGGCCACTCCACGCCTCCCCACGCTCGAACGTGCGCCTGACACCCTCGTAGAAGGTCTCACTCTGGCGATCGCACTTGAGCATCTCGATGCCCCGGCCGAGAGACGCGCCGCGGGTGTGGCCCGTGACCTTCTCGAAGGCGGGATTCACATACAGGATTGTCGCGTGTGTGTCCGTGATGATGATGGCCTCGGTCGCCTGCTCCACCGCCGTGGCCAGACGCGACATCTTCTCCTCGGCTCGGCGCTGCTCAGTGACGTCGGAGACGATCACACCCAGGCCCCCGCTGACACGGAAGGCCCGCACGCTCAGATGCCTGTCACCGATCACGGGATAGACGGCGTGCTCCTCGTAGATCAGTGGGATGCCCGTGCGGATGACATCCCGAAACTCCCGAAGGCGCTGGTCACGCCTCTCCTCAGGGAGAACAGCACCCAGAGGCGTCCCGATCACCCTCTCCCGCTCGCCCCCCCCGGGGAAGAGATCCAGCGCCGTCTGATTGAGATCCAGCAGACCGAGATCCTGATCCCAGATGGTGAAGGCATCGGTCGCCCCCTCCATGAAGCTCGCCAGCATGTGCTGGCTCTGGCGGAGCTGAGTGCTGAGCGTCGCCGCCTCCAGCGCAGGGCCCACCTGATGGGCGATCGCCTCGAGCAGACCCACATCGTCGTCGGTGTAGGCGTGGGGCGCGTAGCTCTGAACCGAGAGAACCCCCACCACATGGTTGCCCACCACCAGCGGCGCCCAGAGCAGCGAGGCTGAGGGACGCCCCGCGTCACCGAAGGGCACATAGGGCTGACTCTCGATCTCCAGATTCTCGCGGTGGATCAGAAGAGGCCGGCGTCCCTGAATCACCACCGCGCGCAGTCGGCTGCCACTCTCGAGGGGCACCTCCTCGCATGCGACCCGCTGGAGCACACCGTCGATCGTGTCATAGCTCGCGATGCCCTGGGTCGAGTCGAGCTCCTCGGAGTAGGAGTCGAGCGTGAAGGCATCGCAGGGCATCGCATCGCGGACCACGCTCAGAAGCCGGTCGCACATCTCCTCCGGCGTGAGGCTCCCAGTGGTCAGATGAGCCACCCGGTTGAGGACCTCCAGGTGACGATTGCGCACACGCAGTGCCCGCTCAACGAGGCGCTGATCCGTGATGTCGCGCACAATGAGAAGGGCCTGAGGATGGGGCCGAAGGTGCACACGGCTGACGCTGACGTTGATCTCGATCTCACCACCATCACGCTGCCGAAGGCGAAAGCCCTCCTGGGAGTGAAAGAGCGTGGTGACGCGGCTCGACTCGAGAAGACGCCGCATCCCCTCCTCCGCGGGGGCGGTGAGCAGATCCGTGAGCCGCATCTGAAGCAGATCGCTGCGCTGATGACCCGAGAGACGCTGCGCCATCGGATTGGCGTCGGTGATCTGCTCACTCTCCGGGTCAAAGACAAAGACGGCGTCATTCACCTCCTCGAAGAGGGCCCGGGCCATCTCCTGGTGGTGACGCTCAAACATCAACGACAACCTCTGCCAGACTGCCACATTTTCGAGCCATCATTCAGCCCCTGATTCTGCCCATGACCGCGTCACGGAATTGCATGGCAATCGCTCTCATCTCATCGTCAAGAGGGCCTGAGAACTGTGATAAAAATGATGAAAAGACACACCTGGAGAGCATCCCAAAGGGGACAGCTCCAACACTCCCTCCGTCGAAACGAGAGTTTGCCAATCGCAGGGGAATCTGCCACCTCTTCCTGAGGCGAAAATCCCAGGAAATGCAGCGCTCCTCTGGGCCAGAAGAGACATCCGAGATCTGGGAATTCGCCACCGCAGAGACCTCCGCGATTGACGGAGGCAGGGAGTTCCGTCCAGGGTGCAAACGATTGCAACCCACAGGAGACGATGATGCCCAAGAGAAGAGCACGAACCGCCAACTCCACCCCGAGCGCACCCACCCGGCTCCACTTCATCTGCAACTCGCACCTCGACCGCGAGTGGACCATGGACTTCCAGCTGACCCGGAGGCTCACCGTCGCCTTCCTCGATCGCCTGCTCGAGATGTTCAAGCGGTTCCCGGAGTACCGGTTCACCCTCGACTCGCAGACAGTGCCACTCCTCGACTATCTCGAGGTCCGGCCCGAGCGCCGCTCGGAGCTGATCAGGCGCGTCGCCGAGGGACGACTCGAGATCGGACCCTGGTACACCGCTCCCGACTGCAACTGCATCGCGGGCGAGTCGATCATCCGCAACCTGCTCGTCGGCCACCGCGTGGCCAAGGAGTTCGGCGGCGTGATGAAGGTGGGATACACCCCCTTCGGATTCGGACAGGTCTCCCAGCTCCCCCAGATCTGCGGCGGCTTCGGCATCGACACGATCTTTTTCTACCGCGGCATCACGGGCCACGACTCGCCCGACGCGGAGTTCCTCTGGGAGTCGCCCGACGGCACACGCGCGCTCTGCAGCCGCTTCGGCCACCTCTCGCGCTACAACTTCTTCATGAACGTCTACCGCCCCGCCGTGCAGGGCGGCAAGATGCTCCAGGACCGCATCTTCGACTGGTGGCACGGCGGTGGCATGCCCTTCAAGCTCGCGACGCCCGATCACCAGTGGGATCACTACTTCCTCCGCCAGGACAACCGCGTCCTGCGCGACGAGGACCTCGAGGGGCGCCTCGCCACGCTCGTCGACTGGGAGCGGGAGGTCTTCACCACCGGCGCGATCCCGATGATGCAGGGGATGGACACCTCGACGCCCAACGAGCTCGAGGTCGAGATCGTCCGCCGCCTCCAGTCCCAGCTCCGCGAGGGCGAGGTGCTCTTCCACAGCAGCCTGACCGACTACGTGCGGGACCTGAAACGCAGCATCGACCAGTCGAAGCTGAAGCTCTTCAGGGGTGAGATGCGTTATCCGGGCAAGCCGGGCGCACTGACGACCATCTTCGCCGACGTCATCACCTCCCGGGCGCGGATGAAGGTCCTCGCCGCCGAGGCCGAGCACGCGCTCACCCGCCTCGCCGAGCCGTTCGCGACGCTCGCCCACCGTCTCGGGGGCGAGTCGCTGCGGCCCTTCCTCGACGTCGCGTGGGACCACCTCCTCAAGGTCCACCCGCACGACACGATCTCGGGCAGCGGCATCGACCAGCTCGAGCGCGACGCGACGAACCGCCTGGAGCAGGTGAAGTCGATCGCGAACGCCGTCCTCGCCGAGTCGCTCAGTGTGATCCAGCGGACCATCGCCCTCGGCGACATCCCCGAGGAGTCGATCATCGTCTCAGTCTTCAACCCCTCGCCGCTGCCCCGCCGCGAGACGGTGACGGCCGTGCTCGACTTTCCCGAGGACCTGATCCCCGAGGACGGCTACGAGATCGTCGACTCCGAGGGCAGACGGATCGACGCCTGGGTCACCTGGTTCCGCCGCGGCGAGAAGGTGATCCGCGATCCCGCCGACCTGACCAATGCGCTGGTTGGCTGGACCGTCAAGATCGACATCGACGCGGGCGAGGTCCCCGCGCTCGGCCACCGCGTCTTCACGGTCCGGCGCGGCCGCCCCTGGGCGACGAAGGATCGCATCGGCGCCTCCCCCAACCTGCTCGAGAACGAGCACCTGATCGCCCAGCTCCACCCTGACGGCACGCTCGACCTGCATGACAAAGCCACGGGGCGCACCTTCGAGGGCCTCCACGTCTTCGTCGACGGCGGTGACAACGGCGACGCCTGGTCGCGCCGGAAACCCCGCCAGGACCGCGAGATCTCGAGCCAGGGGCAGCCCGCGACCATCTCGATGGAGGACAACGGGCCGCTCTCGGCCACCGTGCGCGTCGACTATCACATGCGCATCCCCGCGCGCCTCGAGCACACCGACGACTATCACCACGCCTGGCGCTCGGAGGAGTCGGTCGACCTCCCCATCACCTCGCGCTTCACGCTGCGGCGCGGCGCGCGCGCGCTCGACGTCGAGACCCGCTTCACGAACCACGCGGGGGGGCACCGCCTGCGCGTTCTCTTCCCCACGGGGCTCGCGGGGGCAAAGGTCTCGTCCGCCGAGTCCGCCTGCGACGTCATCGACCGCCCCATCGACCGTGGCCCCGACAGCCCCTTCCACCTCGGCGAGAATCCGACGTGGCCCCATCTGCGGTTCGTCGATCTCTCCGACGGCGAGACGGGCTTCGGCCTCGTCAACCAGGGCATCGTCGAGTTCGAGGCGGTCGACGACCCCGAGCGCACGCTCGCGCTGACCCTGCTCCGCGCCTACGAGGTCTCGCTCTGCACCGTCTCGTACCGCTGGGAGCGCCTGCCCGAGGAGACTCTGAGCCAGCAGCTCGGCGAGCACGTCCGCCGCTACAGCCTCGTCCCCCACGCGGGCGACTGGCGGCAGGCCAACCTCCACGCCGAGGCCGAGCGCGTCTGCCTCCCACTCCAGATCGCCCAGGCGGGGCCACACACCGGCGGCACCGCGCCGCGCGAGCGCTCGCTGCTCTCGATCGAGCCCCCCGCGATCCAGCTGAGCGCGCTGAAAGAGGCCGAGAGCGGCCGCGGCATCGTGCTGCGCGTCTTCAACCCCACCGGCCGCACCGTGAAGGCCACCGTCCGGCTCTGTAAAACCCCCCGCCGCGCCTGGCTCGTCACCCTGGAGGAAAAGCGCCTCCGCGACCAGACCGCACTGAAGCTGAAGGGCGACACCCTCACCTTCCCCGTCGGCAAAAAGCAGATCGTCACCGTCGAGATCGCGGTCTGAATCCGAGAAAACGCCCTTCGTGAGTGGAAAGTGCCGCCGCTCGGGCCTAGACTGACGGGATGCGTCTGACTCTGCGATCTCTTTTCACAGCGACTCTGTTTGTCATGGCGGTGGCTCACGTCCCAAGCGCTGTGATCACATTCACCGATGTGACCGAGACTGCGATCCCAGGGATCCTGCCCCTGGACGGCCTCTCCGTTTCGCTTGGTGACATTGACGAGGACGGCGATCTGGACATCTGGAACTTCAATGATGGAGACATTGACGACAAGCTCTGTCGCAACGACGGGATGGCTCACTTCGAGGACATCACAACCGAGGCGGGGGTGGCCGGAACGTCTGGCGGTGGGCCGGAGTTTCAAGGACCTTTTGCTGACTTTTGCTGACTTTGACAATGATGGGGACCCCGACGCCCATGTCGCGACTTCGCTGAATGCGAATCAATCTGAGAATTATCTCTATCGCAATCTCGACGGCCTGCACTTCGGCGAAGTGGGAGCTTCACTTGGGGTCGGCAACACAGTCGATACGATTGGGGCAGCGTGGGCAGATATTGATGGTGATCCATTTCTTGATTTCATCACTGCCTCCCTTGCTCGGCCGGGCTTGGAGAACAGACCTCTTCTTTTCGTGAGCCAGCAGGGTCAGGGGTTCACTGATGAGGCTGTGACCAGAGGCATCGATACGCTTGTCTCAGGTTATCCGCCGCTCTGGTTCGACTGGGAAGACGATGGGGATTCAGACCTCTACTTCGGTGTGTTCTATGCGCTTGACCCCGGGGACAGAGAAGATCTCCTCTATCGAAATGACGGAGCGGGTCACTTCAGCCTGACAGCCTCAGCCATCAGTCCCTCGCCTGAAGCGACGACTGGCCTCCAATTGGCGGACTTTGATGCCGATGGCACTCTGGACATCTTCGTTTTGAACGAGAAGGTGGTGAATCAGATCTGGCGCGACAACAGCGATGGCACCTTCACGGACATCGCAGCCATGTTGGGCTTGGCCATGGATCCGCCTGTGGTCTTCGGAGATCCGGAGCGCAAGTCATCATTGGTCGTGGCCGACTTCGACAACGACATGGATCTGGATGTGTTTGTCACCTGGACAGATGCCACCGTGGGCGGGGAGCCGCCCGATCAGCTCTGGCTCAACGAGGGCGGCACCTACGTTGAACGCGGCGTGGAGGCGGGGGTGATCGGGATCGGGTCCACTCCGGTCAACGCCTGGGCCTGCGCAGCGGGGGATCTCAATGGCGACGGCTTCCTGGATCTCT